>JBJKRP010000177.1:0-3896 GCA_046704565.1 Ignavibacteriaceae bacterium | reverse complement strand
GATTTAAGAATTGACTTACTTCAGGTTGCGGTGTTCATGTCTGTACTAATTCCTCTATCTTATTTCCTTGGAAATTATATTGCAAAAGTTTTTCTTGGTGAAAATCATTTGCTATCGAGGGCATTGGGTGAAACTGAAGAACGGTTCTATAGATTATTAAAAATAGATTCTTCGCACAGCATGGATTGGAAGGAATATGTCGTTAGCTTGCTGATATTCAACTTGCTTGGAATTATTTTTTTAATTGCGCTTCAGCTAACGCAGCAATTTTTACCAGGCAATCCGCAGCACTTGTCTAAGGTTGATTTACTTCTGGCTGTAAACACGGCAATAAGCTTTGTAACGAATACTAACTGGCAGTCTTATGCGGGCGAGACAACTATGAGTTACTTAACGCAGATGCTTGGATTAACGGTTCAGAATTTTTTAAGCGCGGCGACGGGAATCGCCGTTCTTATAGCTTTGGTAAGAGGAATTGTAACCCGCAACGGAAAGTCTTTAGGAAATTTCTGGACGGATATTACAAAGTCAGTTCTTTATATCTTACTTCCATTATCCGTCGTTCTTTCAATATTTCTTCTTTCGCAGGGAGTGGTGCAGAACTTTAGTCATTATGTTTCAGCAGTAACTGTTGAAGGCTTTAAGCAAATTATCCCGATGGGACCGGCGGCATCGCAGATTGCAATTAAGCAGCTTGGTACAAACGGCGGAGGATTCTTTAACGCAAACAGCGCGTTTCCGTTTGAGAATCCAAATTGGTTTACAAATTTTCTTGAAATGCTTTCAATCTTACTTATCCCGGCTTCACTTGTTTTTACATACGGCAAAATGCTCGGCTCTAAAAAACATGCGTGGACAATCTTCGGTGTAATGCTTTTCATTTTCGTTTCGGTTGTATTAATATCCTACTTTTCGGAAATCTCTTACAACCCAATCTTCCATACTAACAGAATATTGGAGGGGAAAGAATTAAGGTTCGGAATATTCAATAGCATTTTATGGACTGCTGCTACTACCTCAGCATCCAACGGTTCCGTTAATGCAATGATAAGCAGTCTTTCACCGATAGCCGGCTTGCTTGCAATGCTGAACATACAACTTGGTGAAATAATTTTTGGCGGTGTAGGCACGGGCTTATACGGTATGTTTCTGTTCATCCTAATTACGGTCTTCATTTCCGGACTGATGGTCGGAAGGACTCCGGAGTATTTCGGAAAGAAGATTGAAGCGTATGAAATTAAATGGTCGATTCTTGCTGTGCTGCTTCCAAGTATTGTAATTTTATTTTTCTCTTCGATAGCAGTGGTTACCAAAGCCGGGCTGTCAAGCATACTGAATAAAGGTCCTCATGGACTTTCGGAAATTCTTTATGCGTTTACTTCCGCGGCGGGAAATAACGGCAGCGCCTTTGCCGGGTTAAATGCCAACACAACTTTCTATAATATTCTGATGAGTATAGCTTTGTTAATCGGAAGGTACGGCGTCATAATTCCAATACTTGCCGTGGCTGGAAGCTTGGTAAAGAAAAATATTGCGCCGGCAACTTCCGGAACACTTTCAACCGATAATTTTATGTTTGCATTCCTACTCGTCTCTATAATCTTGATTGTCGGCGCGCTAACATTCTTCCCGGTGCTTTCTGTTGGTCCTTTGCTTGAGCACTTTTTAATTCATAACGGAATTACGTTTTAATTATGGAATCAAAATACAAAAGAGCGGCTTTGTTTGATAAGAAAATTGTATCAAGAGCAATTATAGATTCATTTAAGAAATTGAATCCTTTATATCTTGTAAAGAATCCGGTAATATTTTTAGTCGGTGTAGGTGCTTTTCTTACGACGATAATATTTATGACCGATATTTCCGGCGGTAAATATTCTTCGTTCAATCTTCAAATCATGATTTGGCTGTGGTTTACGGTATTGTTTGCAAACTTTGCCGAAGCTATTGCCGAAGGAAGAGGTAAAGCACAGTCTGAAAATCTTCGCAAGTCAAGAACAAACACAATTGCGCGAAAGAAAACCGGCAGCACCGAGACAAAAGTATCCGCAATTGATTTACGTAAAGGAGACGTTGTTATCTGCGAAGCCGGAGATATTATTCCGGCAGACGGAGAAGTAATTGAAGGCATTGCAAGCGTTGACGAATCTGCAATTACAGGAGAGTCGGCGCCGGTAATACGCGAAAGCGGCGGCGACAGAAGCGCCGTTACCGGCGGCACCAAAGTACTGAGCGATTCTATTCAGATAAGAGTAACATCAAATCCCGGCGAGACATACATCGATAAAATGATTGCGCTTGTTGAAAATGCAAAGCGGAAAAAGACTCCTAACGAAATTGCGCTGTCTATTCTTCTTTCGGGTTTGTCGATTATTTTTATTGTCGTAGTCGTTTCATTCAAATTCTTTTTGAATTATTACCACATTACTCTGAATCAAAACGTAAGCTATGTATCTATTCCAATATTGATTTCCCTTCTCGTATGCTTGGTACCGACAACAATTGGAGGGCTGTTGAGTTCAATAGGAATCAGCGGAATGGACAGGCTAATGCAGCATAACGTAATCGCGATGAGCGGCAGAGCGGTTGAAGCAGCCGGTGATATTGATGTCCTTCTTCTCGATAAAACCGGCACTATTACTCTCGGCAACCGGATGGCAACTGAATTTATCCCGGCTCCCGGTGTAAGTGAAAAATATCTTGCCGATGCCGCGCAGCTTGCTTCTCTCGCAGATGAAACTCCGGAAGGAAGATCAATCGTTGTATTGGCAAAAGAAAAATTCGGAATTAGAGGAAGGAACATCCACGAACTCGATGCTCACTTTATTCCCTTCAGCGCACAGACGCAGATGAGCGGTGTTGATATCAAATCGGACGAAGCGGCAGTAAAGGTTATTAGGAAAGGCTCACTTGAAGCGATTAAAAGATATATCTCAGACGGTATAAATATAAATCCTCATTCGCAAACCGATTTGGGATTTACTCAAATGATAGGAGTAGATATTGCGCTCGAGGGCGGTACACCGTTGATTGTTGTTGAGAATAAAAAGATACTCGGCGTTATTCAATTAAAAGATATTGTTAAAGGCGGAATTAACGAGAGGTTTGCGCAGCTAAGAAAAATGGGAATCAGAACAGTTATGATTACCGGCGATAACAAACTTACCGCAACCGCAATTGCAGCGGAAGCCGGTGTTGATGATTTCATTTCGGAGGCAAAGCCCGAGGATAAATTAAAAAGGATTAGAGACGAGCAGTCCAACGGAAAAATGGTAGGAATGATTGGCGACGGAACAAACGATGCGCCGGCGCTTGCACAGGCTGATGTGGGAATCGCGATGAACAGCGGCACACAGGCGGCAAGAGAAGCTGGTAATATGATTGACCTCGACAGCAACCCGACAAAGTTGATTGAAGTCGTTGAGATAGGCAAACAGCTTTTAATGACCCGCGGCGCGTTAACAACATTTAGTATTGCAAATGATGTTTCAAAATATTTTGCAATTATACCGGCAATAACTTTGTCGCTGTTTTCAACGAACGGGTTGAACGGACCATTGTCGGTTTTGAATATCATGCACCTTTCTTCTCCCCAAAGCGCGATTTTAAGCGCGGTAATTTTTAATGCAATCATAATAATCTTTCTAATCCCCCTTGCGCTTAAAGGAATAAAGTACCGTGCGGAGAGCGCCTACAATCTTCTTAAAAGAAATATTATCGTTTACGGCTTCGGCGGGTTAATAGTTCCATTTATAGGCATAAAAATTATCGACATCATTTTAACTGCATTAAAGCTCGTTAGGTAGAGACATGATTTTATCCGCAATAAAAAGTTCAATTAAATTTCTTCTGTTTTCTACATTCGTGCTCGGATTGATTTATCCGCTGGTAATCTA
>JBJKRP010000176.1:0-6374 GCA_046704565.1 Ignavibacteriaceae bacterium | reverse complement strand
AAGTAAGCCTGTAATAGCCTAAAGGTTAATGACAGCCAGTAAGAGGCTTCCACTTTGTTACAGTGTCTTCAAGTAAGAAAATAAATTTAACCGAGAACTTAAGCAGCGTTGCGTTTTAACAACTTGTCCCGAGAATCGGGATAACATGCCGTTAGGGCATAAGAAAGGGATTAAATATGAATAAATTATTTTTGGTTATCTCAGTATCTCTAAGAAGATGTAAGATTCATATAATCAGTGTTTTTATTATTTATTGTTTATCATGTTTAACTGGAATAATAATGGTACAAACAGATAATGATTTTGCACTTTCACAAAGAGATAAAATTGTCGGCACAGCAACACACGAAGATAAAGCTTCGGTGAATTACCATGAAGGGAATCATTTAACAGCTACGTTATACGATTTTACCGGGAATTTATTTTATAGTGCAACACAAACGTTTTTAGGTCTGGGTATAGCAATTCCATATTTCACAGTTTCATACCAGGGTTGGGTAGGTGGAATAGTATCAGTTAATGGTCTTCATAAAAGCAGATTGAAGAAACTCAAATCAGCATTTTATTATTTCATCGTATTATTACTGCAATTTATAGCATATTCATTGTCAATAGGTGCAGGAATAAAAACAGGAATAGAAATTTATAAACAAAATAAATTAATAAGCTGGAAGGTATGGGAATACAGGGTTAGCAAAGGAAGTTTATTAGATATTAGAAATATATATATGCTAAGCATCCCGGTATTTTTTACAGCATCTTTTTTTGAGTTTTTTTCCACATGGAATATTTAATAAAAAATAGTACTATAAAATATCTTAGTCTTTTTAATTTACCTCCTGTAGACAAGTAATTAGCTCAAAGTATTTCTAAAATCCTGTAACTTTATTTTAACAATTATTCAAATGCAGTTCTTCAAAATATTAATGGCTTTTTCCATTTCCTGGAAATTTAATGAAGCAAAACCCAGGCGTGCTGAGTTATAATTAGTATGAGATGTATTGAATAAGCTGCCGTCGCTGACTGATAACCCTTCCTCTGCGGCTTTTTGAGATATTTTTTTTAGATCGCTTTTATTGAACCTTGTCCATACAGACATTCCTCCATCAGGAATTTTGAACGTTACCTTTTCGCCGAGTTGTTCTTTCAATAATTTACAAAAATGATCTCTTCTCTCGCGGTAAAGCTTAACTACTTTTTTTATGTGTCTTTCAATCGTTCCGTTCAGGTACAATTCCGCGATTGCAACTTCCATCATACTGTCTCCCTGCCAGTCAACAACCCTTCGAATGTGTGAGATTGCGCTTATAAAATTTTCCGGTGCGATAATAAATCCAATGCGAATTGATGGGACCAGAGTTTTTGTTAAAGTTCCTATGTAAATAACATTGCCGTGGTTATCTATGCTTGCCATTGGCAGAACCGGGCTGCTGTTATAATGAAAATCGTAATCATAATCATCTTCTAAAATTGCAAATCTATATTTAGCCGCTAGTTCCAGCAGGCGTATCCTTCTTTCCGGGATCAATGTTACAGTTGTCGGGTAATGGTGATGGGGAACTACGTACAATAATTTTATTTTTTTCCTTTTACAGATAGTTTCGATGGAATCGACGTCTATTCCGTATTCATCCACGGGAACTTTAAGTAAGAAAGCACCGGCTTCTGCGAAAGTATGATTTGTAATAAAATAACCCGGTTCACCCACTATAACGTTATCGCCGGGTTTTATTAATAACCTTGAAGCAAGATAAAATCCCATCTGTGCGCCACGGGTAATCAAAATATTTTTTTCTGATACCGGAAGCGCTCTGGTGTTTGTTAAAAATTCAGCTAATATTTTTCGCAAGTGATCTGTACCGGCTGAGCTCCCGTACCTGAAATATTTTTTAAAGGCACTCAATTTTGAAAGGTTCCTGAATTCTTTCATTAATATTTCAGTAGTGGTAGTCCTGATATCCGGCAGTCCATCATCAATAATCAGGTTTTTGTCAGCCTGCGAATTAAGCGGCGGGAAAAGTATGAGCTTCTTTTCATCGATTTGGAAAAGAGTTTTATCAGGATAGATATGCTTCTTATTTTTTAAAGACTGTCCCGTAAAATTTATTTCCGGCAGATTATCTACGACGAAAGTACCGTTACGCTGTATAATTTCCAGCCAACCCTGAGCCATTAATTCATCTAAAGCATTCTGCAGAGTCTTCCTGTGTATATTCAGATCAGCCGAAAGTTCGCGCGCGCCCGGCATTTTAAATCCGCGTCTAAGCGTACCCCTCCTGATATTATAAATAATTGCATTTGTTATTTGCAAATAAACCGGGGTAGGCAAGCTCTTATCAATCTGTATTAGCTCTTTAAGAGAGGTCACTCTGGTACACCTTAAAAATCGTTTATGGTATATTATTATGTACCAAGCAAGCTATATATTTCCATTGTAAAAATCAAGGTTAAGTAACAAAGGAAATGGAAATGAAAAAATACCAGAATACTGCTGCACTATTATTAAGGGTTGCAATGGCATCCACTTTTTTAATAATTGTCGCCGGAAGATTTAATGTTTGGGGAAATAATCCTGCAAGCTGGCATAACTTTTTAGTCTACACAGCAGAAGTTAATTCATTTGCGCCGAAGAGCCTTATACCGTTTCTTGCTGTTTCCGCCACATCACTTGAAATTATTTTCGGGATACTATTACTGTCGGGATATAAAACAAAGTGGGCTGCACTCGGTTCTGCAATTTTAACACTGATCTACGCCCTTGCTATGGCTTATTCTTTTGGACTGAAAGAGCCAATTGATTACAGCGTTTTTGTGGACACAGCAGCATGTTTTCTTCTGTTTACCTTTCCCGAATACCGGTGGAGTTTCGATGAGATAATTCAAAAAAAAATAAAAACAAATAATCAAAAAGGATAATATTATGAAAGCAAGAATGGACCTCGGTAAAACTGAACCTGCAATCTACAAAGCGATGGCTATAGCTGATAAACAGGTTGATTCTTTCAGTCTTGATTCCAAACTGAAAGAGCTGGTGAAAATCCGGACCTCACAAATTAACGGCTGCGGTTATTGTATCGATTATCATTCAAAGGATGCAAGAAAGCTTGGTGAAACTGAACAAAGAATTTATGCTCTCAGCGCCTGGTGGGAAACGCCGTTCTTTTCCGAAGAAGAACAGGCAGCGCTCAATATTACCGAGCAGGTTACAAATATTTCAAAAGGCGGAGTAACTGATGAGGCTTTCAATAAAGCACTAAAGTTTTTTGGAGAACAGGGAATTGCACAATTGATTTATATTATTGTTAATACTAATAGCTGGAACCGTTTAGCAATCTCAACACACATGGTAGCTGGAAATGATTAAAGGACTAAATCTAACACAAAATAACAGTTATGCTGCAATTGACCAATTAAAAGAACTGGAAAACATAACCCGAGAACTTGAACCCGGCTCAACTGCAAGAAAAGAAATTATGGAGCAGGTTACGGGTTATGTCGATCAGTTCATTGAAGTCCTTCCGGGCTCGCAAGCTTACACAAAAATGGAATGTGAAAATTTAAGAGGGATGAAGTTTGAGGAGGAAGGAAAACCTTTCAATAAGATGTTAAATATTTTGAAAACGGAAGTTGATCAGGCAGGCATTAATTCAGCATCGGGGAAGCATTTTGGTTATATACCGGGCGGAGGTCTTTGGTCAAGTGCCGTAGCCGATTTGCTTGCAGCCGCCGCAAACCGCTATGTCGGGATTTATTATTCGAGTCCCGGCGCAGTTATAATTGAGAACCAGCTAATAAGATGGCTGTGCTCTATTGTGGATTATCCGGCAGAAGCTCACGGAAATCTTACTTCTGGAGGTTCAATTGCCAATTTAATTGCGCTAAAAGCTGCTAAAGATTTTCATAAAATTAATTCATCTAATGTGAAGAAAGCAGTTGTTTATTTTACAGAGCAAACCCATCATTGTATTGATAAAGCATTAAACATCACCGGGCTTGATGAGGCAGTACTCAGGAGAATCCCGCTAAACGATAATTTTCAGATGGATACTGACCTGTTGAAAGGAACTATTGAAGCAGACATGCAAGACGGATTAAGTCCATTTCTCGTAATTGGAACTGCCGGCACAACAGATACAGGCGCGATTGATCCCTTGAATTTAATTGCCGATATATGTGAGAAATATAAAACCTGGTTTCATGTTGATGCTGCTTATGGCGGATTCTTCATGTTAGTAAATGAATTAAAAGAGAAGTTTAACGGTATCGCACGGTCGGATTCAGTGGTTATGGATCCTCATAAAAGTCTTTTCATTCCATACGGTTCAGGAGCTGTCCTTTTAAAAAATGGAAAACGCCTGCTGGAATCGAATTCTCACAAAGCCTCTTATATGCAGGATTCCTACGGCTTTGATGAGATAAGCCCGTCGGACAGTGGTTTTGAATTATCAAGACACTTCCGCGGTCTACGGTTGTGGATACCATTACATTTGCACGGCGTGAATACATTTAGAGCCAACCTTTATGAAAAATTTCTTTTATGCCGGTATTTTCACAAAAGGATAAAAGAACTTGGATTTGAAACGGGACCAGAACCCGAACTTTCAATTACATTTTTCCGGCTTCCCTCAGATAATGGGAATGTAATTAATCAGAAGCTTCTTAATGCACTTCAAGCTGATGGAAGGTGTTTCTTTTCATCAACTATAATTAATGATAAATTCTGGATACGCTGTGCTGTGCTTAGTTTCAGAACACATCTGCCGGAAATAGAAATGGCTCTGGAAATGATAAAAGAAAATCTAACTAAAATAAATTAGTTCTAAAAAATTATTGGAGGAGTATTACAAATGATCATTAGACATCTTGAATCATCAGTGCAGCTAATTGCACAATCACAACATGCTAAATTGGCTGCATTTATAATTAATAATTGGTCCCCCTGCTTCTTTCCCTCATCAACTCACAGAGGTTCTATTTTAAACGCAATTGAAAAACACGATGATGGATGGAATGAAATTGATGAATCTGTGGTTGTTGATGAGTCAACCGGAGAATTAGTTGATTTTATAAATGTTTCAGATGAGCAAAAGCGTTACACCTCGCTGCATGGTATTGAATTACTTGCATCTGATCCATATGCAGCCGCACTTGTAGCGCAGCATCGTCTAAATGTCTATAGACGAAATATTAATAAGGCAGATTGGAAATCTTTCTTTTCTGATGTTACGAAAAAACGGGATGAGTATCTACAGGCAGCCGGATCAGTTTCTCTTGAAGAGCTATTCCATGACTATAACTTGTTACGTGCCGGTGATCTTGCCTCGCTGACATTTTGCAATAATTGGCATAAGACTGATCCTGATGGCTGCGGATATTCTATGCGCCTTGAGGGAATATCTTTAATTATAATTCCTGATCCTTACAGCGGTAGGACAATTGATATTGAGGTTGAAATGCGTGAGATCGATTATCAGAAGTTCAATTCTGCCGAAACTGCCCGGCAAGTGATCGCTTCTGCTCCGATTGTCATGCTGAAAGGAGAAGTAAAAGGCGCTGCATACGGAGAATGAGTAAACATTTATTATTGGAGTTGTGGAATGTAAATCTAAAAAAATAGTATTTTAAAGAGCCTGTATAAAAAGAAGTGAAATAATAAAGGATTTATTAAAAGCAGAGCAGATTATTGCTGTAAGGGGTCTATCTGAAAGTTCAAAATGGTATCAGCAACTTTTTGAATACAATATGAGTCATGCCGGAAGTAGATTTAGAATCCTGACGGACGACGAGGTAGCTGTTATTTTGTGTCTTCATAAATGGAAGGAAGACAATCATCCAACAATAGCAGAAGCAGCTTATTTACTGCACTCTAACTTCCCGCCTGAAGCCTTGGAAAATACATTCTGCTTGTCAATGAATTCACCGGTTAGTGTAAGGAGGAAGGTTCCGTCCCGGCGCTGCTAACAGTAAACCGGAACGGACAAGATAGTCTAACTTTTACTTCAACAGCATAAGCTTCTTTACCTGAGTAAAGCTGCCTGTCGTTAATTTGTCCGATGAAAATTCACCACTTCGTGGATGGACTGCTATGCGGTAGAAATATATACCGCTTGCAAGGTTTGAACCGTTAAAGCTTACTCTGTACTGCCCCGCTTCTTTATTCTCATTTACAAGCGTGGTCACTTCTCTTCCCAGTTCATCATATACTTTTAATGTTACATGTGCAGCTTTAGGTATTGCATATTGTATCATAGTAGTCGGGTTAAAAGGATTCGGATAATTCTGCCATAGCTCAAAGTTTGTGGGAAGAAAAGTAACTGTTACTATCTGTGAGTACTTGAAATTTCCATTATTATCTATCTGCTCCAATCTATATT
>JBJKRP010000175.1:0-3017 GCA_046704565.1 Ignavibacteriaceae bacterium | reverse complement strand
ATGTCTATATGCTGAGGTATATCCTTGGGCAAGCATTCAATTTCAAGTTTATGTAAAAGCGTCTGAAGCACACCGCCTTCTTTAATGCCAACCGGGCTCCCGTGGAATTGGAGGGGAACTTCGAGCTGAAATGTTTCGCCGCTTGTAAGCCCAAGTAAATCGAAGTGAACTATCCGATCCGTAATAGGATCAAACTGAACGTCTTTAATTACACATTCCAAATCTTCTTTATCTTTTAGTTGAAGAGATATTAAGTGTGTTTCTTTTGTGTAAACCAGCGGGTTGATTTCCTTTTCAACAACATCTATAGCAATAGGGCTGCCGTGCTTTGAATAATAAATTCCCGGTACTCTTCCGTTTCGGCGAATTTCACTTCTCGACGACTTAGTGATACGCTCTCTTAAGTTGCCCTTCAATTTAACTTTTTCCATTTTATCTCCAGTAAATAAAATTATCCTTTATCTATATCAAACAGAGAACTTATTGACTCATTATTATAAGTTCTTCTTATTGCCTCGGCAAATATTCCGGAAGCACTTACCACTTCAACCTTGTTCATGTCCAGCTCCTTTTGAAGCGGTATTGTATCGGTGACATAAAGCTTGGTTAGCTGCGATTTGTTTATCCTGTCGATTGCCGGACCTGAAAGCAGCGGATGGGTTATGGCGCCGTATATATTTCCAGCACCATTTTTCTTCAATGCCTCAATTGCACCGACGAATGTACCGGCAGTATCGATCAGGTCATCAACAAGGAGAACATCCTTATCTTCCACGTTACCGATTATGTGAACAATCTCGGCAAGATTTTGCTTGGGTCTTCTTTTATCTATAACCACAAGGTCTGCGTGCAGCCTTTTTGCATAAGCTCGAGCCGTTTTAATTCCACCGACATCGGGAGAAACCACAACAAGATTATCCTTAACTTTATCGAACATCCCGCTGAAAATTGACGAGCCGTATAGATGGTCAAAAGGTTTATCAAAAAAACCCTGTATTTGGGCAGCGTGTAAATCCATCGTCATTACTCTATCAGCGCCCGCAACTGTTATCAGATTGGCTACCAATTTTGCGGTAATAGAAACTCTCGGCTGGTCTTTTCTATCCTGGCGAGAGTATCCGAAGTAAGGAATAACAGCAGTAATTCTTTTTGCAGATGCCCTTTTGGCAGCGTCTACCATTATTAAAAGCTCAAGCAGATTTTCTGCCGGCGGATTTGTCGACTGAATAATGAAAACATCAGAGCCGCGAATATTTTCACCAAACTTAGCCCAAATTTCGCCGTCACTAAATCTTTTTAATTCCACAGCCCCAAGCGACATTTCTAATTTCTGAGCTATCTTTTCCGATAAGGGTAAATTAGAACTGCCCGAAAAAATCTTGTAATCACTACCAGCCATGCACGATGCACTTCATCAATTATTATAAAATTAAGACATCAAATATAAATAAAACCCTATGGCAAGTCAATCTCAATGCTCGATTCTCTACGCTCGATTCTCGATATTTGATTAAGATAATGAACATTGAATTGCTCTTCATTCTTTTATTCTTATCTCAGATTTTCTGCCGCATTACGGCATCTATGCCATATTCTTTAATTCTGCCGGAGGCTGATTAAAGATGAATTGAGAAACAAAAGCCATAGAATACTTGAATGAAAAAGATCTTCTTTCATCCGGTATTGAGTTTCTAGAATACAGTATCCTGCACTAATCCTTCTTCTTTCTCAGAAGAAAAATTATAACAATAAGAAGCACCAGACCCGAAAGCGCATAAATCCAAGGCGGTGTTTCTTTCAATTTAAAAGGTCTAAACGTAACTGAAATAGTTTTACCGCTTCCAATTTGAGCAAGAGAGTAATCCCAGATTAAGGTCCTGCCGTTTTTACCGGTTGAGTTATCAGTTATAATATCACCGCCAAAAGTGTATTTATATGTAACATGGTATGCATTGCCGTTTATTCCGAAACCTGTTGCGATAGGTGGAATGAATTGGGAAAATATCTTCTGTCCTTCGGCACCGTCTTTTAAAGAAAAATCTGCGGCAGCAAATGCTTTAATCTTGTTCAAGGAATCAATATGAGTAAAGCTTAAGTTAATAACTGCATGCGTTGTGCTGTCGGTAGTATCGGTATAAACGGAGATATTCTTAATGTTGGTATACGGAGATGAGAATTCACTTCTAATCGAGTCCGGATTAAATATGCCAATTTTATCGAGGATCTTTGCACTTTCCGAATCGGGCATTTTTGTCCAGAATATAATTCTCATCGAGCCGGACCCGTCGGCATATAACTGAGTATCCTGGATATAATTTAGGCATCCGGTAAGCGTAAGCAAGCAGGGAAGCAGAAGGAGTAAAATTTTTTTCACGTTAGTATTAAAAAGGTTGTAAAAAATGTCAAATGGAATTAATTCCTAAAAAATGATTGCACTAAAATAATATCTTTTAGATAAGTGTGTCTAATTTAAAGTGGTATTTTATTCAATATTTTTCTTTAGATTTTTGTCCGTTGTCAAAAACTATATTTTCCCGGCAATCTAATCTAGATACGGCACATAAGTTATAGAAATTTTTAGAATTTTTCATTAAGTTTTCAACTAAATTTTTCAGGATAGTTTATGCCTACATATGAGTATAAGTGCAAGAAATGCGGACACAAGTTTGAAGTCTTCCAGTCAATGACTGCAGAACCGGTTAAGACTTGCCCTAAATGCAAAGGTGAAGTAAAAAGGTTAATCGGAGCTGGAGCCGGTCCGATCTTTAAAGGTTCAGGGTTTTATCAAACAGATTATAAAAATAAACCAAGCAGTTCCTCTGCAAAGAAAGTAACCTCATCACCTTCGACAAAAAAAGGTTCTTCCTCATAGCGGGAACTTAAAAATCTTCACCAAGTGAGATATAAAATTTTGGCGCGGAGAAGTGCTGCATATTGTAAGCCCATGCAATATCAAACCTGACAAGAAAGGCTAAGAGAAAAATTCTTGCACCGACACCGGTTCCTATCAGCAGATC
>JBJKRP010000174.1:0-7460 GCA_046704565.1 Ignavibacteriaceae bacterium | reverse complement strand
TATTCTCCGTATTCGTAGATTCAAGAAACAGGTTATGGGTAGGGACTGCAGCAAACCTTGAATTATTTAATCCCGAAACCCAAAAGTTTGAACATTACTATCTTTTTCCCGATCAAAAAAAATCATCCGGTGAACGCAGGATTACTAGTATTGCAGAGGATAAATCAGGGAACATTTGGTTAGGCACATACAGAGGCTTATACAGACTTAACCCGGCTTCTAATACCATTTCATGCTTTACGCGAAAGGCTTCTGCCGAAGGAAGCCTAACCTCTGACTCGATAAGAGCGCTTTACGTTGATCATTCCGGAGTGCTGTGGATAGGCACAAACAACGGCGGATTAGATTATTACAATCCTTCAACAGGCAGGTTTAAGGAATTGCAGCACTCGGTTGAGAACTCTAACGAAGCAAATGATAAACAGATACGTTCCTTAAACGAGGATAAAGAAGGGATGCTGTGGATAGGTACGTTTAGCTCAGGCGTATATAAATACGACATGGCAGGGAAATCATTTGGTCTCTTAAGAATTTTTGACAAACACGGCAATAGCCTTGAAGAGAATGATATCAGCGCTATTTATCAGGACCACAACGATAACTTATGGATCGGGAGCTTTAATGCCGGAGTTATAAAACTGAATGAAAAGACGGGAGAATTTATTCACTATATTCATACCCGGTCTCCGAACAGCCTTATACAAGATTATATAAACGCAGCCTTTGTTGATGCAAAAGGATTTGCTTGGATTGGAACCACTTCCGGATTGGATAAACTAGACCCGGCGACAAATACATTTTACCATTACAAGCACAATCCGAAAGACAAGAACAGCATTGGGGCTAATTATATAAGCGCAATAATTCCTGATAAGTCCGGTAATATATGGCTTGGATATATTGGGGGAGGAGTTGACAAGCTTGATCCTGCAACCGGTCGATTTACTCACTACAGGCATATTGAAGGAGATTCGAACAGCATAGGCTTCGACAATGTGAACTCTTTATTTTTTGATAACGAGGGATTACTTTGGATAGGCACGAACGGTAAAGGGCTGGACTGCCTAAACACCAAAGCGAATATTTCCATGCATTATGTACACAATCCTGCTAATTCCAACAGTTTATGTAATAATATTGTTCTGGATGTATATCAATTGCCGGATGATACGACCGGGACTATCTGGATTGCAACGGCAGGCGGCGGTATAAGTGAACTAAATAAAAGATCAGGACGATTCCAAACCTATTCGGAAAAAAACGGCTTAGCCAACAATGAAGTATATGCAATCCTCGGCGACAAGAGCGGCAACCTCTGGATTAGTACCAATGACGGCATTTCTAAGTTCAATATAAGACAGAAAATCTTTCATAATTATGATCAAAGCGACGGTTTGCAAAGCAATGAATTTAATGAAGGTGCTTTTTTTCAAAGCGGGAACGGGAAGATGTTCTTCGGAGGCAAAAGCGGAATAAACGCTTTCTTCCCCGATTCTATCAGGTCAAACCAATTTAATCCCAACGTAGTTCTAACTTCATTTAACGATTATAACAATCAAATTAAATTGCCCAATTCAATCTGGAAGACAAAAAAAATCCAACTTAGCTATAAGGACAACATTGTTTCTTTTAGCTTTGCTGCTTTAAGCTACAGGGATCCGAATAAGAATAAATTCGCTTACATGCTTAAAGGATTAAATGACAAATGGATTGAGAACGGAACTAATACTTCGGTAACCTTTACAAACCTTCCGCCGGGCAAATACGAGCTGCTTGTAAAAGGTACGAATAATGACGGTGTCTGGAGCCGCCATATTGCATCCGTAGGAATTGTAGTTCTTCCTCCTTTCTGGCAGACATGGTGGTTCCGTTCTATAATTATAGTAATTCTAATTACCGTTATGTTCTTAATCTTTAAGTATAGATTGAGAGCAATTCAATTAAGAAATAAAAAGCTCGAAGTTCTTGTTACGGATAGAACCAAAGAACTAAATTCAAAAAAAGAAGAGCTTGAAGAGGTAAATTTCAGACAGACGGAATTATTGACCAAGCTTACCGAATCGGAGACAGAGCTGAAAGAATTAAACCAGCACAAGGATAAAATAATATCTGTTCTTGCACATGATTTACGCAGTCCTTTTAACGGGCTGCTTGGTTATACAGAAATGCTGGCAAATGAAATCGATCAGATGGAGTCCGGCGATATTAGGATGTCTGCAAAGAATATAAATAACGCCGCGGGGAACTTATTCAAGCTTCTGAATAATTTGCTCGAGTGGTCTTTAGTACAGGCTGGCAGAATAAAATATTCGCCGGCTAAAGAAAATCTGCTTCAAACTGTTGATGAGGTTGTCCGTCTGCTGAAGATAAATGCAGAGCAAAAGTCAATCGTATTAAAGGAAGAAATTGACAACAGCATAAACGTCTGGGCAGATAAAGATATGCTGGAAATAATCTTTAGAAATTTGATTTCGAATGCAATAAAATTTACCCACAAGGGCGGAGAGATCCTAATTTCTTCGAAGAGCAACAATGGAACCGTTGAAGTAGGAATACGCGACAATGGAGTAGGCATGGACGAAACATTGCTTCAGCGCCTGCTTAGCCCCGATTCGCGCATTTCTACAAAGGGTACCAATAACGAAACAGGCACCGGCTTAGGATTAAATCTTTGTAAGGAATTAATTATGAAGCAGGGAGGGGATATGCATCTGGAAAGTAAAGCCGGCGAAGGTACCATGGTCTCATTTACCTTACCGCGTGCAAAAGATATTTAAGCTGTATAAATTATTTTTCCGTCGAATATTGTCATCTCTACCTTAACATCCTTTATTTTTTCCGGTTCAATAGAAAGAATATCGTCGCTAAGCACTACAAAGTCTGCAAGCTTGTTTAGCTCGATTGAGCCCTTTACATTTTCTTCGAATGCCGCATAGGCACCGTTAATTGTATAGCATTTGATTGCATCGGCAACACTGATCTTTTGTTCCGGTATCCAGCCGGCAGGATTTTCCCCATTGCTTGTTTGCCGGGTAACAGCGGCGTGTATTCCAAGAAGTGCGTTCAACGGAGCTACGGTCCAGTCGCTTCCAAAGCAAATGGTAATTCCTGCATCAAGAAAAGACTTAAATGAATACGCTTCCTTAATGCGCTTGCTGCCGATCTTCTTTTCAGCCCAGGATCCGTCGTCAAACAAATGGTACGGCTGGGCGGAAATGATTGCGCTTAATTCTGCCAGACGACGGATGTCTTTCTTGCGGACATGCTGTGCATGCTCAATTCTAAATCGCCTATCCCAGCTTTCATTTGTGTCTGCAATTTTTTCCAGGAGATCAATCAGGTAGGCATTAGCTCTATCGCCTATGGCGTGGGTACAGACCTGTAATTTATTTCTGTCGGCATCCATTACCCACTTTTCCAACCTGCCGTCTAAAACTATGTCGTTAGCTAACCCGAAATTATCTTTTTCGTCAAGATAGCTTTCAAAGAACCAGGCGGTACCGGCGCCAAGCGACCCGTCTGAAAAAGCCTTCAATGAGCCGAGCTTTAATTTATCGCTGCCGAAATTGAACCGGATTCCCGACTCAACTAAACTTTTATAACATGAGATTGGCAGTCTTGTGTAAATCCGGCAAGTAAGCTCGTTATTCTTTTCCAGGCTCTGGTATGTTTTAAAATCATTAATTGAAGTGATATCATGTATGCTTGTAATGCCGTTCTCTCCGGTAATTTTTAATGCAGCCAAACCGGCATCGTAATTTTCATTTACAGATGTAGACGGGATTTTGGAATAAACCAAAGGCATAGCGTTATCCTTAATTATTCCTGTCGGCTCTCCGGTGACGGAATCTCTTTCAATCAAACCGCCTTCGGGATTTGCGGTAGCCTTAGTTATCCCGGCTATTTTTAATGCCAGTGAGTTCGCCAAAGCCATATGCTTATCAACCCTTTCGATGAAGACAGGTGTATCTTGAGTAAATTCATCAATAAGTTTCCTGGAAGGCAGTTCTTTTGTATCCCATAATTCATGGTCCCAATTTCCGCCGGTAATCCATTTCCCCTTATTTTTCCGGGCAAACTTCTTCAACAAAGAAACGAACTCTCCGGCTGATTTTGCATTATGAAGATCCAGTCCTAAAAGGCTGAGCCCACCGCTGATAAAATGTGTATGGCTGTCAATA
The DNA here is from genome assembly GCA_046704565.1 of Ignavibacteriaceae bacterium. GTDB lineage: Bacteria > Bacteroidota > Ignavibacteria > Ignavibacteriales > Ignavibacteriaceae > FEN-1297. Next base: position 3,279 of record JBJKRP010000174.1, on the reverse strand, counting down.
AAGCCCGGAAGCATCAATTTTCCATTTAGATCGAAAACCTCTGTATTCCCGTTAATTATTTCTTTTGCATCGCTTCGGCTTCCAACAAAAATAATTTTATTCTGATCGATCACTACTGCCTCAGCGTATGGCTGTCTTTCATTTACGGTAAATATTTTCCCGTTGATGAACACTTTTCTTTTTATATGAAGATCAGGATTTTGCTGCATTCCAATTCCAGAATTAAAATATGATTCTTATAAAGATATGAGTTAGATTCAGAAAGAAAAAATCATTATGTTTATCATCAACAAATTAAAAATTATCCAATTAACCCTGTTCTAATCTATGAACCTTGACGTGCTTATTTTCGGCGCCCACCCGGATGATGCAGAGCTTTCTATGGGCGGCACAATCGCTAAACTGACATCAGATAATTTTAAGGTCGGACTTATTGATCTTACGCGGGGAGAACTTGGCACAAGGGGCACTGCCGAAACAAGACAGAAAGAAGCCTTTCAGGCGGCAATAATCTTAAAAGCTGCCGTTAGAGAGAATCTACAGATTCCCGACGGCGACGTCCAAAACAACAAAGAAAACGTTTTGCGGATTGTTATGTCGATAAGGAAATACAGACCTAAAATAATTTTCGCCCCGTATTTCCACGACAGGCATCCCGACCATAACGATACTTCTACCTTAATAAAGCGTGCTATGTTTTCTACCGGCTTAACCAAGGTTAAGACTTTTGACAAGGAAGTCTCGCAGGAAGCATTTAGACCTCATAAGCTGTATTACTACATGCAAACTTATACTTTCGAACCTACGTTTATAGTTGATATAACCGAAAGCTTTGAACTAAAGATGAAGGCTGTTAAGGCATATTCCTCGCAGTTTCATAATCCCAAAAGTCCCGAGCCGGAGACCTTTATAAGCCGACCCGAATTTATAAGCTACATTGAATCCAGGGCAAAGTTTTACGGATTCCAGATAAGCAGACATTACGGCGAGCCTTTCTTTTGCGAAGAAAAAATTGAAATGGATTTTAATTCCGTTCTAAAGAAATAAGAACTATGTAATTGACCGTTTCAGTTCTTTAGCTTCTCGAAATGTTGATAGTCTTTAGACGAATGCCAGTTGCCACCCCAGTCCCACCCGAGCTTGAGAAATAACTTCACTAAGAATGATCCTTTTGTAATGGTACCACGCTTGCCGGGATTATAAACCGCGCCTTCGGGAAGCACTTTATCCTTTTTGATCTGCGGATTGAGCCAGGGATTTATATCTATTGCTCTCCCGTAAGAATGATTGGAGAGCCTGTCAGTGCCTTCCACATTGCGGTAATTAAATGCCGATGTATTGTTATCCTTCATGGAAGAATCGTCCGACCAGCCGTATGCTACAATTGGAATTACCTTTTGGACAGGGAATTTATGTTCTTCAATTTCTCTGAATATTTTCTTTATGTCTTCGGCTAAATCTTTATGAATGACAAGTTGTCCCTCATGCAATCTGCCGTCGAAAGAATAATAGCGGACATCGATGATACGAAGATCCTTCTTTATTCCAGGCGGAATCTTTATCCCGGCTAACGCCTCGCTTAAAGTATAATGACAATCAACTACAACGTTGTCATTTTTTTGCCGTTGTTGCTTTGCTGCCGTGCCGTTAAAGTTTAACATGTTTATCGATAGAATAAGTAAGAAAATAAATTTCATAGATTACCGGATGTAATTTCGGATTATTGAAACCACCTGCGAATAATATCCTCTCCCGAAAAGATTAAGGTGATTTAACAGGTGATACAACTTATAAATAGGCTCACGATATTCATAGCCTTCTGCTAGCGGATAAACTTCATTATATGCGCCATAAAATTCCGGGCTAAAGCCTCCGAACAATTTTGTCATTGCAATGTCAGCCTCACGGTTGCCATAATATACCGCCGGGTCAATAAGGCATGCTTCGCCGTGTTCATCTGCCAAATAATTTCCTCCCCATAAATCACCGTGGAGGAGGCTTGCCTCTTCTTCGCTTCCTGCCAGTATCTTTTCAATTCTTTTCTCAAGAGAAGAAATTCCATTCCGGAGTTCTGAGGTTGCGTATCCGTTTTTTTCAGCAAGCTTGAATTGGAATATGATACGCTTATTGTAATAGAACTGCGTCCAGTCGGTCTTTTCAACTCCTTCGGCAACATTTAATTGAATATTTGAGCCTATGTAATTGTCTTCAAAAAATCCGTATCCGGAATTTTTATATTTATGAAGCCCGGCAAGCCTTCTTCCGAAATCAGTAAAAAAATTTTTTGGTTTGTTTCCCTGCGAAATGAACCCGGTAAGAATAAATGATTTATCGCAGAGCAGTACCTCGGGAATCTTAATTGCCCCGGACTTCCTTAGCTCATTTAGTCCGTGAGCTTCTTTTATAAACATATCGCCGGAAGCACCGGGATTTATTTTTAAGAAAAAGCTTCTGCCTGAAAAGGTCTCAAGCTTATATGCGCTGCTGATGCATCCTCCGGAAAGAGAAGTTAAAGTCTTTATTTCTTCTCCGGCTGCTTCTTCTATTTTAATCTTTATTTCGGGGTTAAGGTTCATCAGGAATATAAATCCCAAAATTCGGGAACGTTTCTAATTTAAAATTTAAGACTCAATCAGACTTTATCGTGTTTGGTAATGCTGTCCAACAATCCTTTACATCCGTCTTCCAAGACGTCGAGTACATTCTCGAATCCCTGATCTCCAAGATAATACGGATCGGGAACTTCATCAACATCGTGACGTGATACGAATTCTATCATCTTATGGATTTTATTAAGCTGTTCTTTATCTTTTGCTAACGCTCTTACATCTGCGTAGTTGGAATTATCCATGGTAATAATAAAGTCGAATTTATCAAAGTCTCTTTTATGATCAAACTTTCTTGCAAAATGATCAAGAATATAACCTCTCCCGGCTGCGTGTCCAATCATTCTGGAATCCGGAGTTTCGCCGGTGTGATAGCCCATTGTTCCGGCTGAATCTATAATAAGAAATTTTTCTAAGTTGTTCTTTGCCGCAAGCGATTTCATAATTCCCTCGGCGGCAGGTGAGCGGCAGATGTTTCCAAGACAGACAAATAAAATCTTTTTGTTTTCCATAATAGCTTTAGTTTTTCGTAAGTTTGTTTCCGTATCAAAAAAATATTTTGCAAAAATAAAAATTTTTACCGGAAGTAAGTAGAGAAAAATGAGATATTTCTTTTGCGCTTTGTTCGCATTGTTGTTCATTTCACAGGTGAATGTAAATTCCCAGTATGTTT
>JBJKRP010000173.1:0-7794 GCA_046704565.1 Ignavibacteriaceae bacterium | reverse complement strand
AGGGTAACGTGATGCACCTGCTTCTGATCCTGCTCGCGTTTAAGCTGCTGTCTTTTCAAGGCTATTTCACGAGCCATTCTATCGGACTCGACCACAACAAAAGTATCGCCAGCCTGCGGCGCGCCCTCAAATCCTAAAACCTGAACAGGCGTTGACGGCGGTGCTTCATTTACCTTGTTGCCGCGCTCATCAAACATTGCGCGAACCTTGCCCTGGTAAATACCGGCAATGAACGGATCGCCTACACGCAGAGTTCCTTTCTGCACCAGTATCGTCCCTGTAATTCCTCTTCCTTTATCAAGCTCCGATTCAACTACCGCGCCTCGCGCCGGTCTATCCGGGTTTGCTTTCAAATCGAGAACTTCTGCTTCAAGAAGAATCTTTTCAAGAAGAAGATCAACATTCAAACCGGTCTTTGCAGAAATTTCTACGCACTGGTATTTACCGCCCCAGTCTTCGACTAAAATATTTCTTTCGGCAAGCTGTTGTTTTATTCTCTCAATATTGGAACCAGGCTTATCTATCTTATTTATAGTAATGACAATCGGAACGCCGGCAGCCTGCGCATGGTTAATGGCTTCAACCGTTTGAGGCATCACAGCGACATCGGAAGCAACAACAAGGACAACAATATCGGTTAACTGGGCGCCGCGTGCTCTCATTGCCGTAAAGGCTTCGTGTCCGGGAGTATCGAGAAAAGAGATAAACTTTGAACCGCCAACGTCAACTTTGTAAGCGCCGATGTGCTGTGTAATTCCGCCGGCTTCGCCTGCAACTACGTTTGTGCGCCTTATATAATCAAGCAAAGAGGTTTTGCCGTGATCAACATGTCCCATGATGGTAACAACCGGCGAGCGGAAGGCAAGAGTTTCCGGGTCATCAGGCTTGTCTTCAAGAACCTCGGCGGTATATTCCTTTTGAAGCTCCACCTCAAAGCCGAACTCGTCGGCAACCAGTGAGATCGTTTCAAAATCAAGCCGCTGGTTTATCGAGACCATTAAGCCAAGCTCAATGCATTTTGAGATTACGTCGCCTACCGGCACCTTCATTAAATTTGCCAGTTCATTTACAGCGATAAACTCATTGACCGCAATCTTGTTCTTTTCAAGCGAGCGCATTTCCTGCCGGAGCTCTTCTTCAGCCTCCCTTTCTCTGCGCTTCCTTTTACGGGAGCTGGCTCGGTCGGAAACAGCCGAATCATCCATACTTAAAAGCGTTTTCCGTATAGCTTCTTTTACCTCACGCTGGTCAATCTCAAAGCGCTTTACTCTTTTCCTCTTCTTTGCAATTACCGGTTCATCCGCTGCCGGTTCGCCGCTCTTCTTTTTAGGTCTTTTCTTTCTTTTCTTACGCGGAGTCTCTGCCGTTGAGGATTGACCGGTCGACGTTCCTTCCGAATCCGAATCACCTTGTTCGTCTTTACCCGAAACTTCAAGATCTATTTTACCAACTACCTTTAATCCTTTTTTCCTTGAAGCTTCAATTTGCTTCGGGGAAAGAAATACTTTTTCTTCATCGGCAGGTACGGCTTTGCTCTGAGACGGCTTTTCCCCGGACTGTTTGGCTTCAGCCTTTTCTTGTTCCGGAGTCTTCTCTTCCGGAGTCGCTTTTACAGTCTGTCCTTCTTCAGCAGCTTTAGAAGCTTCAGCCGCGGGCATCTCTTCCGCAGGCTTATGCTCTTCAGCTACTACCGGCTTTTCTTCCGTCGTCGCTTCGGGTTCATGAGGATAAACGGTTTCAGGAATTTTTTCTTCCGGCTTTGGCTCTTCTTTTTCTTCTTTCCCGCTTTTCTCAGTTCGCTTCTTGTTGAATTCAGCTATCTTTTTATAATGCTTCTCTGCCTTCTCTATATCTTTTTTGAAATGATCATTTATCTCTTTCATCATTTCTTCGGTAAGGATAGCCATATGGGATTTTACTTCATGACCGCGCTTGCGTAGAAATTCCATAAGGTTCTCCGCCGAGAGATTATACTCTGAAGCTAATTTGTAAACCCGTATTTTTTTTTCTTTAGTTTCGGACATATTCCTGTTACCTGATTCTCGAGCTATTCTTCTTCTTCTTCAAATTGTGATTTAATAATTTCAAGTATCTCGTTTATCTTTGCCTCGTCCAGACCTTCAATTTCCTTAAGCTTCTCCGGTCCTGCCGTTAAAACTTCAATAGCCGTATCGTATCGGTTATTTATCAGGAGCTCATAAATATCAATTCCCAATTCTTCTTTAAGATCGATCAACTCGATGTCTTCTTCGTATTCTTCGAACGGCTTTTCTTCTCTCAGAATTTCAATTTCATAACCGGTAAGCTTCATCGCAAGCCGGATGTTTACGCCATTCCTTCCTACAAGCAGAGAAACCTGGTCGCTGTCCGCAGTAACTACAGCCTTTTTAGCCGCCGTATCTACATCCAGCTTTTTAAGCTTGGCAGGCGCCAGAGCCCGCTGAAGATAAACCATCGCATCTTCCGAATAATTAACAACGTCGATATTCTCATTGCTGAGCTCTCTTACTATAGCATGTATACGCACGCCTTTCATTCCTACACAGGCGCCGACGGCATCTATGCGGTTGTCCTGGGACTCGACAGCAACCTTGGCGCGTTCGCCGGGCTCGCGTGCAATGGCTTTTATTTCAATAATTCCGTCATAAATTTCCGGTATTTCGATCTCAAATAATCTTCTTAAGAAGTTATTGTCTGCACGCGATACAACTATTACGGGTCCGCTCGTCGTTTTTCTTACTTCCTTAACAATCGCCCGTATCGTTTCTCCCTTTTTATACCTCTCGTACGGAATTTGTTCCGAGCGCGGAAGTATCAGCTCATTCCTGTTATGGTTTACAAGTATATCGCTTTTCCTTATCTGGTAAATATCGCCTACAACTATCTCGTTAAGCAGCTCGTTGTACTCGTTGTAAACAATATCCTTTTCAATCTCGCGTATTTTCTGGTTAAGACCCTGCTTGGCAAGAGTAATCAGTCTTCTTCCGAAAGTCTCAAGCTCTAGCTTTTCAACAAAATCGTCACCCACGTCAAGCTCGTCTTCGTTGCCGCGGCTGTTTACCTCTTCAATACTTATCTGCGTATTCGGGTTTTCAACCTCGTCAACTATTTCTCTTTCAAGAAAGATTTCAATATCTCCACGGTCCATGTTCACAACTACGTCGTACTTTGCATCCTCACCGTATTTTTTCCTGACAAGCATACCGAAGATTTCTTCGATTATACCGGCTAAAACATCTTTGTCGCCTCCCTTCTCCCTTACCATCTGGGAAAATGATTCAACAATATCTGCGTTCATATAAATAATCCTCCGATTAAGAAAAACTGACTAATACTTTTGCTTTTATTATGTTATTAAAATTAATTATTGTGTCTTTACTGCCGGCAGAGAAAATCAAGTTCTCACCCTCAATACCGGCAAGCTTCCCGGTAATTTTTTTTGACTCCTCGCCGGACTTATATTCAATCTCAAACTTCCGGTTAATGTGCTTAGGGAACTGTCTCAGGAACTTTAACGGTCTATCAACGCCCGGAGAAGATATTTCAAGATAATAATTGGAGCCTATATCAGGCAAGGTTTCAAGCTTCGGGTTTATCTCAAGGCTAAGGTTTGCACAATCGTCAGCCGAAACGTTCCTATCGCCGTCAATGTAAATCTCAATCGAACGGGTGCCGCTGTTGCCGTGCACATCCATGTCGACTATAAAGAAATTATTTCTTTCGATAATTTCTTCGGCAATCTCTTTTATATTCTCTTCAAGCGTATTCATACAAATAAAAATCGCCCTCAACGGGGCGAATGAACTGGACAAACATAGTACTATTTTACCCAATATGCAAGAAACAGTCCGCGGCTAGAAACGATAACTATCATCACTGCATCGGCAACACTTGCCGAGAATTTAATTCCCTATTCTTCATTATCTTAAACGGACAATATCAATTCTGCTGCGCCGTACTCTCTTCTTTTTTAGATGAAGAAAATAAGCTTATTATTACAAAGCCAAGTATCATCCCGGTAAGAAAAGAAATTGAGATTACAACAATTGTTGAGAGCTCAACCTTCCAGAAAAAAATATTTACGGGAATGATGGCGGTATTCTCCGAGACAAAAACCGTGAAGAGAACTACCAGCAGCATGATGAACAGGATCTTAAACTTCATTTTTCCTCCCGGATGCTTTGTGATATAAAAAGGGAATACTTTGATTACTAAGATAAAAAATGTTATAATTTATTTGCTTAAAAAAAATTTTAAAATAAATTGAAAGGAGATACCCATGCCAGTAAGAAAAGCCAATGCCGAATGGCGCGGCGACCTTAAAAAAGGAAGCGGAAATATTAGTACCGAATCCGGTGTGCTGAAGAGCGTAGCATACAATTTTGTTTCGAGATTTGAAACGGGACAAGAGACTAATCCCGAAGAGCTGATCGGGGCTGCGCATGCCGCATGCTATTCGATGGCTCTCTCAAACATACTTGCCGGTGCAGGCTTTACAGTTAACTCCGTAAAGACAGAGGATAAGGTCCATATCGAAAAGCTTGAAAGCGGATTTACAATAACAAAGATTGAGATGCAGTGCGATGCCGACATTGCCGGTATTGATGAGGCTGCTTTTATGAAGCATGCCGAGGAAGCTAAGAAAGGCTGTCCTGTTTCTAAAGCGCTTGCTGCTGTTGAGATGACTTTGACTGCCAGGCTGAAAAAATAATTTCCATTAAAAGAGACCCGCCCTAAAGGTGAGTCTCTTTTAATAAACTTTCATACTCCTTATGACTCTCAATATATGTCTCGACGTAGGAACATGTCGGGATGATGCTGAACCCTTTCTCTTTAGCATATTCTAACCCGGCATGTACTACTTCGGCGGCTATTCCCCGGCTGCGCAGTTCCGGGGGAACATATGTCTTAACCATATTCATCGTCCCCTTATCTACCAGCAAATACCTTAAGTACGCCTCCTTTCCGTCTATCAACGTGTAGAATTTATTTTCGGACTCGTCGTGCTTTACTTCTGTTTTCATTTTTACTTCTTTTAAAATTTGAATATGCAAATTTAGGCTAAGCAGGGGTAATCATGAAAATAAGATATAAAATTGCACCAAAATTAATTTGGTGATTTAGATAATTCATATAATCTTTGTCCTCTGAAAAATCAAGGAATTGAGTTTTATGGCACAGTGGGTTTAGTGTACTAATATTAAATTCAATTATAAAGACAATATTCTTGATGAAAGACCGTCTAATCAATTCTTCTTTGAGGAGCAGTAAGATACAGATGAAAACTAAATTCATACTGATGGTTTTAGCTGCAGCCGTAATCTTTGCTGGCTGTGCTTCAACCAAAGCAACATCCGGCTTGAAAGAACTGGTAGGACAGGTTGTTGTTGTAGGCAATGAGCCTTTTACAAACTTAGCGCTTCAGGTTAGTCCTTCGCTCAATTACATACTGGATTGCAGAGGAAAAACCCTTGATACTCTACTAGGAAACCAGGGTAAATGGGTAAAAATATTTTATAATAAAATTGAAGAAAAGAATAATTTAAAAACAATTAAAGTAGAGAAAGCAGAAATCCTTACAAAGGAATAACTGATATGCGATAAATTGCATAGGGTAATTGAGCATTATGACATATACATTATATTATAGTCCGTATTATATACCAGTTTCAAAGAAGAGGAACATATGAAATACATCCAAGTAACGATTTTAAGCGCCATTATGTTTGCGTTCGCCGCAAATGCACAGGTAATGAAGAATAAAGCAATAGAAAACGTGCCTAAGAGTTATCCGGTTGACGGAACCCCGCTTTTATATAAACAAGATCAGAAAGTCGCGGAGTGGGTAAAAGCGCATCCTGATTATTTAAGTAAAATGAAGATGCAAAAAGTATCCTCCTGGGGATTTACGGTCGGCTCTACACATTCATGGCTGGCATATAATTTCGTAACTAACAGTAATTACTCTGTCCCTTCTACCTGCAGAGGAATTGGACCTGACTGCTACGTGTTTGTAGAGGACGCCAACTGGAATGTAACGGTTAATCAAGCAGCGGTAGATTCAGTTGTAAATGAATTTGAAAACAAAACTCCTGCTAATCCGAATATGGGAATTTATGAAACCGACGTTAACACATTCGGCAATCCTCCTGATGTAGATAATGACCCTCGAATTATAATTCTAATACTTGATATTAAAGACGGCTATACCGGAACCGGCGGATACACCGCCGGCTATTTTAGTTCGTCGAACGAAATACCAACTTCGGGAAGCAATGAAGCGGAAATTTATTATATGGACTGCAATCCTACTGACCTTACGAAAACAGACGGTCTCAACACGGCATTAGAAACTTGCGCACACGAATTCCAGCACATGATAAACTGGAACTACCACCAAGGAATAAGTGAATGGACTTTTGTAAACGAAGGTCTATCGATGGCGGCAGAACTTGTTTGCGGCTATCCGCCGGAGTTCCCGGAGCTTTATGCAGGTGAAACAAATTTTTTCTTATTCGGCTGGAGGACAAACGACAACACCCTGGTGCTTAACGACTACTCCCGTGCTCAAAGGTTCTTTCAATATTTGTATGATCAGTTTGGCGCCGGAATACTCAAGAATATTGTCCTGGATTATAAAAAGCATGGCGTAGTCGGCGCAGCAGGCTTAGGCTATGCGATATCAGATAACGGACAGTCTTTAACCTTAACGCAGGTTTTTCAAAACTGGCTGATAGCCAATGAGCTTGATAATAAATCGGTTAATTCCGCCTGGGGCTATACATATCAGGGCTTGCCGAAATCTACTGCGAAGACTTTTTATAACCCGGATCAATCGAATACCGATATTATTCAAAATTATGCCGCAGAATACCTGGCTTTTACGAACTCCAAAAACTTAAATATAACTTTTTCAACCTCGAGCTCGCCGGTAATTAAAGCAATTGAAACAGGCGGCGGCAGCCCGCGGGTCGTTGATGTTCCATTAAACACCGCCTTTTCCGACGCTGCTTACGGCACTACTTATAGCACTATCAGCTTTGTTGTTATTGATACTAACTTATCCGGTGCAAATGAAAATTCATCACTCGATGATAAAATCTCTTATTCTTCAACGGGAACTCTTATATCAAATAGTACGGAGTTGAAATGGGATAATACGGAACCCACGGGTTATTATGCCTGGTCAACAAACGATACCTTGTGCGTTACATTTGATGCATATCCCGGCGGAAGATTAGACTCAATCCGTGTAGCTCTGCGAAGAGCGGGTTCAATTACAGGCGGGGTCTGGCAGACTTCAGGAGTCGTTAATCCTTCTCCTTTCGGCAAACCGTTAGCCTTTCCGATAACTGCTTCAATTTCTACAACTGTATCTTATCCTTACCCGGTTCCATATTCAAACTGGACTACGGTAGATTTAAGATCTTACAATATTTCTACAGATCAGCCTTTTGCCGTCGGATTTATTATTGGCTCTGATCCTAAAACACCTGCAGTAATGTCTACAAATTACGCTTCATCAAGCCCGTACCACAGCTATACTTATTTACAATCGTCAGACTTAAGTACGGGGCAAACACCCGGTTGGTATTATATTACTACCAATACTGCCGGCGATACGATAGCAATATATTTAATCCGCGCATACGTTTCAATTGTTACAGGAGTTCATCAGGAAGTTGAACTTACTCCGAGTCAGTATTCTTTATCGCAGAATTACCCCAACCCGTTCAATCCGTCAACGACAATTAATTTCGCATTGCCGAAAGCCGGCAGGGCAAGGATAGTAAT
>JBJKRP010000172.1:0-3781 GCA_046704565.1 Ignavibacteriaceae bacterium | reverse complement strand
GGTTATCGAGGTATTCGAAAATATCTGCCGCATTCCGTTCTCCTGAATTCAACTGACCGGCAAGTGTTACTATATCCGCCGCTTCAATCGAACGCTGGCTTTCCGGGTCAAAATATCTTATTGATTCAAGGAAGTCGCCGTCAAACTCAAGCCGTACCGGTCTATTCGCGCTGTAGGACCAGTAATCAATAATTGCACCGCGCCGGGAATAGTATCCGGGTGCTTCTACAAACTTGTCCTTCTGGTAATTAAGTAAATTTAAATATTCAATTAGGTCGTCGTAAGTAAGCTCGCCTCCGACCTGTATCTTTGTTGTCTTCTTTTCGATTTGATCTTTGGGAGGAAGTACGCAGTTTAAAATTCCATAAGTCGTTGAGAGAATAAACTTTTCCCTTTTCGAAATCTCGGTCAATTTTTCCTGGAGAGTCTCTGGCTTTATTTCCGTCAGTGAGAGTGAAAATTCCGATATGCCGAGCACGTCGAGCTCAACATGAAATTCCGCTGCGCTCTGTGCATCAGGTAACAGGACAACAATTTGATTTTCATAACTGCCTGCCGGCGAGGCAGGTTCCAGAAGTTCTTTAATGAAAATGCTTTTTGATGAGCCGAAAAGGGGCGATACCCTGACAATACTTTTATCTTTTAATGCCTGCTTTAGCTGCTTAAGTTTTTCAAAACCCGCAACATTACTAACAATATTCATCTTTTAATATTAAAACCACCTGATTCAAAATCAAATAAATACAACAAATTTCTAAAAGTAAAACTTCAAGAAATAAAAATACAAAAGAAATATTTATAGTGTTGCTTTATTAATTACAGGGTGCTGCAAAAGTATATAGCGGGAAGATGACTCTGAAAAAATTAAAAGAAATCGTCCGGAATGGATGAGCAGTTTAATTTTCGGCAAAGGACGAGCCCTACAGGGTAAGATTACGGCAAAATAATTACTCTAACTGATTAAACCGGCAGTACTACTTTCCTAGAATTCCGCGGTTTTTAGATTCATTCTTCTTTTCTCTTTTAGCAGCTTTCTTTTCTTTCATGGTTTTAGCAGGTTCTTTTTTAGTAGTTTTTTTTCTGTTCAGACCTTTGCTCATTTTATTTTCTCCGGTATTTATTTTTTATTTAGATATTGTAAAATCCTTTACAATCTTTTTTAATGCTGATGAAGATAAAGAATAGTTTGCTACTTCCAGACGAGTATGCAATGCCAGCTTTTCCATTATGTTATGAATATGGCTCTTAACTGTGAATGTTGATATCCGCAGTTTAAGCGCGATATCTTTATTGCTTAGACCATCGGCGATTAATTCAATAACCTCACGCTCACGCTTTGTCATACGGACTGCATCGCTTAATTTTATTTTGCCGCCTTTAAGAGCATTCTCGACAATCTGGGAAAAAAGTGATTCGCTTAAATTCGGCGGCACAACATTTTCACCACCGGCAACGGCGCGGATTGTGGATAGAAAATCTTCAAGAGTTGCATCTTTTAAAATAAAACCCGATGCACCTGCTTTAACAAACAGGTTTATATCTCCCTGCACCGGTGCAAGATCCATTACTATAACTTTTGCACCCGGAAAATCTTTCCTTACGGTTTCTACAGTATTAAGACTGCTGCGGTTTCGCAGTCCAAGGTCTAATAGGATTATATCCGGCTTAAGCCGCTTGATGCTTAATATATTATTTCCATCGCTGCCTGATGCCGGAATAATTTTAATGTCACTTTGACTATTTAGCATTGAAATTATGCCGTCATGCAGCAGCCGGTTATCTTCTATCAATAACAGTCTGATTTTTCTCATAGAAAAAGATATAAATTGAAAAAAGGCAGTTCAATAGAGCAAAGGGATGAAAAGGGGACTAAATCTTTGGAGCCTTCAAGAATAGCTGTTGGATACTTTCCTAAAGTGAAATCCGTAAATTGAAAATAATATTGCAAGTGAAAATAGCTTCGGCTTTATAAACAGAGACCAGAAAAAAAGCTTCCAGTAGTAAAGCCTCTTTTCCGACAATACCAAGCCTGAAGACAGATTTTACCAGCGCCTTTATGTAGCTGAAGTTGACATGGAATATTTTCTTCTTCTTAGGATCGAAATCCTTTAGAAATATTTTAACGCGGGCATAATAATGCTTGGGAGAGTAAATGGTGTTAAGAATATTTTTATATCCTTCAATAAGAATTTCCGCATTCATCTTAGGAATAAAATTAATTGAAAAGTCGGTATTGCTTCCGGAAAAATCTTTGAGCATTCTCCCTTCGGTTTCCAACCTTTTGTGAAGCTTGGTTCCTTTGGGCGCGTTTAATAATCCGACCATTGCAGTTACTATCCCGCTCTCCTGAATAAATTCCGTAAGCTTTTCGAATATTGAAACCGGGTCATTATCAAAGCCTACAATAAAACCGCCCTGAACTTCCAATCCGAATTTCTGGATCTTCTTAATGCTCAAAAGTAAATCGCGGTTCCTGTTTTGTTTCTTGTTGCATTCAATCAGGCTGTCTTCATTCGGAGATTCTATACCTATGAATACAGCCTCAAAGCCCGCATTAACCATAAGCTGCATCAGCTCTTCGTCATCGGCAAGGTTTATGGATGCTTCGGTGTTAAGATAAAACGGATGCCTCCTTATCTTCATCCACTCTGCAATGGCAGGAAGAATTTCTTTCTTCAGCTTTGATTTGTTTCCGATAAAATTATCATCGACAAAGAAGACCGGACCTTTCCAGCCGCTAAGATACAATTTATCAAGCTCGGCAATTACCTGTTCTTCGGTTTTAGTTCGCGGCTTTCTTCCGTAAAGGACAGTGATGTCGCAAAAGTCGCAGTCAAAGGGGCAGCCTCTCGAATACTGAAGATTCATGGATGAATATTTATTTATTGAGATAAGATCCCAAGCAGGAAGAGGAGTTGTTGTTACGTCAGCCCAATCATCGGTAGTATAAATATGATGCAGGTTTCCGTTCTGCAAGTCATTTATAAATTGCGGCAATGTTATCTCCGCCTCTTTCAAAACAAGATGATCGACACTGTCATAGTTTTCAAAATTGCTCGTAAAATGCGGACCGCCGGCGACTACTTTTCTCTTTAAGCTTATGCACCGTCTTATTACCTCATCGGCAGACTTGCTTTGAATTGACATGGCACTGATAAAGACAAAGTCCGACCAAAGTATATCTTCATCAGTCAGCTTTGCAGTATTCATATCTACCAGCTTTTTATTGAAATGTGCCGGAAGCAATGAGGCAACGGTTAATAATCCTAAAGGCGGGAAGCTTGCTTTCTTAGAAACAAACTTAAGCGCATGTTTAAAGCTCCAGAACGTATCCGGATATTCGGGGTATACTAAAAGAATATTCATAGTTTAATTTAATCTATAAAAATATTTTCTCAAACCGCTATTCGTTCTTCTTGAGCATTCAAGTATGCATTCTGGTCATGGAATATTGCGCCTTCCGGCAGCCAGTGCCATAAGGGTCCTATTTCATTTTTAATAATTTCATGATAGAACTGCGGAAGCTCGGTCGTCTCTTGTTCAAAGTAATCGCGGAATTGATGATCTGAATCGAGGTGCGCTAATATTGTTTTATTAAATCTTACCCTTCCGAAGCCTTCTTCGGATACTGCACGTACAACATTCATCCAGCGCGGTATAAAAGCATTCGTGGCTATCAAGCGCCTCATAATTGCTTTCCATGAAAATGTATATTCGCCGAGATCAATAACGTGTGAATAAAATTCCTGCCAGGAATAATTCTTCGGCTTAATATTCATTG
>JBJKRP010000171.1:0-17290 GCA_046704565.1 Ignavibacteriaceae bacterium | reverse complement strand
AAATCGGTGAATGGAATCTCGATTAAAATCCTTTTCTTTTTCATTAACATTGCAATTTCCCATAAGGATATTTCGCAAAATATTATTCCGTCACTTTCATTAGCGCTATCAATAGTTTTTCTGGCTTTTGAACTTAATAATTCGGGTCTGAGCGCGTTCCAGACAATTACATGAGTGTCAAGGGTTATCATCCTCTAATACTTCCCATTTGTTATCGACAGGCGCTAATAAATCTCCTACTCTTGCGTTTTTGCCGATCTCTCTTAATTTCTTTTTAGCTGCCTCTCTAACGTAAGGCGGCGGTACCAATCTGGCAACTACTTTACCGTCCGAGGTAATATTAACGGTAGTGCCGTTCTCTATCTTTTTAATAATTTTTGTTAGATTATTTTTGAGCTCATTTACAGCAATTGTATTCATGTAGGCAAACCTTGTTCTTTAACGGTTAAAATGTACGATTTAAAATTTATTCTATCAAGATATATTATTTTCCGTCGTACATCTCCTCGATCAAATGACCGTATCTCTCTTCGACAAACTTTCTCCTTACTTTAAGGCTGGGGGTTATTTCACCGTTCTCAAGGCTGAAGGGCTTATCAAGGAGCTTGAACTTTCTGACGCGCTCATAATTTGCCAGCTTCTTCTGAACTTCCGACATGTCTTTTTCAATCAAGTCATGAATTTCCCTTGATCTTACAAGCTCTTCAAGCCTTCCATATCTGATCTTATTGGAGTCGGCGTAATCCTGAATAGCTTCGAAGTCCGGGACAATCAATGCGCTCAGGAACATTCGCCTGTCGCCGATCAGGACGAACTGATCGATGTATTTGCTTGAAAGGAATAAATTCTCAATCGGAGTGGGCGCAATATATTTTCCGCTTGAAGTCTTGAACAGATGCTTTTTCCTGTCGGTAATCATTAAGAAACCCTGAGCATCGAACACTCCGATGTCCCCGGTATGCAGCCATCCGTCTTTCAGGACGTCTTCCGTCTCTTTTTTATTCTTATAATAACCCTGCATAATGTTGGGACCACGCGCAAGTATCTCGCCGTCCGGCGCAATCTTTACTTCTACGTTTGGAAGAGGCTTGCCTACAGTTCCGAATTTAAAATCATCCGGCTTGTTTATCGAGATTACGGGGGACGATTCCGTTAAGCCGTAGCCTTCGAGGACCTGTATCCCGACAGCTTCAAAGAATTCCCCCAGGTCGCGTGCAAGCGGTGCACCGCCTGAGACAAAGAACCTTAAGCGGCTGCCGGTGCGCTCGCGCAGCTTCTTAAAAACCAGCCTGTCTGCAAGCTTGTTTTTAAGAGATAAACTTAAGGAAACACTTCCCATTCTTTTTGATCTTGCAAATTCTTTTCCCGTTTCGATTGCCCAGTAAAAAACTTTTTGCTTGGATGCCGGCTGCGACTCCACATTCTTTAGGATTTTAGAATACATCCTCTCGAAAAGTCTCGGCACGGTAGTAATTATTGTCGGATGCACTTCGAGCATGTTCTGAGCAATCGATTCAATTCCCTCGGCATAACAAATCATACCACCGGTAGCAAATGCGGTATAATATCCGCCCATCCTTTCGAAAATATGACACAGGGGAAGGAATGAAAGGAATACGTCGTTCTGATCAATCGGCAGAAGTCTTAGAGCCGCATTAACATTCGACAGAATATTCCTATGTGAAAGCATCACGCCTTTCGGCTCGCCGGTAGTGCCGGAAGTATAGATGATTGTGCAGAGGTCGCTTTCTTTAATCAGGTTGATGCTCTTATGAAGATAATCCGGGTTATTCGCTTTGTATATTGCACCCAGCTCCTGGACATGAGGGAAAGTTAAAATATTTTTTCCCGTGTCTTTGCTCTCGTCCCCGTTCATAACGGTGATAAACTTAAGGTGCCTGCACTTATCTTTTATCTTCAAAATTTTATTTAGCTGGAACTTGTTTGAGACGATAATTCCTTTTGATTCAGAGTTGTTCAGAATAAACTCGACCGAGTCGGCAGTGAGTGAGGGATAAAGCGGAACGTCCACTGCGCCAAGGCTAAGTATAGCCATGTCGGAATAAACCCATTCAGGTCGGTTTTCGGAAATGATGGCGATCTTATCGTCCCGCTTTACACCTATCGAGGCTAAGCCGAGGGCAAAGTTCTCCGTCTCTTCCTTAAATTCCCGGTAGGTTATTCCTTTATATTTCCCCTCGATCTTTCTCATCAAAAGAAAATTCTTAGCCGACTTGCCGTATTCATCGGTAAGAAAAACAAACAGCTCCGGGATAGTTTTAAATTCTTTATTAAACGACATGAATTACTCCCGGTTAGAAAAAATTTTCTTTTTTAAAATTGAAAGAGGACTGACTCCGTTTGCCGGACACAAAAAAGTAGAACTCAATTTAATATCTTAGTCCTTTATAATATTCGAACTTTTAGAGGCTAAAACTTAATAAACTTTATTTTCATTCCAAACATAAAAATCATTTTCCTTTTGCTTTAAATTGATTATTGAATTCAAAAGGATTAATTTTTCAACTAATTTTTTAACAGTCTTATTTGAAGCCTGAAGCGGCGGCGAACGAGACAATAGTCTAAAATAGACTATTCAACATCTGATTTTTTGGAAAAAAGGAAAAACGAAATGAAAATTCACGAATACCAGGCGAAAGAGATCCTAAAGAAATTTAATGTTGCCGTTCCTAAAGGCAAGGTAGCTTTTTCCGCCGAAGAAGCTGTACGCGTTGCTCAGCAGGAGATAGGCGGCGAGGTTTGGGTTGTTAAAGCTCAGATACATGCCGGGGGAAGAGGCAAGGGCGGCGGAGTTAAAGTAGCAAAAAGCCTTGACGAGGTTAGAGATCTTGCAAACCGTATTCTCGGCATGACACTGGTGACTCATCAGACCGGACCGGAAGGAAAGGTTGTTAAGCGTATTCTGATTGAACAGGGCATGAACATCGAAAAAGAATTTTATGTCGGGATTACTCTTGACAGGGCAGCCTCTAAAAACGTAGTTATGGTTTCTACCGAAGGCGGCGTTGAGATTGAAAAGGTAGCAGCCGAATCTCCCGAGAAAATTATTAAAGAAACCGTAGAGCCCGGGCTCGGTTTGCAGCCCTTCCAGGCTCGGAAGCTTGCCTTTGCGTTAGGTCTTTCGGGCGCGCAGCATAAGAGTGCGGTAAAGTTTCTTACCGGGCTTTACAACGCGTATGTTCAAAGCGATTGCTCGCTTGCAGAGATAAACCCCCTTGTTCTTACAAAAGAAGGCGATGTAATTGCGCTCGATGCCAAAATGAACTTTGACGACAACGCACTGTACCGCCACCAGGAGATTGCAGCCTGCCGCGACCTTGACGAAGAGGCAGCGCTTGAGATCGAGGCTTCAAAATATCATTTGAATTACATAAAGCTTGACGGGAACGTAGGCTGTATGGTTAACGGAGCCGGGCTTGCCATGGCGACAATGGATATTATAAAGCTTGCCGGCGGCGAGCCTGCTAACTTTCTTGATGTAGGAGGCGGCGCCAACAAAGAGACCGTTGCCAACGGGTTCAAGATTATTCTCTCCGACCCGAACGTAAAGGCAATTTTGATAAATATCTTCGGCGGTATCGTAAGGTGCGACCGCGTTGCTCAGGGAGTAATTGATGCCGCAAAAGAAATTAATGTGAATGTCCCGATCGTCGTTCGTCTTGAGGGAACTAATGCGGAAGAAGCTGGCGTCCTGTTAAGCGAATCGGGCTTGAACTTCGAAGTTGCAGGGAGTTTAAAAGATGCAGCAGAGAAAGTAACTGCGGTTTTGAGAAACTAAAATTTCAGTTTGGAACTTTGTAAAAATTCAAGTTAAAATCAACTTGATTTTAGATTTTAATAGTAATACATTTTTCTCGTATAATTTAATACGTTGGAGAAAAACATGTCGTTTTTTGAATCTGATTTTGGTAATGATGAATACTTTTTTGAGAATGACAGGGACCTTGACGGCGAAATAAAAAGATGTAAGGAAACTATTGCTGCTTCCGGCATCTACGACTGCACCGAGGCGGTGGAAGAGATCGTCCATGTTTGCCTTGAGAATGAAAGATATCAGGACGGATTCTATTTTATAAATCTTTTGCTCGATACGTTTCCTTACAATTCGGAGTACTGGCTTCGCAAGGGTTCGCTCAACAATGCTGCAGGCAATTTCGAGGAAGCGGTGGAGTGTTTCAATAAAGCTCTTTCGCTGAATCCCGGAGATTCCGAAGCGCTGATCGATAAGGCTGCTGCGGAAGAAAGCCAGGGCTTCATCGAAGAGGCTAAAAATACGTTAGAGATGGTGCTTCATTCGGAGCCGGCAAACGAGGATGCGGTGTTTGGCTTAGGCATGCTTTACCAGAGACACGAAGATTATAAGATGGCGATGTATTATCTGGAACGGACAATCGAGATAGAACCGGAATTTTCCGAAGCATATTATGAGCTCGGGTATTGCTACGAAAATCTGAACCTTTATTCAAAGGCGCTTGAAGCATACGATAAGTTTTTGGATTTTGAACCTTACAATCCTAGCGGCTGGTATAACCGCGGCATCGTACTTGTAAAGATGAACAAGCTTGAGAAGGCAATTGAAAGCTACGATTTTGCATTGGCAATTAATGAAGACTTCCCAAGCGCCTGGTTTAATAAGGGCAATGCGCTTGCAGACCTCGGCAGGCTTGAAAACGCTATCGAATGCTTTAAGCGCTCTCTTGAGCTTGATAAGTATGACGAGGCGTCCGCTTATAATGTAGCCAATATTTACGAGGAGCTTGGCGACCTGCCGAATGCAATAAAATATTATACGGAAGCCGTGAAGATGGACGACCAGTATTATGAAGCTTATCTTGCACGAGGGTTCTGCTATGACACTGCCGGTAAATTTCATCTTGCTTTAAAAGACTTTAACAAGGCTATCTCATTATCTCAGGATAATGCCGAAGCCTGGTATGCAAAGGCTGACCTTGAATACTCTTTAGGACAACTGCAGGATGCAGTATCCAGCTATATGGCTGCGCTGAAAATTGAGCCGGATAATTTCGAGGTCTGGTTTAATCTTGCCGAGACACTTATTGAGCTCGGCAACTGGCTTGAGGCTATGAGTGCCTACAGCGAATGCATTAGAATAAATCCGGACGATGCCTCTTCATATTACGGCAAAGCAAAGATAAATTTTATTCTTAGCCGTACACAGGAAGCCGTGGACTGTCTTAAGACAGCCTTTTCAATTGATCCATCTTTTAGAACAGAGTTTGCCAAAGAATACCCGGAAATTAAGTCTTCAAAGCTTTTCAAAAAATTGCTTGGGGAGCTTTGATTTCTTCTTCATTCGGATTAAGTTACTGCATCGGCGTTATTTATTGCGGAACGGCGAAATCTTTTCCTTTTATTTTTTTTAATTTGATTAAATGAAAAACTCTTACCATCTAAACACGAAATTAACGGGCTTATTAGGTCATCCGATTAAGCACACTTATTCGCCCTTTATTCATAACATTACTTTTGAGCTAAAAGGATTAGATTACATCTATCTCCCTTTCGACGTTACGCCTTCCAGCCTGCGTTCGGTACTTAAGGGAATGGTGGGCTTGGGAGTAAAAGGATTTAACGTTACCATCCCGCATAAAGAAAACATATTGCACCTTCTTAATGACGTATCTGATGAGGCATCTATAATCGGTGCCGTTAATACCGTTGTAAATGATCTTGGTAAGCTTCACGGCTACAATACCGACGTCGACGGGATATATGAGACTCTCCAGCCTTATAAAGATGAGATCGCGGGTAATCAGGTCAGCGTTGTCGGTGCGGGAGGTGCTGCGCGTGCGGTTATATATTCTTTAATCCGGCACTTCAAGCCGTCTAAGATATTTCTTATAAACCGTACCGAGCAAAGAGCCGAGGCTTTGAAGAATTATTTTTATGATAAGATGAAATACGATTCCTTCAAAACAAAGGAATTGTTCCCGCCGGACCTGACCGGGATTTTTCAGAGTTCGAAGCTCATCGTTAATGCAACTTCAGTAGGAATGTTCCCGGAGACAGATGATGCTATAACAAATTTAAGTGATTCCTTTACGCAGGGGCAGATTGTTTTTGACCTGGTATATAATCCGCCTCAAACCAGGCTGCTTAAATTAGCGGCGGGTAAAGGCGCGGTTACGCTGGACGGATTAAAGATGCTGGTTCATCAGGCTGCCAGGTCGTTTGAGCTCTGGACAGGCGAGAAAATGCCGGTTGATAAAATTTATAAATCCCTTCTGCTTTATGCCGAAAACTGAAAGCAAATACGGCATCTAAAATTCAGATCCGGGCATTCTATATTTATTCGGTACTAAAAATTCTTAAGGGTCTACTTTCCTCTCAATGTGCGATTTACAAAGCCAGTACATTGACATATGATCAGTTTAATTTTGAAAGTCCTTTACTAATTCTTGCAGCGCCGTCTTTCAACTCGTCCATTGAGCAGGCGTAAGACATCCTGACGCATTTGTCATTACCAAAAGCAACGCCCGGAACAAGCCCGACATTTTCTTCGTTCAGCAGATAGCTGCAGAAAGTATTCGAATCATCTATCTTATAACCGTTAACTCTGGACCCGAAATAATCGCTTACATCAAAGA
Organism: Ignavibacteriaceae bacterium; assembly: GCA_046704565.1. Classification (GTDB taxonomy): domain Bacteria; phylum Bacteroidota; class Ignavibacteria; order Ignavibacteriales; family Ignavibacteriaceae; genus FEN-1297. Next base: position 10,661 of record JBJKRP010000171.1, on the reverse strand, counting down.
AGACATAAAAAGCACCTTTAGGTAGAGGGCATTTTATTCCTTTAACTTTATTCAATGATTCATAAATAAAATCGCGTCTAAGCTTAAATTTTTCAACCATGCCGGCAACTTCATCGGAGGTCCCGGTCAATGCGGCAAGAGCAGCCGCCTGGGAAATGGATGCAGCGTTTGAAGTTGAATGACTTTGAAGGTTTCTTGCGAGCTTAATAACATCGGCGTTGCCGCCCGCATACCCTATGCGCCAGCCGGTCATTGCATAAGCCTTGCTTACGCCGTTAACGGTAATAACTCTGTCTTTTAAATAATCAATACTGCCGATGCTGAAATGACTCTCACCGTCGAATATAATCTTTTCATAGATCTCGTCGGAGATAACGTAAATATTTTTATCCCTCAATACTTCTGCCAGGGCAAGTATTTCTTCTTTACTATAAACAGCTCCGGACGGGTTAGAGGGTGTGTTGAATATAAAGACTTTGGTTTTAGGAGTAATAGCTTTTTCAAATTGATCTGGCGTAATTTTATAACCCTGTTCAACTCCGGCTTCAATAATTACCGGTGTAGCTTGAGCAAGCTTTGCCAACTCGGGATAGCTAACCCAGTATGGCGCTTGAAACACTACTTCGTCGCCGGGGTTACATAGCGCCATAAGCAGGTTATAAATTGAATGCTTTGCGCCGTCGGAGACCAGAATGTTTTTATTATCGAAACAAAGATTATTTTCTTCATTAAACTTTTTTACTATTGCATTCAGTAATGCAGGATAGCCTTCGTTTGCGGTGTAGCGTGTAAAGTTCTCATGAATAGCCTTAATAGCAGCCTGTTTTATGAAATCAGGTGTCGGAAAATCGGGCTCGCCTGCGCTAAAGCTTAGCACGTTTTTACCTTCGGCTTTTAATTTCTTTATTAGCGAAGAGACAGCCATGGTCTTGCTCTCTTCAATTGATGAAATAAGTTCGGAGTATCTATTCAACATTTTACCTATTTATTTTTCCTGTATATTTATAGTAATCTGCCTAAACGCTTGCTTGAAGCGTTAATCTTTCATGTCCGCTGTTAAAAAGAGAAATGTTACCGCATTAACGGAATGTTTCGAAAAATTTTGAATGCAAATTTAATAAATAAATATCTAAATGAAAGAGTTCCGGATACTGCCGGCGTTTCCCGCATTCGTTATCACACTTACTTAGCAGGTTAAGCAGGAAGGTTTAAATATTTTTATTTTCCCCTGAACCTTGCTGCATTTACAACTGACCAGATGTGGATTATCCAGCCCAGAAAGAAGAACCATAAAAAGCCTGCCAGCAGGAACATAAAGACTGCCAACAAAAATCTCCCTTGCAAAAGCTGCCCGAGACCCGGAATAAATAAACTGGCAATGGCTGCTAAAACGTTTCCTGTAGAACCCTGACCGGACATTATTTCTCCTTTCCTGAGAATTTTTCTTTTAGCATTTTAAGAACTACCGGTGGAACGAAATCGCTGACGTCGCTGTTAAGTTCCGCAAGGTTTCTAATAATAGACGAATTCAAATAAGTGTACTTTTCATGCGGCATTAGAAAAACCGTGGTTAAATCACCTGCAAGCTTACGGTTCATCAATGCCATCTGAAACTCATATTCAAAATCGCTTACGGCTCGCAAACCTCTTATAATTCCGATTGCCTCAACTTCATGAGCATGGTCTACAACGAGCCCTTCAAAGGAATCGATAGTGATATTGTCAAAATCCTTAAGGCTTTCACGAAGCATTTGAACTCTTTCCTCTACTGTAAAAAGAGGAGTCTTGCCGGGATTTACCGCAACCGTGACGACAACTCCGTCGAACAATTCCCTTGCTCTTTTTATTATGTCGATATGTCCGTTGGTTACCGGATCAAATGTTCCGGGGTATAAAACTTTTCTCATTTCTTCTTCCGGAAATAATTTGAAATATTTTATAAGATAAAAGTAATGAAAATTCCTTTATAAGTCAGATAAAAATTACACATTTAAAAAATTGCCGTTGCCTCGGAGTTTATCGTATGGAAATATTCTGACATGATATATTTTTTCAAAGATCCGACCGGCATGACATAAACTGCAAAGTCATTTAATATTTTATAAGCATATTGAATTTATATTAAAAGAAACTCTGCTTATTCCTGCAGAGGGGCACAGTGTGTACATTTTATATATTTTTTGTTGCATTTTTCTTTTTTTTATAATAACTTAGATGCAGTTCACAATGCTTAATTTCTATAAGACCATTTTTAAGTTACTTTTATAACTATAAATTATCAGGAGGGTCCATGAAAAAAATTCTTTACTTACTGATACTAACATTTGTTAGTGTTTATACTGCATTTGGTCAAAGCAAATATAACTGGCTTCCGCAAAATAGCTGGGCTGTCGGGTTTGGAGGCATCTATGATAGGTATGTAAGTACCAATACTGCCGTTAAAGGCAATACCGGCGGCGCTTATCTTTCAATTCAAAGAAATTTTTCCGAGCACGTTGGAATTAGAGTCAGCGGAGAATATCTTCATTTCAAAGGATTAAATGGAGGTGCGTATATCAGGAACGACACCTATGCCGGAAATTTTGATCTTCTTTATTATTTAGCTCCGGTCGAACCAATTTCTCCTTATATCAGTGTCGGCGCCGGCGGAATGTTGTATAAGGTGAAAAATTCCCCCAACGCCAATCTAAACAAGACGAAAGCGGACTACAAAGTAAATCTTGGCTTTGGAGCAGAATGGAACCTTGGCAAGGACTGGAAAGTAAATACGGAGCTGGCTTACAGCTCGGTTGCTACCAGTAATTTCGATGGCTTGCCTGGAACCAACAGCGGTGGTATAATGGGAGGTAATACCGATACTTACATGAGCTTTAATTTTGGCTTTATGTATTATTTTGACAAGGGTCCGCGTTCTCACCTTAATGATATTTATGACGGCATTGGCAATACCGACTACTCAAGGATAGAAGATATTGTTAAGAAATACGCTACTCAGCCTACTGAAGTAGACTATAATAGAATTGCAGACATAGTTAAGAATAACCAGCCGGTTAGTTCCCAGGCTGCACCCGTTTCAAGTAATTGGGTATTAATTGGCGTTAACTTTGATTTCAACAAGGCTACCTTAAGACCGGAATCTATTCCTGTCTTATATAATTCAGCCGAAATACTTCTTACTCATCCTGAAATAAAGGTTGAAATACAGGGTTATACAGACAACATTGGCTCTGAAAAGGCAAACCAAAGATTGTCTCTGGAAAGAGCAAATACCGTTAAGAACTTCCTTGTAGCTAAGGGTGTTGATGCAAGCAGGATAACTACTACCGGAATGGGAGAGTCTAATCCTATTATGTCAAACAAGACGGCGGAAGGAAGAGCCTTGAATAGAAGAATTGAATTTAAGGTTTTAAATAAATAAAGCTGCTCTTTAAAAACAATAAATTGACAAGGGATCTTGAAATAAGATCCCTTGTTTATTTTAAAGAATCTTTATATAATAAATTCTTCCTTGTCTTTACTTTTAATTCAATTAGTCTTATGTTTGACTCGCTAATTAATATAACCTTTAACTCTATCCGAGAGATGGGAAAGGATGAAAAATCAAATGTTATTTATGAATGAGACCTCCACGGCAGAGAGCCTAGGAGGATTTTTTTTGCCTGCTTATGAATATTAAATCAAAAATTGTAGACACCACCGGCATGAATCGGATCGTTACCCGTATTGCCCACGAAATTCTTGAGCGCAATAAGGGATCAAACAATCTTGTTCTAATGGGAATGAGGACGAGAGGCGAGTTCCTTGCCAAACGAATTTTTGACAAGATTAAGGATATTGAAAAGATTGAATTGCCGTTCGGCATTCTTGATGTTACTCTTTACCGCGACGATTTTAGAGTCCGGCTGAAGCAGCCGGAGGTCTCTGTTTCGGATATTACCTTCGATATAAACGATAAAGATATAATCCTGATAGATGATGTGTTATATACCGGACGTACCGTACGCTCCGCATTAAATGCGATAATGGATCTCGGTCGACCTACCTCAATTCAGTTGTTTGTACTTGTGGACCGCGGTCATAGAGAGCTTCCTATTCGCGCTGATTATGTCGGGAAAAACATTCCTACTTCTATCGATGAGGAAATTAAAGTTAAGATGAATGAGATTGACGGTGAGGATGCTATCTATTTAATCGATACTAAAGAGGCATAGGTAGAATGGGTATAAAGGCATACAGGCATAAAGTACGGAATTATTCTCTTTGTTTCCGGTCTACTATTATACCGCTTTACCTCTATAACAATTTCCTCAATCCTCAAAATTCTACAGCACATAATAATTATTCTAAAAAAGAAAAATTCAACTTAGAGAAGAATATATGCCTTTATCAAGCAGACACCTTTTAGGTTTGCAAGGTGTTCCCAAAGAGGACATCCAACTAATCTTAGATACAGCTACGACATTCCGTGAGGTACTCGAACGACCGATTAAACGTGTTCCTACTTTACAGGGGAAAACGATAGTAAATCTGTTCTACGAGAACTCTACGCGTACAAGAATTTCATTCGAGCTTGCAGAAAAAAGACTATCTGCCGATGCAGTCTACTTTGCGGTTTCATCGAGCAGTGTAAGCAAAGGGGAGACTTTCAAAGATACGATGAAGAACATTGAAGCGATGAAGGTCGATATGGTTGTAGTACGCCATTCTGCAGCGGGTGCGCCGCACTTCTTAACGAGGATATGCGATGCAAATATCATTAACGCCGGGGATGGAATTCATGAGCATCCTACTCAAGGTCTTCTTGACATGTATTCGATAAGAGAAAAGCTCAGGAAGCTCGAGGGGCTTAAGGTTTGTATTGTCGGAGATATTGCACACAGCCGTGTTGCTCTTTCGAATATTTTCGGCTTGAAGACTATGGGCGCCGAGGTTTCGGTCTGCGGACCTCTGACAATGATTCCCAGATACATAAATGAGCTCGGCGTAAAAGTAATTCATAATATCGATGAAGCTATCCAGGAAAATGACGTTTTAAACGTCCTCCGGATACAGCTTGAAAGAAAGGCAAGAGTTTATTTTCCCTCAATTAGAGAATATGCAAGGTATTTTGGAATTACCGAGGAGCGCCTGGAGAAGAACGGGAAAGAAGTTCTGATACTCCATCCCGGTCCTATTAACCGCGGAGTTGAACTTTCATCGGGAGTTGCCGACGGATTAAATCAAATCATCTTGCAGCAGGTAACCAACGGAGTAGCAATTAGAATGGCAGTACTTTATTTGCTTGGTACATCAAAGTAAAAGGATTTTTAATGAAAACTATTTTGAAAAACGTAAACCTACTTCATCCCGAACAGAATATAGACGAAAAAGGGAAAGATATTCTATTGGTTGACGGGGTGATAAAAAAAATCGGGAACTTATCTAAAGATGACCTTAGCGATGCACGGGTTTATGATTTCTCAGGTAAAACAGCGGTACCGGGATTCTTTGATATGCATGTTCACTTGCGCGAGCCCGGCAGAGAAGATGAAGAAACTGTTGTTACCGGTTGCAATGCGGCGGCAAACGGAGGATTTACCGGGATTGCTTGTATGCCTAATACGGAGCCCGCAATTGATACTGCCGAAGTGGTTGAGTTTATAAAGAAGCAGGCTGCGGAACATTTAGTCGATGTAAACGTTGTTGCTGCTGCTACCGTCGGAAGAAAGGGAGAAATAATTTCTCCTATGGCGGAGCTTCGTGAAGCCGGGGTCGTTGGATTTTCCGATGACGGCGTTGCGATAAAGACTTCTGCAATCTTAAAGAGAGCCCTTGAATATTCGATGATGTACAATCTTCCGGTTATTGAGCACTGCGAGGATGAAACACTTGCTGGCGGAGCCATGAACGAAGGGGCTAATTCAACTATGCTGGGCTTACCGCCGGTTCCGTCTATTGCCGAAGACTTGATTGTAATGCGCGATATTATTGTCGGAGAATATACCGGCGGTAAGGTTCACATCGCTCATATAAGCACAAAGCGTTCTGTTGAGATGGTACGCGAGGCTAAGAAAAGAGGAGTTAAGATTACTGCAGAAGTTACGCCTCATCATTTTAGCTTGACTGACGATGCCGTTAGGACTTACGATACGAATACGAAAATGAACCCTCCGCTCCGTACTCAAGAAGACGTAGACGAAGTTTTAAAAGGATTAAAAGACGGAACGATTGATTGCATTGCCAGCGATCATGCACCGCACTCTCCCGAAGAAAAGGAAGTAGAGTTTGACCATGCGCCTAACGGAATAACAGGTATTGAAACGGAAGTAGGCTTAGCGCTGACGGAATTAGTGCATAAAAAGATTTTAACTCTTGCCGAACTGGTATTTAAAATGTCAATTAACCCAAGGAAGATTCTAAACCTGCCTGTTCCGAAATTTGAGGTGGGTCAGCCGGCAAATTTTACGATTTTAGATACTGAAGAAATTTGGACTGTAGATTTGTCAAAGTCTAAGAGCAAATCTAAGAATTCGCCGTTTGATAAGCGCCTGCTGACCGGAAGGGCTGCAGCAGTTATAAATAAAGGGAAGATGTTATATCAGGATAAGTTTTCAGAATTATAGATGCCGGTTAGTTTTATAAGATTAAGGAAATTATTTTATCAAATAGAAAAAGATGTGATAAGGAAATAAAATAACTAATAGTAAGCGAGGTTCCATATGAAAGAAAAGATTATCATCTGGATGTTCATTATTTTATTTATTTCTGATTCATTCTGTGTAAACGCTCAATGGGTACACAAAAGCGGTAACTATCAAAATCAAGTTTGGGATATAGCCGTTAAGGACTCTAACATTTTTGCTGCAACCCCTGACGGAGTCTTTCTCTATGGTATAGGTGATAACAATTGGGTTTCTATTAATTCCGGCATAACTACTAATAATATCTTATCGCTGACAGTAAATGGGGACAAAACTTTTGCCGGCACCTTTGGCAAGGGTGTTTTTCTTTCTACAAATAATGGCTCTAATTGGACTGCTGTTAACAACGGATTAACGATCAGAAATATTAACGACTTGGTTGTGAATGTAACAGGAAATGAATTGGGCGATACCAGTCTTTTTGCGGCTGCATATGATTATCTGCTTGGGGGAGGAGTTTTTCGCTCCACAAACAACGGCATAAACTGGATTGCTATTAATTCGGGACTTACTAATTTGGAGGTTCGTGCTTTAGCCGTAAAAGATAAAATTCTTTTTGCAGGTACTGCAGGAGGTGTATTTCGTTCAACGGATAACGGGACCAACTGGACGGCTGTAAATTCCGGCTTGATAACTTTTTACATATCTTCTCTTGCCGCAAGTGGCGAAAATCTATTTGCCGGTACTACTGGCGGGGGAGTTTACCGTTCTTCAAATAACGGTACTAACTGGGTTCAGGCTAATAATGGATTGACCAATTTTATTGTTAATGCTCTTGCCGTCGCTCCCAAAAGTGACTATCAGTCTGGTAATAAAGTTTTTGCAGGAACCGGCTGGAGCGGCGTTTTTCTTTCTCTTAATAATGGAGATAGCTGGGCAGCAGTAAATACAGGAATGACGAGCAGTTTAATCAATTGTCTGGCTTTTACCGAGGACTATATTTTTGCGGGTACTGATAGCGGTCTTTGGTGCAGACCTTTGTCGGAGTTGACTAATGTTGATCTTTTCTCGGATGGACAAAAGCAATTTCAGCTACTGCAAAATTATCCTAATCCTTTTAACCCGTCAACTACCATCAAATACATTATTTCAAAACCCGGACTGGTGCAATTAAATGTTTACGATATGCTTGGAAGAGAGGTGGTAGCATTGGTAAATGAATTTCAAATTGCCGGAGAGCATTCGGTAATATTTTCAGCAGACAACAAACATCAGACTACAGACAACAAACAAATAGCAAGCGGAATTTATTTCTATCGGTTGAAAGCCGGGGAGTTTGTATCGACTAAGAAATTAATATTTTTAAAATAAGAAAATTATTTGTGCCCTGGCTGCTTTGGGTAGAAAATGAAACCCGGAGGCATAATGGCAAATTATAATTTGTTAGTTAAAGCCAAAAATTTAGACTTACTTTAGCCTGGAATCCAGCGGAATGACCTTTGCCTTTGCAAACTTTATCTTGCAAAAATCCGGATGGATGCTATTAATAATGAAATTATGATCTGACATTAAGGCAGCGCTTAAGACTTTTAATAACGGCGACCTGCTTTCCATATACCACTTTTCCCCAAAATCTTGTGTTAACTTCCGGTTCGTACTCCAATCCTTTATATAAAAAGAATTCGGCACTTCTTCAATTAAAATTAAATCGGGATTTATTTCTATTTCTATATAATGAAATTCCCGCCTTATAGTTTCAAAAGAGACGGAGTTTGCTTTTAGTTCCAGTATACACAACGCTAAGGAAGATGAAAAATATAAAACCCTCTGACTTAATTTATGCCAGCGCCCTGTAATTTTTTCCGCACCGGATGGGTCTCCGGGACTGTAAATATTTCTGCATATTCTGTACAGCTTCAACAATTAGTAAATTCCATATTCAATTTGATGAAGCACCTCCTCAACCTTCCGTCGCCCCGATTCGGTTTTAATAAGATCAACCGGTTTTTTGCCGTCAAGAGAAAGTACCGGGCTGTGCAGCCAGTGGTTCAGTTCATCTTCACTGCCTAAAACTATTTTACCCAATTCTAATATTGATTCCAATATCTGAAGTCTGTCGGACTTTTGAGGGGATATTAAACCGGAATTTTTTTTCTGTTTCGTCCATCTGCTGATTGTCTTGCTTGTAACATCCAGTACATCCGCTATATCTTCTATTGTCAAGGCATAGCTTGCGTTAAGTTCTTTTATCTTTTCTGCCGGTGCTTCTTCTGTGGAGTAATTATATTTTCTTTTTTGAGCCATAGGAAAAATGTCCTTTCTTAATAGGACAATTATACTCAATTTATTCCTGGTTGTCAATAGTAAAATCATAATCTATTAAGTAAATAAATTAATCTTACTGCGACTTTTGTTTTCCCGCATTGTATAAATTGTCCGGCTATTCGGATGTTTTATCGCCGGAGCTGTTTTCGCCTATTGTATAAATCATGCTTTTATTTTATAAAGAGGTATGGTCCACAGGTTATAATTTAACTTAATTTTCAGTTCGGAAAAATATTAAGAATGATCAAAATTAAATCTTATCTAGGACCGGGAGCTTTCCCGGTCTCAGATAAAATAAATTGATAGGTATAACAGTTCTAATTCTGCATATTAAAAGCTTATTTTAAATTCATCCATAAAAACGAAAATGTTAATGCGCTTTCAAAAGCAACCTCTTTATTTGTCACGCCTGCCGAATGTCCGCCTTCGGTATATTCATAAAAATATACCGGATCTCCATAAGATTCCATTTTTGCAGCCATTTTCCTGGCATGACCGGGATGTACTCTATCATCCCTGGTAGAAGTTGTAAATAATACCGGAGGATATTTTTTATTTTTAAATACATTTTGATAAGGAGAATATTTCTTTATGTATGCCCAATCTTTCGGGTTATCCGGATTTCCATATTCACCCATCCAGCTTGCACCCGCCAACAGTTTGTTATAGCGCTTCATATCAAGCAGAGGCGATTGACAAACAACGGCATTATATAGGTCAGGTCTTTCAGTTAGCATAACACCAACGAGCAAGCCACCGTTACTTCCTCCCATTACTCCAAGATGCTTTGGCGAGCTAATTTTTCTTTTAATCAAATCTTCTGAAACTGCAATCATATCGTCATAAGCTTTTTGACGATTCTGTTTGATTGCGGCTAAATGCCATTTGGGTCCAAACTCGCCGCCGCCGCGAATATTAGCAAGTACATAAACTCCTCCTCTGCTCAGCCACTCTGTCCCGATTGTAGCCGAATAATATGGTCTCATAGATATTTCAAATCCTCCGTAAGCATATTGAAGAGTCGGGTTCTCACCATTGTACTTTAAATTTTTATTATAAACAATAAAGTAAGGAATTTTTGTTCCGTCTTTAGAAACAGCTTCGTGTTGCTTTACTTCAAACTTATCAGCGTCAAAAAATTGAGGCAGGCTTTTAACTTTTTTAATTGTTCCGTCTTCTTCATATAAATAAAGCGTAGAAGGATTTAGAAAGTTTGCAAAAGTAAAGAAGAAACTGTCAGAAAAATCGCTTGTTGAAATTACTTCGATTGTCCCGTAATCGGGTGCGCTTATTCTTTCACCTGACCATTCATTATTGCTTAATGTATATTTAAATAATTCACCTCTAACATTATTTAATCGATTAATAAGTAGGAAGTCTTTAGTATTTCCGACTGAAACAATACTTTCACGGGATCCCGGTTTATAAATTAATGAAAATTCCCTATCTCCTTTTAAGAACTTATTGTAATCAATACTTATTAGAGATCCTTGATTATAAACCTTTTCGCCGACTTTCCAATTAGATTTAAGTTCAAGAAGCATTTGGTTTTTAAATATGCCGTCAAACTGTATGTCTTTTGGTAAATCGAGTTTGATTAGAGAATCATTAATAATTGTATATAAATCAGATGTATAAAAAGTAATTCCTCTTTGCACGAATTTGTAGGTTCTCCCTGGTGTATTTATTTCTAGTCCGCCGACAGCAACGTCACTA
>JBJKRP010000170.1:0-4109 GCA_046704565.1 Ignavibacteriaceae bacterium | reverse complement strand
TAATGTCCGCCTCACGGATTATTCTTAGTGCTTTTATAGTAAGATAATCGGCGCTGGCGGGTCCGCAGCCGACAATAAATACTTTTCCAAAAGCTTCTTTGATTTCTTTCCTGGTCTCCTCAATGTTGACGACATTATTATTAACTCTTTCGCTTAATTTTTGGCTGGCTAATTCACCGAGCTTTTCCGGAATTATTTCCTTAATCCTATCCCGCACAGTTTGGGTTAAAGTCGGACTTCCGCCGTCGCTGGATACCGCAATCTTAAGATTATTATAAATCAGAAGAGAAGAGAAATAGAAATCGCAGTCCTCAGGCTTGTCAACCGAATTCACGAGGATAAATCTTTTCCTTTTTATTCCGTCAAGAATTTTCTTAACCTTGCTGTTCCCTGTTGCATCAATAATAATATTGAACGGCTTTGCATCTGATTCTTCAAATTCTTTTTGGATGAAGTCAACGCCAAGGCTTTTAACCTCATCGTGGATCGAAACCGAGATTACACTGAATACAATGTTGTTCGCCTTAAGCACTTTCGCTTTCTGGAGGGCAACCTTGCCGCCGCCGATCAGTAGTATCTTCTGGTCTTTTAATAAAACCGGGAGCGTTTGGTTAGAATATTTTTTCTTAATTTGAATTGCCTGAGGGTTCATATTCATTTTTAAAATTATATATCCGTGTTAATCCGTCAAATCCGTATTATCCGTGTGCTATTGTTTTACGCCAGATACGGATCACTAATTTTTTCCATCAAATGAGAAGTCCTTTCATCGTTCATTAAGTGGCTTACTACCCCGCCCATGCCTATTCTCTTATGGAATAAAGATATCTCATACTCATCTTCATTTTTATTTGCAGCATAGTTGTCGATCAGAGAAGAAATAACATCCGGTATCTTTTCTTTTGGTATTGAACGCAAGAACTTCTTTTCATCGCAGATAATATCTTTTGCAAGATTGTCGTCATCCGTACTGCCGAATAAGAGCTTTAGCTGGTAAATCCCGTCTCCCTTCCCTTCGATTGAAATTGCGTAGCGTATGTTCCGTGAGCAGTGTCTTTCGCAGCCGCTTATGCCGATAGAGACTCCTTCAACGTCGGCGTAGCCTTTCTGTTCAAGCTCTTTAATTAAGGGCTCGAAATACTTTTCCGATTCTGTTACGGCTAAAGGGCACGTATAAAGTCCAACGCACGCTTCGGATTTTATCCTCAGCCTCGAATAGCCGCCGTAGTTATACTTTTTAAGAATATCATCAAGAACAGGCTTTAGAGATTCGTCAATATCCAGGAAGAGAATATCCTGCGTAGGCTGCGTCCTTACTGTGGGTCTTATCGTCCGGACTATTTCATCAATTAAGGATTTCACTTTACCCTGCGGGTTCGAGTCGCTTACTCTTCCGTTCTGGATCCACAGACCGTAGCTCCACTTCCCGTCAAACTGCTTTTGCCAGCCGTGATGTCTTCCGACCTTTCCAAGATCAATTCCAACCGGCGGGAAAACTTGAACACCGAGCTTCTCTACTTCTTCCCTGTACCAGTCTATGCCCAGCTTCCTTACCTTTCTAAAAATATTTTCATCGAGAAGAATAGATTCGAACGAGTAAGAGAACCGCTCGATACCTTTTGCAATTAAGATATTCTTTAATCTTGCCCAGTGCCTGTTCTTCCTGTCGCCGACCTGCTGGAATACTCTCCCGATTGCATCGAGTCCTTTCATCAGTTCTTCTTCAGAATAAAATATTCCGAACGGACCAGATAACGAGGCGAAGGTCGGCTTCCCGTTCTTTTGTCCCAGGCTTCCGCCGATGTAAACCTGGTAGCCGGCTACAGCCCCGTCTTCGACTAAGGGAACGATAGAAACATCGCTTGTAAGGACATCATTGCAATTGCATCTTACCTCTTTGTGAAGCTCTTCATCATAGTAGTATCCGCCGACTGCAATCTTAAACTTTCTCGGCAAGCCGAATCCGGAATATTGAAAGCCATTATTCGCTTCCGCTGACCGGTCTCTATCATAAACTTTGTAATATTCAGAAAGCGGAAGTTGAAAATATTTTCCTATCTTCCGTGCAAGAGCATTTGCATCAAAGATACCGGATTTATGCGGACAGGCAGTCGGGTTCCTTGCATTATCCCCGCAGCCGTTTAACGTAGGAGAATTAATTTCTATCAAGCCTTTAACAAGCGGGAGCAGGCTTCTCTTCGGTACCCTATGGAACTGCAGGTTCTGGCGTGTCGTCAATCTTATTGAAGGCAAGTCTTCCTCGCTGCGCGAGTGGAGATCGGCAAGGCGGCTTATCTGCAGCCAGCTATCCGTCGGTATGTCTCCGCCTCCCCAAACAGTGTCTCTTACCATAAAGAACCACTCCCGCACGCTTGCTTTTATCAGCTCACGGTCAAATTGAATATAGATACCGCCGGGCTTTAAGCTTATCTGAAGACTCTTATCAACGTCCGGCTTTGACAAGTCTTCGATCTCCCTGCGAAGCTCTTCCCCGCCAAGGAGCTTTGTTCTCTGCTTTGCCAGCTCATCTTTACTTAATCTTCTCCCGTCGAGAGCTAATTCAAGCGTGCCAAGGTCAACATCAAAATTTACTGTTCTATTCATCTTTCGCTTTTAACTCTAATAATAAATTGCTTATCTGTTTGTGCAGCTTATAATCAGGAACCGATTTGGCTTCCCAATGCGGGAAGTGTTTCCTGATCAGCTTGTTCAATTCTATTTCAAAGGGATGATAGCTTGCCTGTCCCGCGAGAACACTCTCATTATCCAGAGCCGAGGTTATTATTCCGCCGCCCGCTATGTCGTATTCATCAACAAGGACAAACCTGCCCGTAGGAACAATCTCATCAATTAGATCAAAGCTGACCGGCTTTACCGCACGCAGGATGCATTGAGCTACTTCGTTACGGCGTACCTCGTTTCTGCCGGGAGTCCTCTCAAGCTCTGAAGCGTCGAGGACGCTTTCTATCTCTTCGACAACAACATCAACTCTATTCGTACCAAGCTTCAGCTTATATTTTTTATACGGCAGCAGAGGCTCCCTGCTCATCCAAAAAATATTTGCACAGAATCTTTCGGCTGTAACAGGCAGCTTTTCATCTGTACGGCAAACAAGGTCCGAAGCCTTAACAAACAACTGTGTATCCAGCGTTATTCCTATTGCCTGTCCGCAGCCTGCGCTTGTTACTTTTGTCTTCCCGAATATTTCTATAGAGCGTACGTTTGCCGTCTTCCCGGAAGGAAGGAACACAACCTCATCGCCTACATTGACCGTACCGGATGAGATCGTTCCTGCAATTATTCTCCGGTCATCACCGTTTTCCGTAAACTAGTATATCCCCTGCGCAAACATTCTATAATGGTTCTGCTCCTCGTCTTTCTCTTTAATGAACGAGTCGATTATATCGGTAACAGTATCTCCCTCGTACCATGGAATGGAAGAAGACCTTCCGGTAATATTTATGCCGTTCATTGCAGAGACCGGTATAAAAGCAAGCGGCACAATCCCGATCTCATTTAAGAAAGAAATGTATTCCCGCCTGATAGATAAGAAGATTCTTTCGTCGAAGTCAACCAGGTCCATTTTGTTTACGACCACCGCAATCTGCTTTATTCCCAGCAATGAAAGCATGTACGCGTGGCGCTTGGAGTTTTCCGCAATGCCTTCCTTTGCATCTATAATCAGGATAGCAGCCTCTGCGCGCGCTGCGCCGCTTATCATGTTCTTCAGAAACTCGATATGACCCGGTGCATCGATTATAATGTACTCGCGCTTTGCCGTCTTGAAAAATATTCTTGCTGTATCTATTGTTATCCCCTGTGCCTGTTCATCAACCAGGGCATCGAGAAGAAAGGCATATTCGAAAGGCTTCGAATTTATCCCGCAAGTTCTCTTAACCTGCTCAAGCTTTCCTTCGGTGAGCGAGCCGGTATCCGCAAGCATTCTTCCTACCAATGTACTTTTGCCGTGGTCTACGTGACCGGCAACTACGATATTCATTCTTTCTTTTTTCATAACCTATATATTGCTGTTTACATGTAACCGTCGCGGCGTAATTCCTCAAGAGTACCGCCGCCGTCTTTGTCCTGCTCTCTCCCCGCCCTCTCGG
>JBJKRP010000169.1:0-5068 GCA_046704565.1 Ignavibacteriaceae bacterium | reverse complement strand
CCTCGTCTTATTTTATCAGCATCAGCTTCTTAGTTAAGCTGAATTGTCCTGCTTCAAGCCTGTAGAAATACACGCCGCTGTTAAGTCCAGACGCATTGAAATATACCGAATGTATCCCGGGGCTCTGCCTCTCGTTTACTAATGTTTCGACCTCTCTGCCCAGAACATCATAAACTTTAAGCACGACCATTGAGCTTTTTGGCAGCTCATATTGAATGGTAGTGGATGGATTAAATGGGTTCGGATAATTCTGACTTAGGTAAAACTGCGATGGAAAATTATTTTGTTTGCCGGCAATACCTGTAACTAATTCGGATAACGGGCGGCGCCAGACTCCTTCTCCCCAGGTGCCGACAAACATATATGTATCATTCATTCCGGCGGCGTATGCTGCTATATTATCCATACCCGCATTTACCGAATTCCGGGTCGTGCCGTTATTTGTAGAAGCGAACAGCTCAAATTTGTTGTCCGCATAAATTTCTGCAAAAATCATATTGTTATTACCCGTAAGAAAAACAATACTTGTATCTGTAAATGCTGCCGGAGTCCAAACCGTATCTATTAAATTGTTTTTAAACAACCCGTGATCGTTTCCGGCAAATAATATATTCCCGGATTTCAATAACGAACTTACCACAGTATCGTACAATCCGTAAGTTGTCCAGTTTGTTCCATTATCCGAAGTTTTATACATGCCGGAGTTTGTAGCGGCAAAAAGGATAGTATCATCCGTCGCCATAGCACTTATTGATGCCGGAATACCGTTATTTACCTGGCTCCATATTGCGCCTTCATTTGATGTACGGAAAACTCCTTGAGGCGTTCCGACAAATAAATAAGATGAATTGTAGTTAATGCAATTTGCAATAATGTCTTTTAAGCCAAGGTTATTCCAGCTAAAGCCATAGTCTGTCGATTTAAATATTCCACCCTCCCCGTTACTTTCTTTTCCGGTTCCTGCATAAATGACTGAACCCCTTGTCTTCATACAGACTACATAGCTGTTATTAAGATTATTATACCCTGTATATGTTTCTCCGTTATCCGTAGAACAAAAAACTCCGTCCTGAGAACCATTTGCAACGACAAGGTTTGAACCGATAGCGGCTAAAGACTGAACCATCATATTATTTGCTGCGCCCGTTTGCTGCCAGGTAGCTCCGTCGTCTTGCGATGTAAAAATGCCTACGTTATGTGTCCCTGCAATTAAATTGCCGTTATAGAAGACTAATGATTCAATCATTGCACTGTATAAACCCACGCCGTCCCATGTCTGTCCATTATCGGTAGAAACATATAAGCCGGTATATGTCCCGGCGTATATTTTAGAGCCTTCAGGCACCATGAAGATTGTATTCGTCGGAGCGCTGGTAGTAACCGTGCTCCATGTTAAGCCCTCATCGGTAGTGCTGTAAAGATTTTCTCCCGATTGCATGTATAGCTTATTGTTGTACATAAAGAGAGAATTAACATAAGTGTTATAATTCGGAATAGTGCAGTGCACCCAGTTATCGCCGTTATCGGTTGATTTATAAACCGCACCGCCGTCTGTTCCCGCAAAAATATTTTGACCCGATGCTACAAGTGTTAATACCGGGTGGAGTAATCCGTTATTTTTAGGTTTTGTCCAGGTTAATCCCGCATCTCTTGAAGTATACACTTCCTCAGAGTAAGTACCGGCAAAGAACACGGAATCATTCCCTGCAAAACAGGTTATTCCTTCCGAAGGAGTAATTGTATTTACCTGCGACCAGTTATTACCGTTATCAGTTGAGATGAAAAGAAGATTATTGTTCCCTTCCCGGTTGCTTGCAAAGAAATTCTGTTTGTAGTAGCCCATACAATAAATTTCATTTACCCAAATTCCTTTATCTGCTTCAACCCAATGCATTCCGCCGTCCGTTGAACGGTAAACGCCTCCCGACATACTGTTGGCGGCTAAAATATTTGAATTACCTGCGGTAATGCTTCCATATTGATAACCGTAAGGTCCGCTCATTCGGGTCCATTGACCGTCAGCTTCATTCATTGATATTCCGGTTATTACAATAACTGAAAGGATAAAACATAAATTAAAGAACTTCATCGTCTTTCACTCCTTTTAAAATTAAATTAACTTATTCCGTAACGCTCTTAAAAATCTAAAGTATAAATTTTAATTTGTCGTTTACAGCGTTAAGTGCCTTTTTAGATAGCGTCTGTTATATAGCGCAGGAACTAAGTAAAGAAAAGCACAAACAGCGCTTAATAGAAATATAATGTAGAATGGATGAACTGCATCCAGACCGCAATATACCGGCTTTAACAAAAAACTTTCTATTTGAGATGTTCCTTTCACAGGCTAACCCTTACCAACCTATTACCCTAATCTTACTATAAGCATTCGGCTTAATTACTTAATCAATCTTTTTCTATTTACAATTTAAGGAATTATTTATTCTTAGCAAATCAAAAAGCCCCTGTGAATTAGTTTCCTCTACACCGGCTTCTTGAATTGCCTGCGCAAGCGCGGACTAAAACATTGGCACCATATTAAGATATTCATTATAAAACATAACGGTTATACAAGTTTAGGAAAATATTTATATTCTTTTTTGCTTACTACCAGCGACTGAATAGCAGCAGCCTTGCTGTATATGATTGTAATCTTGCCGGCGAGCCGGATGTTCCGCGTCTAAATTTTATTATATTTTAGATGCTAAATTGTGGCAAGTAAATTTTTAATCTTGTAATATATAATGGCAAAGCTGGGATTAGTATTAGGCGGCGGCGGTGCGAGAGGCTTAGCCCATATAGGCGTACTCAAAGCGCTTGACGAATACGCTATCAAAATATCTGCAATTACCGGGTGCAGCATGGGAGCTATTATCGGGGGGCTCTATGCCTATTTTGAAAATGCGCTGCAGGTTGAGGAGTTTATCTTGGATGCGATGAAGAACCCGGAATTCGCAAGGCTCGATATTGAATCATTAAGCGATAACATGCAAAGCATAAATAAAAGCTCGCTGGAGAAGCTCGGTGAATACATTAAGACAAGAATCCACGCAATCAGTGCCTTCGGAAGATTATCCTACTTTGATTCCGGCGCAGCAGATGATATCTACAATGCAATCCCCGATATCCCGGTTGAAAACCTGAAGATTCCTTTCTCAGCCGTTGCCACCGATTTAATTTCGGGAGAAGAAATAAATTTTACCAGCGGAAGCCTGCGCATGATAATTAAGGCAAGCTCTGCAATACCGGGTGTATTTCCTCCCGTAGGCATCGGCGATTATCTACTCGTTGACGGAAGCGCTTCCGAAAGCGTGCCTGCAAGAAAAGTAAAAGAGATCGGCGCCGATAGAGTGCTTGCCGTGGACGTAACCAAGAGCCTTAAGATTAGTAAGCCGGTAAACAACATTCTCGATGTCCTCTACAGAACGGAAGACGTAACGTCGTATCAGCTTTCAAAGATACGTCTGACTGAAGCCGATCTGGTTATAAGTCCGCAGGTAAAGGAACTATCCTGGGCTGATTTCGACAGGGCTAAGGAAATTATTGAGCTCGGTGAGACGGCTGCTAAAGAAAATCTTGATAGAATAAAACGGCTTTTAAGCGCCGGTTCTTATTCACTTAAGCTGAGAAGATATTTGAGAAAATTTAAGTAGATAAAATCTATTAGCCTTCGGTTTAGCACTTTGTGCATCAACGTATCAAGAAATATTTTTTCAGTGCTGTTGACTTTTTACTTATTAAAGAAGTAAGGCAGTCCTTCTGATAAGAACAATATTTATTTTTTCTTTCGTTTCCAACTTCCGGAGATTGCCATATTTTCAAGATCAATAAAACTTTCCCAAACATACGTTGATGTCCAGTTTCTAAAGGAACCATTTAGTTTTGTAAAGATTCTAAAACTTAACGGCAAATCTATAGGTTTCCAGCTTTTTGAAACATCAAGTTGAAAATTGACTATTTTCTTATTTCGTATTAGTCTGTAAGAACCACCGGTTAGTTTAGTCCCGGCAATATTAAAACCCCATTCTCCTTTATTTATTTCTGAATCACTAAGATCAAGCATATTAGGAAATCCGGAATAAAAAAGAATTTCATAAATAATTTGATCCTCCTTAATGAATAATCGGGAAATTCTTCCATTATGATCAAACTCAATATTCATTCCTTCAACTTCAACTGTACCTGAAAGGTTATTTTTTACAACTATTGGCTTTTTAAGTGAAGAATTAAGATTGGCTATTGCCGGTCTTCCGGAATACCGGCTGAAGTAAACTTTCTTATAATTTCTTGGCAAAGGAAAAATAGAAGGAGAGAGCTTGTTTTCTCCGATAGAAATATCAATTTTTGTCCCTTTCCTTAATAGGAAGTCAAAATCCAACATATATACTAAAAAGAACTGCTTTGGAAGCTTTATATCATTTCCGACCGGGGCTAAAAATGACATCCTTTTTCTGCTGGAAGGCTGCTCATCAATTCGAATGTTTACATTTCTTTTTTGCTTATCCATAAAGCTAACATCCAAAAAAACTCTTTTGCTTGATATTTCAAAAATAGATTGGAAGAATTCCGTTTCTTCAAAATCTCCTATTCCATCTCCAAGTGAAAGTTTTGTTGGGTCTACCTTTACACCGCGTTGCCAGTAAACATCTACCTTTTTGTCTTTTCTATATCGAAGGACTCTCATCCCCTTACCATTTAATTTATCATCAAAAATTTGCGGCTCCAGCATTTCATATTCGGAACTTCCATCCACACTTATCACGATTAAATGCTTCATTGGATCCAAAGCAAGTATTATTGGTAATATGAAATCTTCATCAGATTTTATAATTACAGATGACTCTATAAATTCATTTTTTTCAGAAATTTTTGACATCAATATTTTCTCCTTTTTTTATCTCAACAAACTTCATGATTTATTTGATAAGCTGCCTAATGCCGTTACCGCTAACCGGTTTATCCCGCTGCGGTCATCGAGCCTGCCTGCCGAAGGCAGGTGTCCCGATGAAAATCGGGACGTATCGAGATGACCGGCAGCCTCGCTTACTGTGCAGGCGGTTCGGGCGGAGTA
>JBJKRP010000168.1:0-5616 GCA_046704565.1 Ignavibacteriaceae bacterium | reverse complement strand
TAATTCATGGGTACTTTCTCTTGATGATTATTGGACGACTGATGGAGTAAACGCTATTATATGTAATTTCTCCTCTGTTGGCACTGGACATGCCTTCATTGAAGTTAATGGAACCGATGGTTTAGCTAATTGGACCGGTGTTGGCCATAACGTAACTTATGTTAATCAAGATGCTTCTCTTCCTGTCGAGCTAACTACTTTCACAGTTGTGCAAACGAATAATTCAGATGTAAAATTGGATTGGCAGACTTCCACCGAAGTAAATAATTTCGGATTCGAAGTTCAGCGTTCAGCGGTTGGAGGTCAGAGGTCAGAGGTCGGAGATCAATCGTCAATCATAAATCGTCAATGGCTCAAGGTCGGCTTTGTAGACGGGCATGGGAATAGTAATTCAGTAAGGAATTATTCTTTTACAGATGAGAACATATCGAGCGGTAAATATAATTACAGGCTTAAGCAGATGGACAACAGCGGAAAATTCGAGTATTCGAATGAAGTTGAGGTTGAGGTAAAAGCGCCAACTAAGTTTGCACTTGAGCAGAACTATCCAAATCCGTTTAATCCAACTACAGCTATCAGCTTTCAGCTTTCAGCGAACAGCCATGTGCTGTTAAAGGTTTATAACATTCTTGGTGAAGAAATAAGGACTTTGGTAAATGAAGATAAAAGAGCAGGCGCTTATACTATTAGCTTTGATGCAAGCGGGTTAAGCAGCGGCACTTATATCTACAAAATATCTGCCGGAAATAATTCTGCTATTAAGAAGATGATAGTTCTAAAATAGTCTCCGCGGTCTCTGCGTTGCCTTGGCGGTCTCAGCGTGAAAAAAGCTTCACGCAAAGCTCGCAGAGAACACGCAGAGCCCGCAGAGAAAAAAGCATTCAAAATAAGAAAGAACAGTAAAATGAAAGGTGTCAGTTACATATCGATTAAATATAGGCTTGATCGTCCGCTTGCGGCACTGCTATTAGTTCTTTGTGCACCATTCATTTTAATCTTTGCTGCAGTTGCTGCATTTGAGCTTAGGGCACTCCCGTTTATTGTACAGGAAAGAGGATTGACTTTAGAGAACGGCAAACTTAAAATTTACAAACTGCGAACAATGAAAAGACACAGTACTAATAACCTAAAGAATACAAAGAATCTATTTGAGAAGCATTATCTTGAAAGCTTTGTTCCGCCGTTCTGCAGATGGCTTAGACAGACAGGACTTGATGAGCTTCCGCAGCTTTTAAATGTAATTAAAGGGGAGATGAGCCTGATAGGTCCCCGTCCGTTTACTTTGGAGGACTTGAACCTGATGAAAAGAGATGATACCGGGGCATACGAAGTTTTGGGCAGACTGCAATGTAAACCGGGAATTACCGGCTGCTGGCAGGTGCATGGAAGCCGCAAGCAGGGCATTGCAAATATGGTCTGGCTCCAGGAATATTATGACATAAACATTTCCTTCTTGCTTGACATAAAAATATTCTTATCAACATTACCTTTGATAATGCTGGGACAGCATACCGATACGATAGTTGTGAAAGAATTAGTTAAGAGTAGAAAAGTGATGTTTAAAAGCTTTAGCCACGGATAACAATCCCGATTCATCTAACTAGAATATTTTTATGATAGCGCGAACAAATTTATATCAGAGAGGCAAAAGGTTTAATGTTATGCATTATTGCAGCCATACAATCATGCCCGCCGGCGATGCGACGACACTTCCCTAACCCAAACAGCAATTGCCGCAACGGAATATATTCCTCCAAGTGCACATACTCCCAGCCATCCGTAAATTCCAAATAATGCCGCTGATGTTAGGCTTCCTATCGAACCACCGATAAAAAAAGAAGTCATGTATGCAGTGGTTAGTCTGCTTCTCGCTTCAGCACTTAGCTTGTATATTTCACTTTGATTTAAAATATGAGTTCCCTGAACGCCGAGATCGAGTATTACTATTCCTGCAATTAAAGGAATAAGCATGTTTGTTCCGAAAGCCATCAGTATAAAAGAAATCAAGATTGAAATCAGGAAAAATCCGGTTGTAGAATTAGTGCGTCCCTTATCTGCAAGTCTTCCCGCAACATTAGCGCTCGTTGCACCGGAAGCGCCGACCAATCCGAACAATCCGATAACCGCATCATTATAATTATACGGCGGATGAGCAAGCAGAAAAGTTAAGCTCGTCCATACAACGCTAAAGTTGGCAAACACCAACGCACCATATAAAGATCTTCTTCTCAGCAGAGGTTCGGTTTTAAATAATTCCCAAACCGATTTAAGGAGCTGCGAGTAAGAAAGTTCCACCTCGGGTTTGTTAATCGGCAGAGCGAAGATCAAAATAAATGAAAGGATAACGATCATTACTGATGCAACCCAAAAGACTGCGCGCCATCCTGCGTAGGCAGCGATAAATCCGCTCAGGGTACGAGCAAGCAAAATCCCCAGAAGTAGCCCGCTCATAACCTGTCCTACAACTTTGCCGCGCTCATGATCTAAAGCTAACGTTGCCGAAAACGGTACAAGTATCTGGGCGACAACCGAAGTAATACCAATTGCAAGAGATGCTGCAAAGAAGATTAAGATGTTGGGTGAAACCGCAGCAATTATTAAAGACACAGCCGAAATAAATAATACCGCCGTCATCAGTTTTCTCCGCTCAAATACATCACCTAAAGGCACAAGAAGAACAAGTCCGGCAGCGTAGCCTAATTGAGTAAGGGTAACAATAAGACCTGCGGACGTTGTTGAAACATCAAAGGTATGCGAGATTGAATCGAGCAGCGGCTGAGCCCAATACAGGTTTGCAACAGTTATTCCGCAGGCAACCGCAAGTATAAAAACTATCCAAGGACTTAAAGACTTGCTGCCGTCTTTACGCTCAATGTATATTCTATTTAGAGTTTCTATCATGCTCAAATCTTTTAACTGGAAAATTAGAATTCCAAACTTAAAAAAGCAGATTAAAAAGATTTTTAACCGGGATAACAATTTGAATGGTGACAGGCAAATGGATGATGCCGGTCCCTAACCGGGGATTTTATACCGGAATGAAGAAGTGCCGGGGTTAATTACACTCTACCGGCAAATGCCGCGCGTACCGATCCTATTTTTTTTCGCATCCTAAAAATCAATGCAAAGCAAATCTAATAAGGAGCGTTTGATTTCTATTTTCCTGCAATTGCAACGGTAATCTTGCCGGTATAATTGCTCAGAGTAAAATCAACTGTTTTAGGAACAGTAGAGATTTTTATAACATCAGCGGCAACCATGTTACGTCCCAGATCCTTTTGGTAAATAACAGAATTGCTGCTGTCCCTGATAACTATGCTGCCGCTGCCCGTGGTATGTCCGGCAACTGTAATGGCAACGGTCATTGTATCTGCATTTATCTGAAGCTGCTGCGTCTGAGAATAATAATACAGGCTTGCATCAACTACAAAGGTAAAGGAGTTGGGAAGATTTGTAATGACAACTGAATTATGTGAAGAGTCATTCTGTACAACAAGGTTGTTTTTGTTGCACCCTGAAAAGAAAAGGAAAAGAATTAAAACTGCAGAACAAAGAACCGGGAGTAAATTTTTCATTTTACGCCCCCCTTAATTTAATTAACGTTAGTTATTTATTTTGCTAATCTCCTTTAACAAATCAACAACAATTGAAAATCAGCTAATGAAATTAAATCTTTTTAATTCTCAGAATCAACTTTATAAATAAAAAACCGTCGCTGATATATCTCAACGACGGTATCTGGTGCTTTGTTCTTTCATGTGAACTAATCAATCGTAATAAATCTATCCTTCGGTGTCATCGATATCCCACATCGGTTCGGAGCCTCGCCATCGTACGTATTTCCACATGTAGAACACACCATATACTTGGATGCAAGCGTATTCTCTTTACCGGCGTTCAGCATTTCAAGCGCATGCTCGTATAAAACTTTGTGCTTCTTTTCTGTTTGATATGCGTAGTTGAATGATATCAAAGCAATGCTTACCTGGTTCTTATTTGCAGTCTCTATGAACCCTGGATACATAGTTGCAACCTCATAAGACTCGCCTTTGACAGCGTCATTGAGATTTTCTTTGGTTGACTTCACTTCAAATTTCGGCGAAATCTTTTCCATCTTAGCTCCAAGCTGTTCGAGTGCAGCTCTGTGGTTACCTGCATGTATGCTTTCAGACTTTGACGCAGCCTCAAAAAGCAAAGCGATTTTTGCATAGCCTTCCTCTTTTGCTTTCTTCGCATAGGCAGCATACTTAGCACTTGCTGTCGATTCCCCGGTGATTGCGGCTTTAAGATTTTTTATAGTTGCATCATTATCTTTTAATGAAGACGCGAAGCTCAAATAGGTCATCGCTAAAAATGAAATTATTACCGCAAATAAAAGTTTTGCTCTCATGTTTTTCTCCTTGATATGTTTTTAAAAGATTCTTTTCAAAACTATCGCGGGAAGTCTAAAGGGTTCTTTAATGGTTTCTTAAAAACAGCTTAAAACAGTTGGTTGTGTGATTTGAAATAAAAGTGGGCTTCAATTAAATGAAATTGCAAAAGTGGTTCCAATATCCCGCCGGCTTGAAACAGAAATAGAAATGCCCTGTATATCGGCAAGCTTTTTGACTATTGCAAGACCGATACCGCTGCCTTCAATCCTGGAGTTTCTTGATTCGTCGCCGCGGTAAAATCTGTCAAATATTTTTGATGCCTGCTCTTCAGTTATTCCTAAGCCTCTATCTTGTATAGAGCAAACCGTTCTGCCCTCGGCTTTATTAATTTGGATTATTATTTCTCCGCCCGGATCGGAATACTTAACAGCGTTAGTCAAAATATTTTCAAGAATAATCCCGGTCATCGACAAGTCAGCCCTGATAAATATTTCTCCATCATCTTTATACATAATTGAAAGACTTCTTTCATCGGCTAAGCGTTTTACCCGCTGCAGCACGGATTTAACCGAGGTATTTAAATCCATCTCTTTCATTACCGGCATAACTCTACCGCTTTCAACACGTGCAAGCATTAATAGCTGTTCTATTAATTCCGCCATTCTATCAACTTCGCTAATGCAGTATTTAATCTTGCTCTCGTATTCTTCCGCGTTTCGCGTCTTTCTAATAAGAACTTCAAGGGTTCCTTTTATTACCGACAGCGGCGTGCGAAGCTCATGCGATGCATCCGAGGTAAATTGTTTCTCCCGCAGTACAGCGTCCTCAAGTCTGTTTAGAAGCTCATTTATCGTTGCCGTCAGCTTATAAATCTCATCTTTATGGACCGGCAGCTCGATTCGTTCATCGAGATTTTCATTTGTAATTCTTTCCGCCGTTGAAATAACCTTGTTGATAGGCGAAATGCTTTTACCGGCAATGTACCTGGTAATATAATACAGGACAAAAAGAACGAGCCAAAATGTGCATAAGAGAACTATAAATAAATTCTGCAGAACGGTGGACGATTCTGAAAGCGGCATAGCTACAATTATATATCCAAGTGTAACTCCGGTTGGGTTTTTTATAGGTAACTGGACTTGCCTGATTTTGGAACCGGAAAGTGCTGTATTAAAATATGTTTGATTTTTAAGTCCCGGGTTAAAGCCTAATTTGTCGTTCAGCAGGTTCCCTGTCTTCTTTA
>JBJKRP010000167.1:0-10494 GCA_046704565.1 Ignavibacteriaceae bacterium | reverse complement strand
CGGTCAATATGGAAGCCGGGAGAGACATGTGGTATCATGAGCTACGGAACCTTCCGATTGCAAACAGCAACTGCAGTGTGGAGGTAATGGATGCGGAAGATCCTCTCTTTATATTATATACCTCCGGTACGACCGGTAAGCCTAAGGCAATCCTTCACACACACGGCGGTTATATGGTAGGAACATACAGTACTTTAAAATATGTTTTTGATATTCACGAGGAAGACCGCTACTGGTGTGCCGCCGATCCCGGGTGGATTACCGGACACAGTTACATTGTTTACGGTCCGCTTCTGAACGGCACTACCTCATTTATGTATGAGGGAGCCCCAACACATCCGTATCCCAACCGGTGGTGGCAGATGATTGAAAAGTACGGCATAAATATTTTGTATACGGCACCAACAGCTATTAGAGGCTTAATGAGGTTTGGCGAGGCATGGCCCAACAGACATGACCTTTCTTCCTTAAGACTGCTTGGCAGTGTTGGCGAGCCGATTAATCCGGAAGCATGGAAGTGGTATCACCGTGTTATCGGGAAAGAAAAATGTCCTATTATGGATACCTGGTGGCAGACTGAAACAGGAATGTTCATGATAACGCCTATGCCTTGTGTCCCATTAAAACCAGGCTCAGGAACAAAGCCTTTCCCGGGGTTGAAGATGGATATTCTTGATGAAAGTGGAAATCCGGTTAAAGCTAACGAGGAAGGATATCTTGTAATAAAAACTCCCTGGCCTGCAATGGTAAGAACTCTATACAATGACCCGGACAGATATGTAAAGCAATACTGGAGCAGGTTCTCCGGCAATTATTTAACCGGCGATTCGGCGAGACGAGATGAAGACGGCTACTACTGGATTATAGGCAGAGTTGATGACGTAATAAAAGTTTCGGGCTATCGGTTGGGAACGGCAGAGATAGAGAGTGCCCTTGTCAGCCACCCGGCGGTTGCGGAGGCGGCAGCAATAGGTCTTCCACACGATGTTAAAGGCAATGCAATTTACACTTATGTAATTCTGAAAGCCGGATTTGAGGGGAGTGAGAAGCTTGCAGAGGAATTGCGTCTGCATGTCGGTCATGAAGTTGGTCCGATTGCTAAACCCGAAAGTGTTGAGTTTGTTGATTCTCTACCAAAGACGCGCAGCGGGAAAATTATGCGGCGTGTTTTGAAAGCAAAGGCTCTCGGACAAGATCCGGGGAACCTTTCTACTCTTGAAGAATAAATTTGGAATACGGTATAGGGGACCAGGAAATTTTCCTGACCCTGTACCGTTTCCCAAGCTATAAAGTTACTTTTGTATTTGTAAAATATAGACCGCCTCTTTATATTTTTTACGTGAAAAAACTTTTACAATTACGATACCCGATTTACTTACTTCTAATTCTTTTTGCGATGGGCTGCAACAAGGGCATTACGCCTGCAACTGCAGCAGAAGAGTACCAGACAGCCGGATTCAGCGGAACTATTACGTTTACCGGCACAAGGTCCCCGGATGCAAAATGGACCCTGCTTGTCGTTTTCAAAGACCCTTTGACCTCGGCAGCATCATTCAACATATTTAATGTAGGATACATAAGCAACCCAATCCCGGATACCGTTAAATCATATCCATTCACTACTGCGGAGGATTCAGGCTTTATTCCTATTACTGCCGGAACTTATTCTTACATAGCAGTCGTGCAATCTAATAAAGATACGCTCTCAATCAATAGAGCCGATTGGAAAGTAGTAGGAATATATTATGCTAACGGCGATACTACACAACCCGGAAAGATGACAATCCCACCGAACTCTTTTGTTACCGGTATAAACATTACATGCGATTTCAATAAGCCGCCTGTTCAGCCGCCGGGAGGGAATTAAAACAAATGATCAAAATTGAATTGGCATTCCTTAAAAGATTAGTCTTCTTTTTCCTGATAGCTGCATCAACTCTTTTTGCGCAGAAATTAGAAATAAGCGGGATCGTTACCGATACAACGAATAACCCGCTGCCGGGAGTTAATATTAAAATTCCCGGTACAAATCTCGGCGCAGCCTCAGGAATAGACGGAAAATTTATTATTAGAAATTTAGCACCGGGGACTTACTCGCTTGAGTTTTCTTCTATCGGTTATAAGACTAAAACAATTCCCAACTTGTCCTTGAGAAATAAGGCATTGGAACTTAATGTCAGACTTTCGCAGCAGGCAATAGAGTCGCAGCAGGTTATCGTAACAGCCAGTAAATACGCGCAGCGGCTTTCCGATTTACCCGTAAGTGCAAGCGTTATTCATGCCGATTTATTTGAGAAAAAAGATATTAACGATCTCGAAGATGCGATGCGATATGTTCCGGGAGTTAACATGATAGACGATCAAATAAGCATCCGTGGATCAAGCGGCTACAGCAGAGGCGCCGGCACAAGAGTGCTGCTTGAGATAGACGGCATTCCGTATTATACGGGCGACAGCGGCGAGATTATCTGGCAGATTATTCCAACGCCTGAGATTGAGAGAGTCGAAGTTATTAAAGGCGCATCAAGCTCACTGTACGGCTCGTCTGCTATCGGCGGAGTAGTAAATGTTATAACAAAACCAATCGGTACAAAGCCGGTTACTTATATAAAGACAAGTATAGGGACTTACGATAAGCCGTCGTACAGCATCTGGGACTGGTCTAAAGAACTGAGAACATTCACCGGGCTGACCGCTTCTCATTCGGATAGGATCGGGAACTTCGGATATGCCGTGTCGCTTACAAGACTTTCCGATATGAGCTACAAGCAGAGCGGGTTCTATACAACGTATGTCGGGTTCTTAAAAGGTGTTTACGATTTTTCACAATCATCTTCATTGACTTTTTTGGCTAACTCAATGAACCAGCATGACGGAACTTTTCTTTACTGGAGAGATTCGCGCAACGCACTGGTACCGCCGGCAGCCGACGAGGGAGAAAGCGTGACTTCCGGCAGGTATATGTTTGGTGCAATTTATAAAGATATTATAAGCCAAAATTTTTTCATCAACATCAGGGGAAGCTATTATAGAACCGATTGGGCTGACAATACTTCTGCACAAAACAATTCGCTTGCAAATCTCTACCGTCTGGAAGTTCAGACCAACGCAAGCCTGTTCAACAATTTTATTTTAGTCTCCGGTGTGGAAGCGACTGCAGATAATGTAACTTCAAATATCTTCAGCGATCAGACAGCAAAAGGCTTTGGGATTTATTCCCAGGCAGATTACAAATTTGATTTCCCGCTCTCGACCACATTCGGGATTAGATATGATTATAGTAAACTGAGCAGCCAGATTGGAGTAAGCGCCTTATCGCCGAAAGCCGGCTTGAATTACAAGTTAACAGACAGGCTTTCGCTCAGGTCTTCATTCGGCACAGGATTCCGCGCGCCTACTCTTTCGGAAGCCTACACTTCGACCTCAACCGGCGGAATAACAATAAGACCAAACCCAAATTTGAAACCGGAAACCAACTGGACTTTCGAAGTCGGTGCAAACTACCAGCTTAACAATTATATAAACCTCGACGCAGCTCTTTTTGATAACGAGTATTATGACTTCATCGAGCCTACTGTTGACCCGAACGACGGCTTTGTTCATTTTGAAAATGTAACAAGAGCAAGGATCCAGGGGCTGGAGTTTAATTCCAATTATTCATTTTTCAATAACAGCTTGAAGCTCACTCTCAACTATACTTATTTATGGGCACGAGATCTTCAACTGAATCAAGCTTTGAAGTACAGACCGCGGCACATGGCTTTAGCGAGCCTGGATTATTCAATCGGTAATTTTGATTTTGGCGCCGACTTCCGATACTCAAGCAGAGTTGAAGAGATGGATTTTGAGCTTGTCAGTCTTGGCGTTGTAAAAGACGGAACCAAAAGAGTTGACGTCCAGGTGCTTGATGTAAGAGCCGCATACAACTTGAGCCTGTTCAAAATTCCTGCGAAGATATTCTTAAACGTAAACAATGTCTTCAATTATAATTATGTTGAACTGATTGCGAATATTGCACCGATTAGGAATTACTCTTTGAGTATGGAGTTTCTTTTCTGAAATCTTAACGCTGCCCTAAAGTTCTTGTTTAATCTTACCCGATTTAATCCGATTAAGAGAAAGATTAAGATTGAAAGCCGGGATTAGACTGCATTGTTTCAATGAAAATGTATGCTTAATTTTATGATAAGAAAAAATTAATCACCCGACTAATTAAGTAGGGGAGAAAGAATCGAAGATGTTTATAGATACTCACGCACATTTGTTTTATCCAAACTTTAATGAAGACCTTGATGCAGTAATTGGAAGAGCGAAAGAGTCGGGTATAGATTATATTATTACTCCCGCGACTGATTTGGAAACTTCCGGTAAAGTAATTGAACTGATTGAAAAATATGATTTCATTTATGGTACTGTTGGGATCCATCCTCATGAAACTAAAGACTGGGATAATTCATTAATTGAAAGAATTGAGGAGCTTGCATCGCATAAAAAAGTCGTTGCAATTGGCGAGATCGGTCTGGATTACTATTATGATTTTTCTCCAAAAGAAAAGCAAATCGAAGCATTTAAAGCGCAGATTGATCTTGCATTAAAGCTAAACAAGCCCGTCGTTATTCATAACCGCGAGTCTGATGATGACATGATGTCGATTATCCGTTCTTATAAAGACACCGGACTGAAGGCTCAGTTCCATTGCTTCAGCGGTACGTTTGAGCAGGCGAGAGAACTGGTTAAATTAAATCACTTCATTTCGTTTACAGGGAACATTACTTTTAAAAAATCAGACCAGCTCCGCGAAGTAGTTTCAAAGCTGAGTCTTGAAAGCGTAATGCTCGAGACTGATTCGCCGTTCATGACGCCGGAGCCGCACCGCGGAAAAACGAACGAGCCGTCCTTTGTTAAAATAATTGCGGAGAAGATTGCGGAAATTCATCATTTAAATGTTGAAGACGTAGCGAGAGTTACTTCTTACAATGTATTTAGAATGTTCGGCATCGGTTCCAAGCCCGGTACAAGCTTTACTTATAAAATCGGCGATTCACTTTACATTAATGTTACCAACCGCTGCGATGCCAAATGCGGGTTCTGCGACAGGAAGGAAGATGCAGTAATCAGCGGCTATAATTTGAGCATGAGCAAAAGCGAAGAGCCTGAAGCAGAAGTTTACATAAGGGAAATAGGCGACCCGAAACAGTTTAAAGAAATTGTCTTTTGCGGATACGGCGAGCCGACTATACGGTGGGATGTTGTTAAAAAAGTTGCAAGATACGTAAAGGAGAATGAGGGGCGAACAAGACTGATAACAAATGGTCACGGCTGTCTGATTAACAAAAGGGACATAGTGCCTGAGTTAAGCGGCTTAATCGACGTCGTTTCTATCAGCTTTAATTCCGGCGATCCAAGACAGTATTCCGAGATGGTTGGGCTCGGAACCGATTCATTCAATGATATGATTAACTTTGCTAAGGAAGCAAAGAACTACACCGAGAAAGTTGTAATGACAGTTATTGCAATGGAAGAGGTTAACATAGAGCGAGCCCGCAAAATTGTTGAAGAGAAAATCGGAGCCGAGTTTAGAGTACGACAATACTTTTAATTATTATGAAGACTATATTTTCTGTTTTACTCTTCTTCTGTTTTATTAAAGCTTATCCGCAATCCAATCTTCATTATGTAAAAGCAGGCATTGATTCTTTGCTCGCAGGGAAAGATT
Source organism: Ignavibacteriaceae bacterium (assembly GCA_046704565.1). Taxonomy (GTDB): domain Bacteria; phylum Bacteroidota; class Ignavibacteria; order Ignavibacteriales; family Ignavibacteriaceae; genus FEN-1297. The sequence goes on along the minus strand of JBJKRP010000167.1, from coordinate 4,778 downwards.
TTGAATCTACTTTGATGGGGATCGATGTTTACGATTTAACTTCGAAGGAAAATCTTTACCGTAGAAATGAAAAACTGTTATTCAGACCCGCATCCAATTTGAAAATTTTAACCACCGCTGCCGGATTAAAATATCTTGAGCCATCCTATAATTTTACTACTTCGGTTTTTTATTCAGGAAAAATTAGAAGTGGAATCCTTTATGGAGACGTTTACGTTGTTGGGAGCTGCGACCCTGATTTTACCGCTCAGGATCTGGATTCACTTGCTCTGGCTATAAAAGCATCCGGAATTAAAAGAATTACAGGCAGCCTGTACGGGGATGTCTCGATGACGGACTCGCTCTTTTGGGGAAAGGGCTGGATGTGGGATGATGATCCCTCAACCGATGCGCCATACCTCAGCGCTTTAGATGTCGATGCAAATTCAATCGGCGTGATTGTTAAGCCTGGAATAATAGGTGAGAAAGCAAAAATTACATTAGCTCCGCAAACGGATTTCTTCAAGATTGAAAACGAGACTGTAACGGTGCCAGCAGACAGCCCCTCGACGTATTCGCTAAGCCGTGAATGGACAGAGAGAAAGAACACTCTGATTATCAAAGGCAATATTCCCGATAAAATAATTCCTGAATCTGAAGAAGATACTTTGCGCGTGAATGTCTTTAATCCGCAATTATACTTTATGTATCTGTTCAAGGAATCATTAAATAAAAACGGGATAAGAGCCGGCGGTAAAATAAAATTCGGTAATACGGACAGCAGCATGAAAAAAATATGCTCGCTCCAACATAATCTTCTTTCGGTTATAGAAAGGACAAATAAAATAAGCTACAACCTTGGCGCCGAAATGATCCTGCGTGCAATTGCAGTAAAATATTTTGGCAAGCCGGCTACTGCAGGCAACGGGATAAAATTTGTCGACAGCCTGATTGCTTCGGCTGGGATGAAGCCATCCGATTACAGAATAGTTGACGGCTCCGGCGTTTCACACTATAATTTAGTCTCGGCGGAATTGATTTTACAAATATTAAAGTATCTTTATTATGAGCGCCCCGATATTTATAAAGTTATTTATGATTCCTTCCCGGTTGCCGGAGTTGACGGTACGTTAAAGAAACGTTTTGAAAATACTCGGGCGCAGAATAACGTGCATGCAAAAACCGGGACGTTAAGCGGTGTTTGCAGCCTTTCAGGATATTTAACTGCAGTGGACGGACACCGGATTGCTTTTTGTATGCTTGTGCAGAGTTATGTTGGAAGCTCGAAAAAATATCGCGGTGTCCAAGATAGGATTTGTAACTTACTGGTAGGATATTAAACCTAAAATATGAAACACTACAAAGAATTTACTGTAACAGCAGAGCCGTTCAATCCCGAGCTAATCAGCGGGCTGATGTGGCAGCTCGATATTACAGGTGTTAATGAAGAGGTTAACTGCCTTAAGGTTTTTGCCACGGAAGAAAGCGATGTGAAGTCTGAAAATATCAAATCAATACTTCAAAAATTAGTCGGTGAAAAAATGCTGTTCGGCTTTTCGGTTGAAGAATATATACTCGAAGATAAAAACTGGAACGAGGAGTGGGAGAAATCTTTAAGGGTAATTGAGGTCTCAGACAAGCTTGTCATCAAACCGTCATTTAGAGACTATGCTGTGAAACCCGGTCAGATTGTAATTACAATTGATCCTAAGATGTCTTTTGGAACGGGCGAGCATCAAACAACAAAGCTTGTCCTTCGGTTGCTTGAAAAATATGTTGAGCCGGGGATAAAAATGCTCGACGTCGGTTCGGGTACAGGAGTGCTTGCAATAGCGTCTATTAAGCTTGGAGCCGCATCTGCATCAGCGGTTGATAACGATGAATGGTGCTTCGGTAACGCTAAAGAAAATTGCGAAGTAAATTCTACCGGAGACAAAATCAAAATAATTCTTGGGGAAATTAAAGATGTTGAAGAGGACAGCTTTGATCTTGTTACGGCAAACATCCAGAAAAATGTTCTGCTTGAAATTTCAGACGAGATAAAGGGAAAAGTTAAATCTGGGGGACTTATAATATTATCGGGTTTACTCTTTTCCGATGAGAAAGATATTCTTGAAAAATATTCATCTTCCGGTTTTCAATTCGTTGAAAAAAAATCCCTTGACGAATGGATAGCAATGGTATTCAGCAAAAGTGATTTGTAATTTTTATTGGTATCTTCACGGAAATTATTTTATTTTAACGCTATCTAATATCATCGTTTGTGAAATGACTGCAAAAGAAATCGCATCTGAACTCAAAAATAAATTGTCACGGAACTTGCCGGGAATAATTAAAAAAGTCATCCTTTACGGTTCGCAGGTTAATGGTAAGGTACATGAAAGTTCAGACATCGATATTTTAGTGGTGATTGAAGGAAAAATTGGTTTTGAAATCAAAGACAAAATATATGACATATGCTATGATGAAAATTTAAAGCATAATGTTTGGATTGATGTAAATATTATATCTGTTGGCGACTTAAATAAAATTCGCGGGAAACAACCCTTCATAATTAATGCGCTTTCTTACGGTATTCAATTATGACCTTGGCTGATTCTGAAAAGAAAATTCTTATTTCACATAGAATCCGTCAATCTAACGAAGCTCTTAAACATGCCAAATTTTTAACCAAGAACAAGATGTTAAGTCTTGCAGTCAACAGAATTTACTATTCAATTTTCTACGTAATTTCCGCTGTTGCTCTGAAAAATAATTTTTCGACTTCCAAGCATATAACTCTTCTGGGTTGGTTCAATAAAAATTTCATTGCCTCCGGTCTTATTGATAAGAAATATGGTAAATTAATTTATAAGACTTTTCAAAACCGTGAAAAGAGCGATTACGCTTATCTGTTCGAATTGACAAAAAAGGAAGTGTTGAATTATCTTAAACAATCACAAGAATTTGTTGACATAGTGGCAGAGAATTTATTAAACTAAAGGGAGGTACTCATGCATGCAAAATTAATTCTAAAGCGCAGGGAAGATAAGAGACTAAGATCGGGTCATCTCTGGGTTTTCAGCAACGAGATTGACGGCATAAACGGCGAAGTTGAAAACGGAGATTTAATCGACATTTATGATGCAGGCGAAAACATTATCGGGACAGGTTTCTACAACAAAAATTCGCTTATCGCCGTCAGGCTGCTGGCAGAAGATTATGTTGATGACATTTATCCTTTACTAAAGGATAAAATTATGTACGCTTACCGGTTGAGGAAAGCTTTTTACCCGGCACTTGATGCTTACCGTCTTGCCTTCAGTGAAAGCGATTACCTGCCCGGTTTGATAATAGATAAGTACAATAAAACTTTTGTCCTCCAGGTTTATTCTTTCGGAATGCAGAGGAATATTTCTTGGATAGTAAAGATTCTTCAGGAAGAACTCGGCGCCGAAAATATTTTTACGAAGCATGAGACGTACTTCAGAATGCTGGAAGGACTGCCGGAAGAGGATGAAGTTTATCTGGGCGAAAGGAAGCCGGAAATTATATCGGACGGCTCGCTTAGCTTCAATATAAATTTTGAAACCGGGCAGAAGACAGGGTTCTATTTTGACCAGAGAGACAACAGGTTTTTTATTGAAAAGATCGCTAAGGATAAAACCGTGCTGGACGCTTTCTGCAATTCCGGCGGTTTCGGGATGCATGCAGCGAAAGCCGGAGCTTCTTCTGTTGCCTTTGTAGATTCATCTTCTTCCGAAATTGAAAATGTAAAAAGAAATATTGAGTTAAACGGGCTTCAAGGTAATTTTAATTTTTATGAAGAGGATGTTTTCGATTTCTTATCAAGGGAAATTTCTGCCGAGAAAAAGTACGATGTGGTTATGATAGACCCGCCTGCATTTGCTAAAAGTAAAAAGCAGATTGCGATCGCAAGCAAAGGCTATGAGAAGCTTAATAAGCGGGCATTGCAAGTAGTTGCCAAGAACGGATACTTGGTAACCTCTTCTTGCTCTCATTTTATAAGCCGGGCTGCATTTACCGAAATTCTGGTAGATGCATCAAGAAAGGCGAACGTTAATATTCAACTGGTACATTTTTCCGGTGCTTCTTTAGACCATCCCGAGCTTCCGGCTATGCCTGAGACTTCTTACTTGAAGTTTGCTGTTTTCAGAGTGAATTAAATAAAATTCTTTCCTTGAAAAAGCGATGCAACCTTTTTATGTTTGACTCCGTCTAATCACATTACTTTCCAAGTTTTCTCGTTATGTAAGCTGCCGGGAAGAAAGTATTATATATAAAAACTTAATGAGGTTGAAAATTGGACATTACCGCACTGAATGAAAAGATTAAACAAGAGAGCGCATTTATTGACCTGCTGACAAATGAAATCGGCAAGGTTATTGTCGGTCAGAAGGCGATGGTGGAGAGGCTTATCGTCGGCTTGCTCAGCAACGGGCACGTTCTTCTCGAGGGTGTGCCGGGTCTGGCAAAGACGCTGGCTATCAAAACACTTTCATCTTCTATGAAGGCAAAGTTTCAAAGAATACAATTCACACCGGATTTGCTGCCTGCAGACTTAGTCGGGACTCAAATATACAACCAGAAAGACGGGAACTTTTTCATCCGCAAAGGTCCCATTTTTTCAAACTTCATTCTTGCCGATGAAATTAACAGGGCGCCTGCAAAAGTACAAAGCGCTTTGCTCGAAGCTATGCAAGAGCGCCAGGTGACAATTGGCGAGTCTACTTTTAAGCTTGAAGAGCCGTTCTTGGTTTTAGCTACCCAAAACCCGATTGAGCAGGAAGGAACTTATC
>JBJKRP010000166.1:0-3414 GCA_046704565.1 Ignavibacteriaceae bacterium | reverse complement strand
ATATTACGCAAGCATCCTAATGCAATTATGTATCTTGATAAAGATTCCGCTTCAAGAATATTATGATTGAATCAATTTAAATTAAGATAAGAATAAGATTTGATTGTAAAATTATTTTATTATAATTTTATAGTAAGTTAAGAAAAGGAAAACATGAGTGATTTAACAATAAAATATAATTTACTTGATAGGACATCTAAAAAAGAAGTCCGGGATTTTATGGAATTTTTATTAAGTAAAAAATCACCGTCTTCCCCAAGTAAAATGGATGCCTATAAAAAAAAGATCTTAAATGTTTCCAAATGGAATGACGCTGATATTGAACTTATCAATCAGAATCAAAAAAAATTTAATCAATGGAAAATACAAGAGTGGTAATAGATACAAGTGTTTTTATTGAACATCTTAGAGCTAAGGATAAGAAAAATACCGAATTATATAAAATCCCAAATTCAACAATAATTTATTTATCTTCTGTTACGTTGTATGAACTATATTTGGGAGCTACGGATAAAGAAAAGTGGGAAGATATACGCTTATTAACAGAAGATTTGACTATACTACCCTTTGATGATATGTAAGTATAAAAGCAGCTGAAATTTATCACGAATTAAGAAAAACTAACAAAATTATTGATTTTAGAGATATCTTTATTGCCGCTACTTGCCTGGTTCATAATTTATTATTGAAAACCTCAAACAAATCACATTTTGCCAGGATAAAAGGGTTAAAGCTAGAAAATAAACAGTTTTAAATGGCGAAGGTAAACAACTAAAACCCTCCGTTGTTTTCTATATTTTCCCTCTAAAGAGTTGGGCTACAGCCCAGCCATATAGAGGCTATGCGAAAATTAGATTATGATGAATATTTATTAACAAATTTTAATAACAAAACCAAAACAATATTGGAATTTTGGAATAATGCTAGGAATTGATTTTAATTCCATTACTGTTCGAAAGGAGTTCCATAGGATAATACTCCATTATTCCAGCCAAAGAAATTGTAATTTCTAAAACTCAAATCATTGAGCATTGAGAGTTGAACATTGAACATTTCGCAAAGCGATTCCCATTTAGGAAAATTCTCAATACGAAATACTCAACGCTCAATGTTCAACTTGCCTGCCGACAAGCAGGTTTCTAAGAGACTATTTCTCACATAGTGATCGAGAATGTGTAAAAACCCAAAAGCAATTTATAATTATTCAAAATATTTCATTGCCGTCAGTTTTAACTGACGGGCAATTAAATCTCTAATACTCTAGGCTTTAGCCACATAACACTTTAAATGTGGCTAAAGCCCCTGTTTTGTTTGGTTTATTTTTCCCCGGCATAAATGCCGGGGCAATTGATATTATTAAACAAAAATATTTATTTGCAATATTTCTGAATATTTATTCTCTTACATTAACTTTTTAGACAGTCTCGATCACTTTGAGATTAGATTTAATGCAGTAGGAATCCAAACAATGTGTAAGGTGAGTGAATAATTTTATTTATATGTACATCCACTTGAAAGGAAAATAAATTTATGAAATTAGCTGTTAACGGAGGAGTCCCGGTTAGAAACAAATCATTCACATCATGGCCCGTTATTACCCATGATGATGAAGAAGCATTGATTAGAGTTTTAAAATCCGGCAATTGGGGAAGACATCTCGGCGAAGAAGTACTTAAGTTCGAGGACTCTTTTGCAAAGCTGCAAGGTGCAGACAGATGTGTTGCTATTGCTAACGGAACGATTGCATTGGAAATTGCGCTGCGAGCATGCAATGTAGGAGCCGGTGACGAGGTGATTGTACCTTCGTCTACTTTTTTTTCAACTGCATCATCCGTACTAAGCGTTGGCGCTCTCCCGGTATTTGTTGATATTGACCCGGACACTTATTGTATAGATGCGTCTTTGATTGAAGATGCGATAACAGATGCTACAAAGGTTATTATGCCTGTGCATATCGGCGGCGGCGTGAGCAGCATGGATGAGATAAAAAGAATTGCGGATAAGCATAACCTGCTGATTATTGAAGATGCGTGTCAGGCGCATTTAGCGGAATGGAATAATAAAAAGGTAGGAACAATCGGCGACCTCGGCTGCTTCAGCTTTCAGGCAAGTAAGAATATTAATTCCGGTGAAGGCGGCGCAATCGTAGGCAATAACGAAAAATTGATGGACAAATGCTATTCGCTGCATACATGCGGAAGAATAAAAGGCGGAGTCTGGTATTATCATCCTTTCTTAGGAACAAATGCGAGACTAACAGAATTCCAGGGTGCCTTGCTCAGCTCGCAAATCAAAAATGCGGAAGAGCAATTGAACAAGAGAACGGAGAGCGCTTCATACCTGAAGAAGAAACTTGAACAAATCAAGGGCATAAAGCCGCTTGGAATGTATCCGCAGGTTACCCGGCACAGCTATCATTTGTTTATACTCCGTTATGATGCTAATTCTTTTGAAGGACTTTCGAGAGACACATTTATTAAAGCGCTGCAGAAGGAAGGTATACCCTGCCAGGCCGGATACAATCCGCTTCATAAGGAAGGCTTTATAAAAGACGCTTTCAATTCCACAACTTTTCAAAGGGCTTACGATAAGACGAGACTTGACTTGTACTTTAACAGAATCAACTGTCCGAATACTGAGAGAGCGTGTTCTTCCGAGAGCATCTGGATACCGCAGAATGTACTTCTTGGTCCCCTGCAAGATATGGATGATGTTTATAATGCCTTATTAAAAGTATCTGAAAATTACAGGGAATTACTTTGATGAAAGGTAACATCTCACTGATTGGGGAAAAGAAAAACGCAGGTATTAGGGTATACGGGTATAATCTATTCGTCGTCAAAATGTGCGCAAAATGGAAAGGAAATCGTTTAGAGTCAATCGGTAACGAAGCCCGTATCGTGAGGCGTCTTTCGTCGGGCGTTGAAGCGCAGACGAACAACGTAACCGATAAACGAAACGGGCTTCGTAACCGTTACCGAATAACTAATTGGTTCTCGAAGAGTCCGACAGACTCTTCGGAGTCTTGCGACCGGCTTGTTCGGGTCATGGGTATAATGGAAAACAGATTGAGGGAGTGCCCCTATACCTATATACCTTTATACCTCAATACCAGACTTCCATTCATTAGTGGTATATTACGATGAAAGCCGGCTTCGCTGAAGAGATTATCACACCGCAGCATCCGGTAGACCTTTGGGGATATGTTGATCGCAAGGGTAAATCGGATGGTAAGATAGACGATATTTATGCATGTGTTTTGGTGCTTTCGGAATCGACCACTATGCGGGATGATTCTGAGAACCCATCCCGGCCCGGTCGGGGAAAGAAGATTTATGCGATTATTACTCTTGATCTTGGCGGCATAAGCGGAGAATTATCTCTTAAGATTAAAAATGATTTATTGAATAAACT
>JBJKRP010000165.1:0-3546 GCA_046704565.1 Ignavibacteriaceae bacterium | reverse complement strand
AAATTGTACCGGCAGGACCGGATTCAAAAGAGCCAAGTTCGTTTGATGAACCGACAAATATTCCGTTTACCGACGATACACGCCCGCGCATTTCATCCGGTGTAAAAACCTGAATTATTGTAGAACGTATAACAACGCTCACGCTATCGAATACTCCGCTTAAAAACAGTAGAAATAAAGATAGATAAAAATTCTTCGACAGGGCAAAACAAATTATTGAAAGACCGAAACCGAAAACAAATATTAAGAGGTTTTTTCCTGCACGCTTAAAGAATGGATAATGTGCCTGCACAACCGACATAATAATTTCACCGACTGCCGGGGCTGCACGTAAAAAGCCTAAGCCTTTTGCACCGGTATGGAGTACTCTGTCTGCAAAAATAGGTAAAACTGCAACAGCACCGCCGAAAAATACGGCAAGCATATCCAGCGTAATTGCACCAAGTATTATCTGTTCTTTATATACAAACTTAAAGCCTCGCGACAAACTAACCCAGATTGATTCCTTTGTCTTGCGTTCCGGCAGGGGTTTTGATGTCACAAGTGTAAAAAAAGTAAATCCTATTCCGCTCATTATTACAACTTAAAAGTAGGCAAGTCCTACACCGGAAAAGCCGTAAATTAAACCTCCGGCCGCCGGACCGGTTACTTCCGCTGTCTGCCATGCCAGACTACTCCAGGTGGAAGCATTTCCAAACAATTCCCTAGGAACGAGTTGAGCTGCAAAGGCCGCTTGTGCGGGAGACATAAATCCCCGGGCTATACCTGTTGTAAAAATTATAATATATATCGGGAATACTCCATGGCTTGCTAGAATGAAATTGAATTTTGTTGATACCAGTAATAGTGCAACAGCACAAAAGAAATACAACGATCCAGAGAAAAGAATGATTTTTTTCCTGCTTACAATATCGGCAATATGCCCTGCAAAAAGTGTAACGCTAAAGAATGGTAGTACTTCGGCTAAACCCACCAATCCTAATGAAAGAGCACTGTGGGTAAGCTGATAAATTTGCCATCCCACAATAACGGATTGCATCTGTATACTGAAGGTAAGTACAAAGCGGGCAATTGCAAATAATTTGAAATCTTTTATCTTTAATGATGCGTAAGCATCGGAACTGTCCAGCCTAACATCCATATACTAAAAATTTTTAACTGCTAATATAGTGTAATTAACAATATAGATTAATAAAAATTGCATCAATATTAATGAAAAATATTAATATAAAATTTATATCTTTAATAAAACAATTTTTATGAATTCATGATTGGAACATTTTATTAAATGTTCATACAACCGGCCAAATATAGAACCATACTCTTACTTATCAGATGAATTTTGTTTCATTTTAATTACTATTAAATATTTAATATCCTGAAAATTTTTATCAATTAACTACCGGAGGAAAAATGAGAAACTGTTATTACAAATTAGTTTTTGTTCTGCTATTTTTATTTTCTCTTCCTGCATTTGCACAGAAAGAAGATTCATCTTTAATTACTCTTCAAAGAATTTACCATACCCGTGATTTCTCTTCCGAACGATTCGGACCTGCCCGGTGGCTTGATGAAGGTTCGGGCTACACAACTTTGGAGCCGTCTAAAACTATTGAAGGCGGAACCGACATAATTAAATACGATGCGGCTACGGAAAAAAGATCAATACTTGTTCCCGCCGAAAAGTTAATCCCTGAAGGACAGAAAAAACCGCTCGAAATAGCAAACTATGAATGGTCGAAAAACAGGAAAGAACTTTTGATTTTTACAAACACAAAAAAAGTCTGGCGTTATAATACAAGAGGTGATTATTGGGTATTAAATCTTGATACCGGCAAATTATTTCAATTAGGCGGAGATGCGGAACCTTCAACATTAATGTTTGCTACATTCTCTCCCGATGGTTCTAAAGTCGCTTATGTAATGAAACATAATATTTATGTTCAAAATTTATCCTCACATAAAATCACCCAGTTAACTTTCAACGGTTCTATAACGATGATCAACGGAACATCGGATTGGGTTTATGAAGAAGAACTTGATATCCGGAATGCATTCCGCTGGAGTCCGGATAGCAAATATATTGCTTACTGGCAGCTTAATGCAGACAGTGTGGGAGTGTTTTTATTAATCGATGATACCGATTCTCTTTATTCTTTCACAAAACCCGTTCAATACCCGAAAGCGGGAACATCGAATTCTGCCTGCCGTATAGGCGTTATAAGTGCGGAAGGAGGTAAAACAACATGGATGAAAGTTCCGGGAAATCCAAGGAACAATTATATAGTCAGGATGTACTGGGTAGATAATTCAAAACAAATTGTACTCGAACATGTGAACCGACTTCAAAACCAGAATCAGGTTTTACTTTGCGATGCCGAAACAGGAAATGTTAAAACCATTTTTGTCGATAAAGATAAGGCATGGGTCGATGTGAATGATGATTTCCATTGGCTGAAAGACGGAAAGCATTTTACCTGGGTAAGTGAGCGCGACGGGTGGAGACACGTTTATATAGGTTCTATAGACAATTCAGAACTAAAATTAATCACTCCCGGTAATTTTGATGTTATAAATGTTGAAAGTATAGATCAGAAAAACGGATGGATTTATTTTATCGCTTCACCAGATAATGCAACACAAAGGTATCTGTATCGAATGCGTTTGGATGGAACCGGCAAACTAATTAGAGTTACGCCTGATAACGAAACCGGTACGCATTCTTACCAAATTTCTCCAAACTCCGAATGGGCAATTCACCGATATTCTTCTTTTGACGTTCCTCCGATTACCAATGTAGTTCATCTTCCCGATCATAAAGTTTATAAAACATTAGTAGCAAACACCAAACTGAAAGAGACCGTTAAAAAGTTGAAAATAAAACCGGTTGAATTTTTTAAAGTGGATATCGGGGACGGTGTGAAGCTGGACGGCTATTGTATCAAACCATATAATTTTGATCCTTCTAAAAAGTACCCTGTTTTATTTTATGTTTACGGTGAACCTGCTGCACAAACAGTACTGGACCGCTGGATGGGGACAAGTTATTTATGGCATGAAATGCTTGCCCAGGAAGGCTATATCATTATGAGTGTTGATAACCGCGGGACACCTGCACCAAAAGGAAGGGCATGGAGAAAAATAGTCTATAGGCAAATAGGAATCCTTTCATCCCAGGATCAATCAAATGCTGCTAAAGCCCTGATGAAATCCCGTCCGTATATGGATCCGAATCGTATTGCTGTCTGGGGATGGAGCGGAGGCGGCTCTATGACTTTAAACTTGCTGTTCAGATATCCTGATATTTACAAAACGGGAATGGCGATTGCGCCGGTTACCAATCAAAGATATTATGATACAATCTACCAGGAACGTTACATGGGCTTGCCTTCAGAAAATGCGGAGGGTTATAAGAACGGTTCTCCGATAAGCTTCGCTCAAAACTTAAAAGGTAATTTGCTGATAGTTCACGGTTCCGGTGATGATAATGTTCACTTTCAAAATACAGAAGCATTGATCAATAAACTTATATCATTAGATAAACCG
>JBJKRP010000164.1:0-7281 GCA_046704565.1 Ignavibacteriaceae bacterium | reverse complement strand
ATTGCCTATCAGCTTACAATGAAAGATGAAAAGTTTTACCGTGGGAGTGCAGGAGATATTCTTAGGATAGCCGATGAAAAGAAACTTAAAGGGGAATTTGTCCTGATTTTAAATAATAAGAAAAAGTAACTATTCAAGGTTTTCAAAATCAGCGAGATCTTGATGCCTGCCGCTTGCTTTCTTATTCTTTTTAAGATTTTCCAGATCTATAAAACTTATTTCTACACCCTCAATATTCAATTTTACTTTTGAGTCAAAGCAGGTTTTAAAATCAACGCCGGACAGTTCGGTAATTATATCAATTCGGTTCGGCGGATAACCCAATTGCACAATGCGATCCGGATTTAGAAAATCCTTTTCAGTTAATTCGATGTTACCAAATCCAAAATCTTTCAAAGCATTGAGGAGTTAATCGCATTGTTTCTTTCAAGCCATACCCAAACGTCCAGGTCTTTTGTATATCTTGGCTAACCATGAAAGGCTACAGCATAACCCCCAACGATTAGGTATTCACCTTTATGCGCGTTTAATAATTATATAAACTGTCTGAAGTCCTTGTTGATTATCATGTTTCCAGCTATTAAACTCTTCTCGAATAGACTCTAATACTTCAAGTCTGGCAATTGGAGACTGTGATTGCCAAAATAAAAAATCACTCTTCTTTTCATCCTTCTTAATTATTCGAACGACAGTCTTATCGATTGAGTTATTCATCTTTTAATTTGAAAATTTTAGGACAAAATACTTTATTTATGACAAAGAATCCAGCAATCAAAAATACCTTTGCGCATTTGGCATATTGTTTTAAAAACCAGTTCACTTGTTTTTTACCAGAAGCGCTACGTTTTCAATATGGTAAGTATGAGGGAACATATCCACCAGTCGAATCTTAATCAGCTCGTATCCTGAATTTACAAACATCTTAATATCCCTTACCTGCGTTGCAGGATTACAGCTTACGTAAACAATCTTTTTGGGGTTTAATTTAACTACATCCTCAACTGTATTTGTATGCATGCCGCTTCTCGGCGGATCCAGGATTACAACATCCGGCGTGGGTAAGTTGTTTTCCTGCACCAAAGGAAGAAACGACTTATATAAATCTGCCGAAAAGAAGTGAACATTAACAGCGTTATTTATTTTTTTATTTTCTTCGGCATCGTTAACGGAAGACTCAACTGTTTCAAACGCAAAAACTTCTTTAGAATTTCCTGAAACGAAAATTGAGATAGTTCCGGCTCCGGAGTAAAGGTCGTAGACAATTTCTTGCCCGCTAAGTTCCGCAAAGTCAAGAGCTGTTTGGTACAGCTTTTCCGCTTGAAGTGTATTTGTCTGGAAGAAAGAGTTGACGCTTATTCTAAATGTGTATCTCCCGATTAAATCATGAATGAATCCGCTGCCGTATATTACTTTTTCATAATCGCCGGTAGCCACAGAAGATTTCTTCCGATTAATATTATTTACGATTGTGGTAATCTCCGGAATCTGTCTTATCAATTCTTCCGAGTAGCTGTTTATTAGTTCGTCGTCTTCCGAGAAAGTTACGATATTTACCATCAAGTCGCCGGTATGATGGGCAGTTTTTATTACTAAGTTGCGGAGAAATCCTGAATGAGCTTTTGTCGAGTATGCTACAAAATTTTTCTTCTTGAAGAATTCCTTTGTAAAGTTTAGAATTTTGTTGCTTGTTTCCGATTGAAGAAAGCATTGGTCTATGTCCAGCACTTTGTCAAAAACCTGCGGAACGTGTAGACCAAGTGCGAAATCCTTTTCTATTTCTTTACCGGAATTGATTTCTTCTTGCGTTAGCCACCGCTTATCTGAAAAGGAATATTCCATCTTATTCCTGTAGAAGAATATTTTTTCGGAAGGAATAATGTCTTCGATTTCAAAATGACTAAAACCGCCCAGCTTGTCGAAAATTTCTTCTACCTGCTGCTGCTTGAATTTAACCTGTTGAGAATAGTCAAGGTCTTGCTGCTTACATCCGCCGCATTCTCCAAAGTGCTTGCACCAGGCTTTTATTCTTGAACTTGAAGGCGAGATTATTTCAACTGCTTTAGCCTCCGCAAAGGATTTTTTTATCTTTTTAAGTTCAGCTTTTACTTTGTCGCCGGGATATGAGCCGTCAACAAATACAACATAATTCATGTTTGGGTCTTCATCTTTTCCCAGATCAGACCGAATTAATGAGACCGGAACTTTTGCAATACCTCTCCCTTCGAACGCATACTTTTCAATTTCCAATTCAACAAGGTCTCCTTTTTTCAAACCGATTCCTTCTTCGTTATTAGCATTTTGAAGCCGATGTATTTGCTGCCGCCAAGCTTCAGATAGGCGTTTGATTCATGGCTAATCTGTTTAAGTAATTTTTTGTAATAGCTTTTTTCTTGTTCGGAAAATCCGGAGGACTTTTCTTTTAGTAAACGAATGCCGGTTGAATAAAATTCTTTTAAAGAATCCGATAGATCAGTTTCTCCAATTATATCAAATCCTTTTGTTCTAAAGTATTCCGCAAACTCATTTGACCTAAGAGGAGAGATGCCTGAAGCTTTCCAGATATCTTCAACAAAGGCAGGAATAGAATCTTTTATGCTAACAACCTCACCGTTGCAGAAGTATCCTTCCGGTTTAATAATTCTTTTTACTTCTTTAGTGATATTATTTCTGTTACCGGAAATTGATGCCTGGGCATATACTAAATCGAAGGATGAGTCCCTAAAATCGGTATTGGAATAATCCATCATTCTGACTTTAATTTTTTCCTGTCCCGAAAGCTTTAGCCGTGAAGTAAGAAGCGATTCGTTATCTTCGACAATAATAACAACACCGCAGGAATACTTTGCTGCCATCATTTTCGAAATTTCTTCACAGCCCGCACCTATTATTAATATGGATGTAAGTTCTCCTGCGAGTGAATTTAATAATATCTCTATTTGTTTATTTGTACCGGGAAGAAAAGTCATATTACCAAAAAATGGATCGTTTGCAGTTAATCTTTTTCCTCGAAATCAACTAATCTTAAGATGATCTTCAGGAGAAATAAATGTTTTAGGCTTCCTGTTCATCGTAAAAATCTTTCTTAATATCAACGGCAATGTAATTAAACTTACTTAAACATGAAAAAATAAAATTTGTGCGCTCTTACTTTTGCCTTTCAAAACCGGTTAGGCTATTTTTAACGTTAAATTTTATAAATCAGTTTGAGGATAAGATGAAAACTCTTCTCACAATTTTATTAATGCTGCCGACTCTTCTTGCTGCACAAGTAAAGCGCCCGTTAACGGTTGATGATCTTTGGGCAATGAAAAGGGTCGGGACGTTCGAGCTTTCCCCGGAAGGAAAGACAATAGCATTTACAGTAACCACTTACAATATGAAAGAAAATAAAGGCAAGACGGAGATTTATTTAGTTAATGCCGACGGTTCGGACATTCATAAACTAAATAATTCTGATAAAAGTGAATCGTCTCCTAAGTTCTCTGCGAATGGAAAGAAGATTGCCTACATTGTCGATGATCAAATTCATACCTGCAACCTTGACGGCTCCGATGATCAACAGGTAACAGATTTATATACAGGCGTTGATGATTATAGATGGTCGCATAACGGAAAAAAGTTTTTAATAATATCTTCGGTTTATCCCGACTGTCCAAACCAGGAATGCGATAAGAAAAAAGATGAAGAGAAGAAGGAATCTAAACTGAATGTTAGAGTGCTTACGCATTTAATGTTCCGGCAGTGGAACAGATGGCTGAACGGGAAGCGAAGCCATATATTTTTATATGATACCGGAACGAAAGAATATTCCGATTTAACTTACTTGATGCATAACGACGTGCCGCCGCTCGATCTGGGAAGCGACAACGACTTTAACTTTTCTCCCGATGGCAAGCAGGTTGCCTTTACAATGAATCCAAATTCGGTTGTTGCCAACAGTACAAATAACGAAGTTTATATTGTAAATCTTACCGATCTTAAAAAAGATGAGAAAGCTCCGATGAAAAAAATTTCAGAGAGTAAGGGTGTTGACTGCCAACCTGTTTATTCTCCGGATGGAAAGTATATAGCATTCTCGTCGATGCTTGTACCGGGACACGAGTCGGATCAATCATACCTGGTTTTATATAATAGGTCAACCGGCAAGCTTAAAAATCTTACAAAAGGATTTGATAGATCGGTCGGCGAAATTGTTTGGTCGCCGGACTCCAAAGAAATTTATTTTACGGCTAACAATGAAATCTTCAACTCTGTTTATAAAATTGATATCAATACAGACAAGATCGATATGATCTTAAAAGAGCACAGCAACACTAATGTTGTCGTTTCTCCGGACGGCAAGACAATCTATTTTAAACAGCAAAGGTCAAACCTTCCGTATGAAATTTTCTCGATGAACTCAAGCGGCGGGGACATTAAGCAGATTACTCATTTGAATAAAGACCGCCTGGCAAACATTGAAATGATTCCACTTGAAACATTCTGGTGTGAAGGCGCTGACGGTAAGAAGATACAGTCCGAACTAATTAAACCGCCGTTCTTCAATCCGGCAAAAAAATATCCGATGATTTTCTTAATTCACGGCGGACCGCAAGGACACTGGGAAGATGATTTCCATTACCGATGGAATACCGAGTTGTTTGCTTCCAAAGGTTACGTCGTAATTGCGCCTAATCCTACCGGCAGCACCGGCTACGGTCAGCCGTTTACAAATGCTGTTTCAAGAGATTGGGGCGGCAGACCTTATCAGGACTTGATGGATGTTTATGATTATGCAGTTAAGCACTTTAACTTTATCGATAAGAAAAATACATTTGCAGCCGGTGCTTCCTATGGCGGCTACATGATTAACTGGATTGAAGGACATACTAATAGATTTAATGCGCTTGTCTCGCACGATGGAGTATTTAATACAGTAAGCATGTGGGGAACAACTGAAGAACTGTGGTTTCCCGAATGGGAATTTAATGGAACTCCTTGGACGAACAGAGCGTTGTATGAGAAATGGAACCCGGAAAGGTTTATACAAAATGCAAAAACTCCGATGCTGATCTTTGAAGGCGCGCATGACTACCGTGTACCGGAAGAGCAGGCGTTCCAGTTGTTTACTTCGCTTCAAAGGCTTGGCGTTGAAAGCAAGCTGATTTATTTCCCGGATGAATTTCATTTTGTAATCCATCCGCAGGATGCACGCTTCTGGTGGGACTCGATTTTTAAATGGTATGACGAACATAAAAAATAAGGAGTAAATATGACCGAGCTTGATTTTGATCTTGAGGAGAAGGATGATCTCTCGGCATTGGACTTCGGCGGTAAGACCGAGGAAGAAGTAAATGAAAATATTAAGTACGTTGAAGAGAACCTGTGGGCTAAGCTTGGGCGGGTCGGTAAGAAGATATCTTTCGCAAAAGACATTATTGCCTTATACAGGTACCTGCGCGATCCTATCGTTTCATGGCACCGTAAAGCAATTGTAGTAGCCGGGCTGATTTATTTTATCTGTCCGATTGACGCAATACCCGATATTACTCCGTTTATCGGTTACCTTGATGATCTGGGAGTAATTGCTGCTTTGCTGAAATTTTTAGGACATGAATTGGTTCCTTATTACGATCCTTCTTATCGTTCCTAAAATAATAAATGAATGAATAATATGAATTTTAAAATTCTTAAAAGTGAAGTACTGTTCAGGGGAAAAGTTTTCGATCTTCATGTAGACCAGATTGAATACGACAGCGGCAACAAAGGCGTAAGAGAAACTGCCGTCCATCCTGGCGGAGCAGTTGCCGTAGCCGTTAAGGACAACGGCAAAATAATTTTTGTCAAGCAGTTCAGGTACCCGCTTCAAAAAGACATAATTGAACTGCCTGCAGGTAAGTTGAATAAAGATGAGGATCCGCAGGACTGTGCGGTGCGGGAGCTTGAAGAAGAGACAGGCTACAAAGCCGGCAGGGTTGAAAGGCTTGGAGAGATTTGTACAACGCCGGGATTCTGCACAGAGATTTTGCATATTTATTTTATGAAAGATTTGGTTCCCGGTAATCATAACCGCGAAGAAGGCGAGTTAGGTATGGAAATACTTGAACTGACTCCGGATGAAGCCGAAAATAAAATTCGCAGCGGGGAAATCTTTGATGCTAAGACTATCTGCGGGATTCATTACGCATCCCAATTAAAATTAATTTGAGGCAATAATTCGATCAAAGAATATTAGGATTATGGTATAAGGATATAAGGTATACCGGTAAATCCATATACCTTTTTACCTCTATACCTTATACCCGCATAACTTAGATATTGTATTTTGAGCAATTCTTTGCTTTGAATTTCCACACCAAATAAGCTAAATTAGCCGCATCAAATTTCATTCAAAGTATGCTGAAATCATTACAGGTTAGAGACTACGCACTCATCGAGCAGATCAACGTCGAGTTCGGAAGCGGGCTGAATATAATTACCGGTGAAACTGGCGCCGGCAAATCAATCCTGATAGACGCGATGAGTCTGCTGCTGGGGGAAAGAGCATCTACCGAGGTTGTCCGTAAAGGAGCTTTTAAATCTATCATCGAAGGGATTTTTGATGTAGAGACAAATAAAAAAGTAAAAAGTATTCTGGATGAGAGCGAGATCGAATTCTTCCCGGAGTTAATAATGCGGAGGGAGATTTCCGTAAAAGGCTCTAACCGTTGTTTCATAAACGATACGCCTGTACCACTGGCTCTTGTTAAGGAAATCGGAAATCTTTTGGTTGACCTTCATGGACAGCACGAACATCAATCGCTGTTAAGGACGGAGACTCATATAGACTTCCTGGATGAGTTCGGCACACCCGGCGAGCTTCTTGCAGCTTATGTTAACCTTTACGGTCAGTTAACTTCGCTTTCAAAAGAGTTAGATACACTAAAAGAAAGAGAGAGTATTTTAAGAGAGAAGAAAGATCTCTATGCTTTCCAGATTAACGAGATAGACAGCGTCTCACCGGTTGACGGCGAGGAAGAAAAGTTAAAGGAGGAACTGAACTTACTTGAAAATTCGGAAAAGCTGATGGAACTTACAACGTCGGCTTACGAGTCGCTTTATGAATCTGAAAGTTCGATCAATGATCATCTCGGGAAGATTCAGAACGAACTGGCGGAGCTGAGTAAAATTGATAAGTCTTTCCTCGAAGTGCTGGGAGAAATTGAGTCTGCAATTACGCTTGTAAATGATGCCTCAAAGTTCGTCAGGGATTACCGCTCAAAGATTGACCTTGACCCTCAAAGCCTTGAACAAATTAGAGAG
>JBJKRP010000163.1:0-17564 GCA_046704565.1 Ignavibacteriaceae bacterium | reverse complement strand
CCTCAAGCTCGCGTACGTTGCCTTTCCAATCGTACTTTTCCAATGCTTCGGATGCCGCCCCGGATAATCTCATGCCCGCTCCTTCTTTTTTTAGAAAATAATTTGAAAGGATTAAAACGTCTTCTTTCTTTTCTCTCAACGGGGGCAGTTCAATCTTTATAACATTAAGCCTGTAGAAAAGATCCTCCCTGAACTTTTTTTCTTTCACCAGGCTCTCTACCTGACGGTTGGTTGCTGCTACAATTCTAACATTTACGTGTTCTGTTTTTGAAGAGCCGACTTTTTCAAAATCTCCCGACTGAATTACTCTAAGCAGCTTAACCTGGAAGTTTTCGTTTGTTTCCGCAATCTCGTCAAGAAAAATTGTCCCGTTGTCTGCGGCTTCAAACCTCCCTATTTTATCCGCTACGGCTCCTGTAAAGGCTCCTTTTACATGCCCAAACAATTCACTCTCAAGCAGAGTATCAGATAATGCCCCGCAGTTTACAGCAACAAAATTATTTTTGTTTCTTTTACTTAGCTGATGGATTGCCCTTGCTGCAAGCTCTTTCCCTGTCCCGCTTTCGCCCAAAATTAAAACGCCTGCGTCCTCGGGTGCGGCTTTCTTAATGATGTCTATTATCTTCGCCATAGCCTTTGATTTGTAAACGATGCCGAAGAACTCTTTTATCTCTCCATCCGAGGGCATTTCCGATTCAATCTTATCGGCTCTATTTTCCTTTAGCCTCTCTATGTCGTTCTTAAGAGATTTTATCTTTTCAACAATAGCAGCAGAGCTTCCTCCCGCAGATAAATTCAATTCTTTTTGAAGTCTTTCAAGTTCCTGTTCTTTTTTATTAAGAAGATTCTTAAGGAGAACTGCTTCATCTAGAATGTCTTTCAGCCTGGCTTCCTTTTCAGTAAGAGAGAAAATGAAATCAGTCAGTGCAAAGAGCGCAAGCGGAACCAGGAAGAAAGAATAAGCGGTTTCGATGTGGAGATAAGAGTATAGGGCAAAAACAAAAGACAATGAGACTGCAAAGCTAATCAGATAAAAACGGAATGTACTTTGAAATAGGTTCTTCCTTAAGATAAAGAGAAAAACAAGAACAGCGAGAATGAAAAATATTTCGGAGGGAAAAAGGAGATTATCATTAAGAGTCCTGTTGTCTAAAAGATTGTCAAGAGCAAAAGCGTGAAGCGCAAAGTCCGGCATGTCACTATCGAATGCTGAGCTTATAGTCGATGAGACCTGTGGATCGCTTACTCCAATGATTATAACCTTTCCCTTCAGACTTTGAAGTTCCGTGCTATTCTGGTTGACTAAGGAAAAATATTGAAGTAATGAGTACTGCTTGAACTTCTTCCATGACGATATAAAGTTGACCTTTATTATACCGTCATTTCCTGCTCTGAAGCTGTTTCCTGCTAATTGCAATGCAAAAGCCTTAACTGTCGAATTATCGTCGTGAATTATCAGCGGAATCTCAAATCCGTAATTTGAAAGATAGTTCAAATGACCGGTCGCTATTCTTTCATCCAGAAGCTTCGGGCTCGGATAGCTGAGTGAATCGGTATAAAATTGATTCTTCCTTTCATAGACATTCCCGGCAACTGAGCTTAAAACAACTCTGCCGGAGCGTTCAATTTCTTTTGTAACAAGGTTGTCGTATAATGTCTGAGTTACAAACTTTGCGCTCAAGAAGACTTCAAGCCCGATCTTTTTGACATGGTAATTGGAAAGGCTGTTAATAAGAAGTGCATAATAGCTTCGCTTCAGGGGCCAGTTTCCCAGGTTATTAATATCGCTCGCGGTAATATCGATTAGAACAATATTAGTGTCGGGATGAATTTGTCCCCGTGTTAAAGCAAAAAGATTTTCAAAGCTCCAATCAAGAGATTTCCTGGTACCGGAGAAAAATACAAGGAACGCCAGAGCAATGACGAACAAGAATATCTTTATCGCAAATTTATTTTTTGTGAAAGATAAAAGATTCGTCATAGGCTGATGAATATTTTTCGGTATTACAGGATAAACTTACTCAAGTCCCGGTTCTTTACAATACTATCCAGTTTCTGTTTTACAAACCTGGCTGTGATCTTTACTTTTTCGTTAGGAATTTTATCCGGCGCTTCAAAAAGGATATCATCCAGCAGCGTGGTGAGAATGGTATGCAGCCTCCTTGCACCGATGTTTTCAACTTCCTCGTTCACCTCCGATGCGATGCGTGCAATCTCTTTAATTGCATCGGGAGTAAAGTCAAGCTTAACTCCTTCCGAGTCAAGTAGAGCATTATATTGTTTAAGAAGGGCATTCTCGGGCATTGTAAGAATCTTGACAAAATCTTCCTGGGTCAGGCTCTTCAACTCAACGCGGATCGGGAAGCGTCCCTGAAGCTCGGGGATCAAATCAGACGGCTTAGAGACGTGGAAAGCACCCGAAGCTATGAACAGAACATGATCGGTCTTTACAACGCCGTACTTTGTGTTTACATTTGAACCTTCAACAATCGGGAGAAGATCACGCTGAACGCCTTCACGCGAAACATCGGGTCCTTGCCCCTTGCCGCCGCCAGCAACTTTATCAATCTCATCAATAAAAACTATTCCCGATTCCTGCACGCGCTCAATCGCCTCTTTCTGAACGGCATCCATATCGATAAGCTTCTGCGCTTCTTCCTGCGCTATAATAACACGCGCCTCGGATATTTTTGTCTTTCTCTTTTTCTTCTTCTTCGGCATCAGGTTGCCCATAATTTCCTGAAAGTTTATTCCGAGATCATCAAAGCCGAATGGCCCGAGGACCTGCATCCCGACGCCATTCTGTGCATTCGCGTCAAACTCCACCATCTTATCATCAAGCTCACCTGCTTTCAGTTTTTCTCTCATCCACTCGCGGGTTTTCTGATTCTGATAAGCCTCGCTGTTCACCTCTCCCTCCGCCTGCTGGCTGACGTGATTTGCAGCCTTCTTCACAGGAGGAATCAGCAGGTCAAGAATTTTTTCCTCGGCAAGTTCCTCAGCTCTTGCCTGAACCTCAAGGGTCTTTTCCGATTTAATCAAGTTGACTGCATAATCCGTCAGATCACGAATCATTGATTCAACATCTCTGCCTACGTAGCCTACCTCCGTATATTTTGATGCTTCGACCTTTACAAAAGGCGCATCGGCAAGCTTCGCAAGCCTTCTTGCAATTTCGGTCTTGCCAACGCCGGTAGGACCGATCAGAATTATGTTGTTCGGCAAAATTTCTTCTCTTAATTGATCCGGAATCTGCTGACGTCTCCAACGGTTTCGCAGTGCAATTGCAACCGCCCTTTTTGCATCCGTTTGACCTATAATATATTTATCAAGCTCATTGACTATTTGAGTCGGTGTAAAATTTTTTCGGGTTTTATTCTTCATAACCATTAAATGACTTCCACGTTAATTTTATCGTTTGTGTAGATACAGATTTCAGAAGCTGTCCTCAAAGCCTCTTCAACAATTTCCTTTGCGGAAAGGCTGCTGTACTTCTTAAGCATCCTTGCCGCAGCAAGCGCATACGTTCCACCGGAGCCAATAGCAACTATCTGGTCGTCCGGTTCTATTACGTCGCCGTTGCCGGAAATTATCATTGCCTTATCGTTTGTAATTACGGCAAGCATAGCCTCAAGCTTGCGGAGAAACTTGTCGGTACGCCAGTCTTTGGCAAGCTCAACCGCGGCTCTGCTTACGTTACCTCTATACTGCTCAAGCTTATCTTCAAATCTTTCCATCAGGGTAAACGCGTCCGCCGAAGCACCGGCAAAGCCGCACAATACCTTTCCGCCTGCAAGCCTCCGTATCTTTAAGGCATTATGCTTCATTACCGTATTGCCGAGCGTAACCTGTCCGTCACCGCCTATGGCGGATTTCCCGTTGTGCACAACGCCGATTATCGTAGTTGCATGAATTTTAGTTTCCATTACTTAGCTCCAAAATTTCAATCTCCGGTATAAATTTAAAAACATAATTCTTATAATCGCAATTTTTATGAGAGTTTCAACCCCCGGATTTTCATAATATTGATAAAGATTACAATAAAAAATCCGTTTTGCAAAACAGGATTTTTTTCATGCGGTAAAGTACAACTTTTTTTTATTATTTCATGCCCCGGTCTTAGTCTTCGGAAAAGAAAAGGGGATTATCCTCGGCACTGTTTTCCGGTAATTCAAATATTCTTCTCCGAATTTTTCAACCAGCTTTTTCTCTTCGTAGAAAGATCCTATATAAAAATAAATAATTACGGAGACCAAAAGTGTTAGATAGAATAAATCCATCTCCGCTCTGAATAATAAAAACGTTATTGAGAAGAAGTAAACCGGGTGACGGCACAGCTTGTATGGACCCTTATTATTCAGCGTCAGTCTTTCATCGAGATCGGCTGAATCATATTCTTTAACCTTCCATCGGAGTATCTGGCTGATGCCGAGAAACTCGCGTACATCAAAATATTTCAGAGTCCAGATTATTCCTGCAAGACTAATGAACTGCGGTATTAGGACAACAAAGTCGAACGGGAACGGGAGGTCGTAAATAATCCCGATAGGGTGCGGAACATTTTCATAAATAAAGTAAAATGAGATAAGTGAGAATAAAACATATAGGAGGCGGTAATAAGCAATTAACCCGCCGAACCGCTTGCATAAAAATTTTTTCACATTGTTTGAGGCGAGAAAGGAGTGGAGAAAGGCGAACGCAGCGAAACAAAAGATTATAATTAATACGCCGGCAGCATCGCTTATCATAATTCCCGGCGAAGCCTTGCTATGGGGAGCCTCAACTGTTCCCTATACTTCGCAACTGTCCGTCTGGCTATATGTATACCTTCTTCATTCAGCATTTCGGCAAGCTTGTCGTCGCTGTAAGGCGAGTTTTTATCTTCCGAGCCGATGATTTCTTTTAGCCGTTCCTTGATATGCTTATTGGAGACCTCTTCGCCCGAATCGGTGCTTAAGCCTTCGCTGAAGAAGTATTTCAGTTCATGGATGCCCATAGGACTTTGAACATATTTGCCGTTAACTACGCGGCTGATGGTTGAGATATCCATATTTATTTCATCGGCAATATCCTTGTATATCATCGGCTTTAAGAACTTTGCGCCCTTGTCGAAGAACTCATACTGCTTTTCAACAATTGCCTGCATAATCTTCATCAGGGTCTCCCGCCGCTGCTGGATGCATGCAATAAACCATTTTGCAGATTCAAATTTTTCACGGAGGAACTTGTAGGTATTCTTCTCACGCGGTGAAGATTTCCTTCCCTTTTTATTCTGCTCAATCATTTCAAGATAAGTCTTGCTAAGAGTAACCGAAGGAACACTTCGGTCATTCAAGGCAATTACGAAAGAATCATCAACCTTTTCAATAATGAAGTCGGGAGTAATCTGGTTCATTTCTACCGATTCAATGTTGCCTTCTCCCGGCTTAGGATTCAGACTCTGAACAAGTTCAATTGTCGCTTTCAGACTTTCATCCGTAAGGTTCATCTTCTGCTTTATAACATCGTAGCGTTTCTGAGTAAAGTCGCCGAAATAATTCCGGAGAAGTTCTTCAGCAAGATATGAATAGTACGGATCGAAGGACAGATTTCTTAATTGCACAAGAAGGCATTCCTGGAGGCTGCGACTGGCAATACCGACGGGATCAAAAGTCTGGATCTTCCTCAGCAAAGCCTCCGCCTCTTCTTTGGTTATTTGTACATGCTCAAACATCTCGAGCTCTTTCAATATTTCTTCCAGACCGCTCTTTAAATAGCCGTCGGCATCCAGGTTACCGATTATTTCTTCACCAAGCATGTAAAAGTTATCGTCAAGGTTCAGCATACTTAGCTGCTCTCTCAGGTGCTCGCTCAGACTTTCCCTTGCGGGAGCCAAAGGCTGATATACCTCGTCATCCTTGCTTCGGTTAAGCTTGTCCGATTCAAAATCGGAATCGTTCATAAAATCTTCAAGCTCGAACTCATCTTTTTCGCTGCTTTCAAATTCATCTTCCGTTCCCGCATCATCCGAATTATCTTTGCCGTCAACTTCAATCGACATATCAATTTCATCTTCCATTACTTCTTCAAGTATGGGATTAAGCTCAAGTTCATTCTTAATTCTCTGTTCAAGGGCAATTGTATTTAACTGCAAAAGTTTCTGGTACTGTATCTGCTGCGGCGAAAGCTTCTGCTGCTGCGCAAGTTTCTGACTAAGTGTTAACATTTTCTTTCCCGATTTCTTCTTTCAATTTTGAATACCATTTTTTACCAAATAATCTAATTAACGAATCTTCACAAAAATCTATTAAATCTATATTGTTCTTTGCACCGTTCTCAAGCGCAGAAGAACATTCGGTGAATTTTTCAAACCTTAAAACGTCACCTCCGAACTTGGAAACACGGATCGGGAACAAATGACATGAGATCGGCTTTCTAAAATCCGTCTTGCCGTCATTGAATGCCCGCTCAATTCCGCACTTCGCAATTCCGTGATCGAAATATACAAATACGCAGGCTTTGTTTTCCACGCTCCTTGTTACGAGCTCGCCGTCTTTGTTCTCATAAAAGCCCTCGTCGTCAATTGCCTCCAGGTGTCTTTGGGGAAGATAAGGCTTAACTGTCTCAATAATTTTTTCTATTTTCTCTATTTCCTCATCAAGGAGAGGTGCGCCGTAAGGGCTTTCGAGAGTACAGCAGGCACCTTTGCATTTTTTCAAATCGCATGCAAACTTCGTTTCCGAAATTTCCTGGCGGACAATAACATCTTCAATTCGTATAAAATTATTAACAAACATTGGAATAATTTTTGATGAAAAGATAACAATTTGTTCTCTAATAGAAAAGTTTAAAGAAGCCGGCTTGATTTTTTTCAGGATTAAAAATACGAGTATATTTGTAACCTCTTAAACCGGATTAAATTCATGACACTTCAGGGAAAGAAAATTTTAATAACCGGCGCCTCCAGCGGCATCGGGCTGGAGCTTGCCAAACAGCTTGCTGCTAAAGGCTGCAGCCTCGCTCTTCTAAACAGGAGAACCGCGATCACGGACAAATTAGCCAGCGAATTATCCGGTGATAAAAATAAGATCGTATCGATAAAATGCGATGTTAGCTGCCGCAAAGAAGTTTTAAACGCCGTCAGCAAGGCGGAAGAGCTCCTTGGCAAAATTGATATTGCCATACTGAACTCCGGAATAAGCAATAGATCATCCGTAGAAAATTTTGATGCCGAATCTACCCGGCAGATATTTGAAGTAAATGTGCTGGGAATAGTTTACTGCGTCGAAGCATTGCTTCCCGGTTTCATTAAAGCCAATGAAGGAACCATAGTCGGAGTTTCCAGTTTAGCAGACGGGAGGGGATTTCCGAAAAGCGGTCCCTATTGCGCAAGCAAGGCAGCCGTTACCGTTTTAGTTGAAAGCCTGAGGACTGAATTGAAAAAGCATAAAGTAAAGATTATTACTGTTAAGCCCGGCTTTGTTAAGACTCCGTTAACGGATAAAAACGAATTTCAAATGCCGTTCCTTATGAAAGCAGAGAAGGCTGCTGCAATAATTTTAAAAGGAATTGAGAAGGAGAAAAGAATGATCCAGTTTCCTATACCAACCGTTTTGGGGGCAAGACTTCTCCGTGTATTACCCGATTTTATTTTTGATAGTATTGCAAAGAGAACGTAGCCGTTCCACCTTCTTGAACTTAAACTTACACTTGAACTTTTTCTGTATGCAGGTGGAAGTTTAAGTTCAAGTTTAAGTATGAGATTGAGCGGCAGGCAAATGAGATTCTGATTTTTATTATTTCAAATTAAGTTTGTACTTTTATCAGGACAAATTATTTTTAATTAGGTTGAAAGGGGGAATCAATATGAAAAAAATATTCCCTTTAGTTTTTCTGTTTTCAACTTGTTTTATTTATGCGCAGTCAGATGTATCTCTGACATTCAGCGAAGTAATGTTTTACCCGGAATCCGGCAATAATGAATTCATTGAGATATACAATTTATCCTCCACCCGGAGTATAGACTTAAGCAATTACAAGATTAAGTATTATACTTCTTCGCCCGACATTATAACCTCGGCAGGCTTTGGAACGATATTACCGCCTGGCTCATATGCCGTAATACTGGAAGGAGACTACGATTTAGAGAATGGAATTTATAAAGATTTAATTCCTACTTCGGCTTTGATATTAAAGATTTCCGACAATTCATTTGGTTCCTCCGGAATGGCAAATACCACGAGCCGGCAGCTTATTTTGTTTAGCCCCAACGACGATACTGTTGATGTCTACACTTATTCGGCAAACAATAAAGCCGGATATTCCGACGAAAAAATTTTGCTGACGAAAAATAATTCGGCGGACAATTGGGAAAACAGCAAGGTACCCGATGGAACCCCCGGTTTCAAAAGTTCCGTTTCTCCGCTAAACTTTGATCTGGAACTGTCGGAAATAAAAATTTCCCCTGAAAATCCTAAGTTAAATGAGAAGTTATCCATTTATGCGTTTGTCAAAAATAAAGGAAATAACACCGCGGATAATTTTACAATAGAAATCTACAACGACAAAAATATGGATTCTATTCCCTCCCCTTCGGAGCTGATTTCAGCCGCGGATATCCGGGACTTAAAATTTTCAGATTCAGTTTCCGCAGCCGCTAATTTAACTATTGATCATCCAGGAACTTATTTTATAATTGCCAAAGCATCCTTCAGTTTAGATGAAGATACCGCTAATAATTCCCTCATATTAAAATTTATTGTTACCGGTCAGCCGGTTCATTATAATGATGTTGTTGTAAATGAGATTATGTATGCACCTCTTCCTGACGAACCGGAGTGGATTGAACTCTTCAACAGGTCTGCTTCCGTAATAAATCTCTCAGGCTGGAAGATAGGCGACAACTCTAAATCGACATCCGCTTTTAAAAATGATATTTTTATTCAGCCGGGGTCCTATTTAGTTGTAAGCAAGGACTCATCGATAGTGAATAATTTTAGTGTTATGTCCCCGGTTGCCGTGTTAAACTTTCCCTCGCTGAATAACTCAGGTGATGCGATTGTCGTTAAAGATTCTTCAGGGATTTTAATTGACAGTCTTTTGTATCAGCCTTCCTGGGGCGGAACTAACGGTATGTCGCTTGAAAGAATTTCTCAGGCAGTTCAATCTACAGATTCAACAAACTGGAAAACCACCGCAAATAAAAATAGAGGAACTCCCGGATACATAAATTCACTATCGCAGAAAGATTATGACATTACACTTACGGATATTGTTTTTAATCCCGCCGATCCTTTAATAAAAGATAACGTTTCAATTTCAGCTATGGTAAGAAACAACGGAAAATATTCTTCTCCCTTCTCGCTCAAACTTTATGAAGATACAAACCGGGATTCTTTGCCGGATGTTAACCTGGCAAACCTTGAATTCCTTACCGTTAATCCTTACGACTCATCAGTTGTTTCATTCCCCTATTCAATTCAAAATATTACTTCGCCGCATTCATTTTATATAGCAGCCATGATGGAAATCGATCAGGATACCAGCAACAACTATTTTTACAAAACCATTTCGCCCGGATTTCCCAACGGATCAATTTTGATAAATGAAGTAATGTATGCGCCTAAAGAAACGGAGCCGGAATGGATTGAGCTAATTAATGCTTCAAATGATAATATCAACTTAAAGAATTGGTCGGTTAGCGACCTGCTTACCACTCCAACTAAAAATAAAATTGCAGATAATGATCTAACCCTTGAACCCGACGAATATCTGGTCATAGCTAAAGATTCATCCATCATCTTTTATTACCCCGGTATAAAATCAAAAATAGCAATTGCAAACTTTGGATCTCTCGGGAATACCGAAGATGGAATTGTTATCACGGACTTTAGGGACATTACAATAGACAGCCTGCATTACAACAGCTCCTGGGGCGGTTCAAACGGGCATTCGCTCGAAAGAGCCGGATTTCAATCTCCGACAAACGACAGCACAAACTGGGAAACCTCGCTTGCCGGAAACAAAGCAACTCCCGGCGAGATAAATTCAGTACTCAATGTTTTATCTTACACAAAAAACGATCTTGTTATAAATGAGATAATGTTCGATCCGGGCAGCGACAACAGCGAGTTTATAGAACTTCTCAATCTTAGCAGCGAAAGTATTAATATCGGAGGGTGGAAAGTCTTTACGGGTAAGGACAGCAAGTACATGCTATCGGAGACTAATAATTATATTCCGGCAGGGACTTATTACATCCTGGCTGCCGACTCTTCCGTTATTTTCAAATACGGTTTAGAGGACTATCAATTTAAAACAATTCTAAATTCTCCGGACCTTGGTTTATCCAATGACAATGATTCGATTGTTCTAACAGATGCAAAGAATAATACAATAGATTCCGTCCGTTATTACGGCGCATGGCAGAATAAAAATTTTACTTCGACAAAGAACATTTCACTCGAAAGAATAAATCCGGGGCTCGACGGTAACCAGGCTGCGAATTGGTCAAGTTCCGCAAGCAGCGCTGGCGCTACTCCCGGCAAGCAAAATAGCATTTATGCCTCCAACCAAAATATTAGCTCGAGCATTTCCGTTTCGCCAAATCCCTTCTCACCCGATAACGACGGGTTCGAAGACTTCACTGTTATTAATTACAGCCTGCGCCAGCCCGCCGCACAGGTAAGAATAAAAATATTTGACAGCCGCGGAAGGCTTGTAAGAACATTATCCAATAACCGTGCGAGCGGGCAGAACGGCTCCGTTATCTTTAACGGATTGGACGACGGCGGAAGAGCTTTACGGATCGGGATTTATATTGTCTTTCTTGAGGCGTTCAACAGCATCAACTCAGCGGCGGAAAATTTAAAAACGGCAGTCGTTGTTGCAAGAAAGCTTAATTAAAAAGTGTGCTGGTTCAAAGCCGCTGCAGTAAAAATCAGAATTAACAAAAATTTAATTGTGACTAAAAAATTTTAATAATATGTTCGCTCAACAAATTTTACGGAGGTTAATATGCTGAAAGAATCTTTAATAGAAATATTGGAACGTGATCTCAATAAACTAAAAATAGAAATAAGCTCGTATGAGAACGAAAGCCGTCTATGGCTTATTGAAAAAGATATAAAGAATTCCGGCGGAAATTTATGTCTCCATTTAATCGGCAACCTGAAACAGTTTATCGGGAACGTTCTGGGCAATATTGCCTATACAAGGAACCGCGACGATGAATTCGGGAAGAAAAACATTCCGCGGAAAGATTTAATCAGTGAAATTGAAGAAACAAAGGAAGTTGTAATCACATCGTTAAAGAAATTAGTTGACTCCGATTTTGAAAAAATTTACCCGGTAAACGTCTTTAATAAGGAAATGACAACCGGGTTTTTCCTTATCAGTCTTTCCGCTCACCTGAATTATCATCTCGGTCAGATAAATTACCACAGGAGAATAATTGGAAAAAGATAACTTGCAGGAAATTTGAGATGGACAAAGTAAACATATCCGATAAGCTAAAATTAATAAACGAGTACTGGAAGCCCGGTATTGCCGGCGAGCTAAACGGGCAGCAGGTTAAGCTTGTAAAATTCAAAGGACCGTTTATCTGGCATAAGCATGATAACGAGGATGAGCTTTTCTACGTTGTTAAAGGCAGCTTTAAAATGGAGTTCAGAGATAAGGAAATTGAAATAAACGAAGGCGAATTCATCATCATACCTAAAGGAGTTGAGCATAGACCCGTTGCGGAGAATGAAGTTCATGTAATGCTGTTTGAACCGGCAGCAACTTTAAACACAGGCAACGTTGAAAATGAAATGACCATCAGGGATCCCGCAAAAATTTAAAGACATTAATTTCGCAGGTCTTCCTGATCACAATAAATTACGGGCTAAAGTCATAAAAGAAACCTTTTCCCGCCTGAACTGTCTAACCAATTGAATGAAACAAATGCTGAAATGATTCTGGCTTCGATGGATAGGTTAGGACAAAGATGGTGAAGTTTCGCTGAGACGTGATAAAGTTAAAAAAACAGAATCATTTTGAAAGCCGTCATGCAATGCGCGACGGCTTTTTTAATTTTGTTTGAATATTATATACCGGCGTGTTAAGTTCGCAAATAGTTTTTTAGAATGGGAAAAGGTTATGAGGTTATTCGAAGTCGGGCTGCTGGTCTTTTTATTCAATGTTCCTTTCGGTTATTGGAGATCAAACGTAAAGAAGTTCTCGCTGCAATGGATACTTGCTATCCATCTGCCGGTACCTATTGTAGTTGCATTAAGATTTTTATCGGGGATCGGCTTTGCATTTATAACTTACCCGGTATTAGTAGCTGCGTTCTTCATGGGGCAATTTGCCGGCGCAAAGCTTCAACTGTGGTGGAAGAATAATCTACAGACTCCCGCTTCATCCTGTCTTCCGTGCGACTTATTCAGAATAATCAACTCTAAACAGGCTGAATAAGTTAGAAAGACTTTTATTCCATCCCGGGAAGACGACTTTCAAATCTAAGATATATTCCCCTTCTCAGCCTGATGCAATTAAGAAATATTTTTTCATTATTTTTACGTACCCTAAATCAGAAAGAAAACGACACTTTAATGAACTATTTTGAATCCGAATATTTTAGATATAAAGGCAATCAACTCTTTTGCGAGGATACTCCTCTTTCAGAAATAGCGGAAACGCAGGGAACTCCGACTTACGTTTACAGCAAAAAATTTTTTAGAGACAGATATAATGAAATCAACGAGGCATTTGCCGGCTTAGACCACACGGTCTTCTTTGCATGCAAGTCCAACTTCAATTTAAGCGTTATAAAGACGTTTGTGGATGCCGGGAGCGGTGTGGATGTTAATTCCGAAGGCGAATTGATCAGGGCTTTAAAAGCAGGCGCGGACCCGGGGAAAATAGTTATGTCAGGAGTCGGCAAGACGCAGAACGAGATAAAGCTTGCAATTGAAAAAGACATTTTAATGATTAAGGCGGAATCCGAAGAAGAGATACTGCTGATAAATGAAATTGCAGGAGCATTAAACGCCAGGGCGCGTCTTGCAATAAGGGTTAACCCGGATGTTGACGCTAAAACACATCCGTATATTTCAACAGGTCTGGCTAAAAACAAGTTCGGTGTGGATGCCACTACGGCTTTGAGGCTCTTCAAGATGGAAAAGGAATTGGAGAACATAAAGTACACCGGCATCGACATGCACATCGGTTCGCAGATAACTAAGGTGGAGCCTTTTGTCGAGGCAGTCGAAAAGCTTGCGGAGCTTTTCTTAAAAGTAAAGTCGGAAGGAGTAAACTTAGAGCATATCGACC
Source organism: Ignavibacteriaceae bacterium (assembly GCA_046704565.1). Taxonomy (GTDB): domain Bacteria; phylum Bacteroidota; class Ignavibacteria; order Ignavibacteriales; family Ignavibacteriaceae; genus FEN-1297. The sequence continues at coordinate 4,268 of JBJKRP010000163.1, read as the reverse complement.
TTGGCGGAGGCATAGGCGTTGCATATAATAACGAAAAGACCTTTACGGTTAATGAATATGCGGATGCCGTACTGCCTGTTCTGCAAAAGCTTAACTGCAAAATATTTCTTGAACCCGGTCGTTACATGACCGCCAACGGGGGAATCTTAATCGCGCAGGTACTCTACACAAAGAAGAACCACGATAAGAATTTCATAATAACCGACGGCGCAATGAACGACCTGCTTAGACCAAGCATCTACGGCGCTTATCATCATATACAGCCTCTGACATTAACCAAGGATAAAAAAGATATAACCGCCGATGTTGTCGGTCCGGTGTGCGAGAGCGGAGACTTCCTTGCAAAGGACGTCCGGATATCCGAGTGCAGGCGTGGAGAATATATTGCTGTTCTTTCTGCCGGCGCTTACGGGATGGTAATGTCTTCAAACTACAATATGAGGAAGAGACCTGCGGAAGTGCTCGTTGAAGGAAATAAATTTAAGATTGTTAGAAGAAGAGAAACATTCGAGCAGCTTCTTAGCGACGAGATTTCTCTGCTATAGATTAGAGCAAAAGAAATTATTATTTCATTAATCTTACCGGAACGTTTAAGGTTTTACACCGAATAAAAATATTCGGATAAAACCCGGTATTATAAGGATCGTATATGAAGAAAATAATTATACCCTTAGCAGTCATATTTTTAACGCTGTTTGACGGCTGTTTAACATTTCACAAAGTCTCTTACGTTGTGAAGCTGAAAAATCCTAATGAAGGTACCGTATTATTAACAGCGTACGATATAAGATCTACGGCGGCAACGAAGAAAGAATTTAACGAAGATAAAGATAATCTTTTCAATTATATGCTGAAGAGCAGCAAGTTCCTAAGAGACCAGAAGACTCAGGGAAAAGAAGTTACCTCAAGAAAGCTTTTTATTGAAAAGGGAGAGTTAGTCGGCGAGGGTGAATATAAGTTTACGGACATAAATAATGTCGAAGGCATGAGGTACGACGGCGGGTTCCACTATTTAAATCTCCAGCCGGACGACAGTGTAATTGCGACAAACGGTACAATCATAAAGTCAAATGGCTACAAGAGAATAATGTGGGACAGCACTTACACCGAGCTCGATTTTACTATGCTTGGAAACCCGTTCACGCATAAATCGAGATTTAAATTATTGGCACCGTACTTTAAGAAATAATATGTATGCCGAGATTGTTTTTCCACTTCCATTTAGAAATGCCTTCACCTACTCCATACCGGAGGAACTGGAACAATCTGCAATACCCGGTGTTCGCGCAGTAGTCCCATTCGGGAAAAGGACATTAACCGGATTCATAATTAACCTTGTTAAGACTCCCCCGTTAACGGGAAAAATAAAACCGATAAACGACATCCTCGACGAAGTGCCGGTATTCGACGAGAGATCGCTTGAGTTCTACCGCTGGCTTTCCGACTATTATATTTCTTCACTCGGCGAGGCGTTAAAGCTTGCTGTACCTTACGGCTCGGAAGTAGAGACGAAGCGAAAAATCTTAAGCGATGAAAAAGCCTGCGAAGAGCTTCTTCAAAAAGAAAAGAATAAAGACTCTGTAAAATCAAGCATTCTTAAAGTCCTTGCGGGAAGAGATGAGATAAATCTTTCCTATCTACAGAAGGTTGTTAAGAAAAAGAATATCTATTCGACTCTAAGGAGCTTAGAGAAAGCGGGCGCCTTAAACATCCTTGATGAAATAGAAGAGGCAAAGGTAAAGGCAAAGACGGCAAAGTTCGTTAAGCTGGATAAGCCGCTTGCGGAAATCTATGCCTTTTTCCCTGAGCTTGAGAGCCGCTCGCCGAAGCAGGTGAAAATAATTCTTGAGCTGATCGAGAAAAAGAATAAGCAGGTATCTTTAGCCGAGTTATTAAAGAAGGCTGAAGCATCTCAAGCTTCAGTTGAATCGCTGGCGGGTAAGGGTCTGGTAAAAATATTTGAGAAAGAAGTCGACCGTGTCTATTCCGAGGGTTACAAAGAAGAACATGTAAGGATTATTCTTACGGAACAGCAGCAGAATATAGTAAATGAAGCCTCGGCAGCAATAGAAGAGGAAAAGTTCCTGGCGTACCTTCTGCACGGCGTTACCGGGAGCGGGAAGACGCAGGTTTATATAGAGCTGACTGCAAAGGCTTTAGCATGCGGAAAGCAGGCTTTAATTCTTGTGCCGGAAATATCCCTTACTCCTCAAATGACTTCGCGTCTATATAATAACTTCGGGAAGCAGGTAACCGTTATCCACAGCCGCATGTCGATGGGAGAGCGTTATGATTCCTGGAGGCGAATATTAAAAGGGAAATCGAAGGTTGTAATAGGAGCGAGGTCGGCATTGTTTGCGCCGTTAAGCAGCCCAGGAATTATAGTTGTGGATGAAGAGCACGACGCAAGCTACAAGCAGTTCGAGTCGCTGCCCAAATACAATGCGCGGGACGCGGCGGTTGTCCTGGGAAGCATTTATAATTGTCCTGTTATCCTCGGTTCAGCCACGCCCTCGATAGAGAGCATGTATAACGCACGCTCCGGTAAGTATAAGCTGTTAAGTCTGCCAGAAAGAGTTGACAAAGCGAAGCTGCCGAAGATAAGCCTTGTAAACATTGCCGTCGAGAAGAAAAAGAAGAAGATGGAGAACGTTTTCTCCAAGCAGCTTCTTGATAAGATTGAAGACAGGCTGAAGAAGAAAGAAGGGATAATCATTCTACAGAACCGGCGTGGATTCTCTACGCAAATTTACTGCGAGGACTGCGGCGAGATAGAAACGTGCGACAACTGCTCGGTGCCGATGGTCTTCCATATAAATCAGAATATACTGCAGTGCCATTACTGCGGCTTGACGAAGAAAGTACCGAACGCCTGCACACACTGCGGTTCCCTTAAAATAAAATATTTCGGCACTGGAACCGAAAGAGTTGAGGATGAGCTGGAGTTTTATTTTCCCGGGATAAAGATAAAAAGAGTCGACTCGGACTCGATCTCAAAGAAAGCATCTCTCGGAAAAATTCTCTTTGAGTTCGGTAAGGGAGACATCGACATATTAGTCGGCACCCAGATGGTATCAAAGGGATTAGACTTTCCGCGCTTAACTTTAGTCGGAGTAATTTCCGCAGAGACGACTTTGTGGCTGCCGGACTTCCGCGCGGACGAAAGAACTTTCCAGCTTCTTACGCAGGTTGCGGGAAGAGCGGGCAGAAGCAGGGTTGAGGGCGAGGTAATTATCCAGACGCAGAATGAAAACCATTTTGCGCTCCAAAAGGTTTTGCATAACGACTATGAAGGCTTTTATCAGAAGGAAATTATAGAAAGAGAGAAGCTCGGTTATCCGCCTTTTACAAGGCTTTGCCTTATTGAAACGAAAGACGCGGAAGAAGAAAAAGCAAGAGGCGCAATTATGGATTTTCATAAAGAGCTTAATGCATACCGCAAATGGCTTAAGATATCCTCGCCCACTTCGGCAATAATAGCACGCATAAAAAATAATTACAGGTTCCATATACTGATCAAGAGCCCGCGCGAGACCGACCCGGGAGGAAAGATTTTACGGCAGGCAGTGCTCAACTCGTTTGTAGAGTTCAACAGGAAGTCGAGATACAGAGATGTTAAATTATTTTATGATGTAGATCCGCAGAGTATTTTATAGTTTCCTGTTACACTCCATATCATTCTAAGTCTTAACACCATCTTAATTTTAAGAGTACCCTCCGGCTGTTATCTATTAACTTTATCTTTCATACATCTTTATACCAGTTAAAGAATGGCGGCAAAGCTATTGGATGCTAAGAAATGGGTAATTACATGCCTGGAGGAGTGCAATCAGAGTGTGTTCAGAGTATATTCAGAGTGTGATCAGAATAGATTCATAAAGCAATGTCCGGGTACATAATTAGTCAAGGCGATTGAGCGCGCCGGTTGTTTCGATACGTTCGAGTCTGATCGGTCAGACTCGAACTACTCAACAACCGTTGGGGAACACTGCCGTATCCCGAAAGCTTAAGAGATGCAGCAAGCAGGCTTGCCTTCGGCAGGCAGGCTCAATGACCTTAGCGGAGTAGATAAGGACGCTGAGTTGAGGGCTTTAGCCCGAAGTATCGAAGCGACCGGCGGAACTTTGCGGCTGGCGGTCGTCTCGATACATCCCGATTTTCATCGGGATACTCGACGACCGCAGCAGGTAGATAAGGTCGCTGAGTGATTCCGAGTCTTCGAGGAATCGTATCGAAGCGACCGGCGAAACACTTGCCTGCCGGCAGGC
>JBJKRP010000162.1:0-3873 GCA_046704565.1 Ignavibacteriaceae bacterium | reverse complement strand
CATCCGGTTCAAGTGAAGACGTATATGCGGTTTCAACTTTCTCCATTATGAAATAATAGACTACAAACGAAATAAAGAATCCGACGAACCAGGCGTAATTGTAAAGGAAGCCGAGTGAAGGAATAATTAAACCGACAAGCGCAACAACTACTCCGCACGCAAGAGCGAAAATCGCTTTGAGGTTAAATCCGTTTTTGTATTCATATTCCCCGTTCCTTCGGTACATGTCTTTTACAGTTAGCCTGGATTTTCTAATCAAATAATAATCGCAAATTAAAATGCCGGCTATTGGCCCGAGAAAACTTGAATAACCAACAAGCCAGCCGAAAATATATGCGCTGAAATCGGATAGAAGCTTCCATGGCTGAATTGCAATCCCAATTACCGCTGTTATCAAACCGCCTTTTACAAAATTAATTTTTCTGGGAAATAAGTTTGAAAAATCATTTGCAGGCGATACAACATTCGCAGCAATGTTTGTAGTTAAAGTTGCAATGACTAATGCAATTAATGAAAGTGCAATTATAACGGGACTGTGAAATTTTGATAAAAGCAAAACCGGGTTCCATATTGCTTTGCCGAAAATAATTATTGTCGCTGAAGTAACCGCAACACCGATAAAGGAAAACAGTGTCATTGTAGGGGGAAGACCAAGTGCCTGACCGAGCATCTGAGACCTTTGACTTTTTGCATATCTTGAAAAGTCCGGAATGTTCAAAGATAATGTTGCCCAATATCCAACCATAGCTGTCAGCGAAGGAATAAAAAATTTCCAGAACTCTCCGACAGTATGAAATTTACTGGGCTGACTTAAAATCGGTCCGAAACCGCCTCCGTTTTTATATGCCCAAAACAGCAGCACTAATCCCATAACGATTAAAAAGGGCGCGCTGTATGATTCAAGCCATTTTATTGAGTCAACGCCTTTTACTATAAAGTAAACATTCATTCCCCAAAAGATTAAAAATCCGGCAGCTGGTCCCCATGAAAATAACGCCCAAGAAGGAAAAAGAATAACTATTAATGAATTAAATGCCTGTCCGCCGACCCACGTTTGAATTCCAAACCATCCGCAGGCAACAATGGCACGAAGCAGTGCGGGAATGTTAGAGCCTAAAACACCGAACGGTGCTCTTGAATGAACAGGGAAAGGTATTCCGTATTTCGTTCCGGCATGTGCATTTAAAATCATTGGAATAAGGACAATAAAATTCCCAAGTGCAATTGTTATTATTGCCTGCCACCAATTCATTCCACCGGCAATTAGTCCGCTTGCAAGCATGTATGTGGGAATGCAAACACTCATTCCTACCCACAAAGCTGCTATGTGGTATGTATCCCATGTTCGTTCCGAAATTTTTGTAGGCGCAAGGTCTTTATTAATTTAATTATTTTCCCCTTTGTCGTCTATAACGGTTTCGATGAGTTTGGAATTAAATTGTTGAAACATAATTAATTCGTTTAAATTATTGACTCGAATTTAATAAAGCATGATTGCATGACTTGTATGGCCGCACGATTTTGTTTACCCACCGAAAATTTAGTGAAGGCGGGAACTTTATATTGAACTTGATTGTCGCCTTCGCAGCGCTAAGTTTGCATACCTGCATGATTATGAAATTAAAGTATAATTTTAAGAATGACTCATGCAATCGAGCAGCCATGCAGCCATGCCTACTACTATTTCCAAGCGCCCGCGTAAGTATCTCGCTTAATGAAATTTCCTCTGCCGGGTTTTCCTAAAAATTTATCATTCCTAATTATTGCTTCGCCTCTTGAAAAAACAGTATCGATGTTGCCTTTAACTTTTCGTCCTTCGAACATAGAGTAATCAACCGCCATGTGGTGAGTCTTTGCCGAGATTGTATATTCTTTTTCCGGATCCCAAATTACTATATCGGCATCTGAACCAACTGCAATCGTACCTTTCTTCGGATAAAGCCCGAACATCTTTGCCGGTGTAGTTGATGTTAATTCAACCCAACGGTTTAAAGTAATTCTATTTTCCCGTACGCCGCCGTCGTACATTAATTGTAATCTATGTTCAATACCCGGGCCTCCATTCGGAATTTTAGTGAAGTCATGCAGCCCTAATTCTTTCTGCTCTTTATAACAAAATGGGCAGTGGTCTGTTGAGACTACTTGTAGTGTATTGCGTTTTAATCCTGCCCAAAGCTTTTCCTGGTTCCACTTTTCTCTGAGCGGGGGAGTAAATACAAGCTTTGCATCTTCAAAGCCCGGCTTATGCATATCATCAAGTGATAGGAAAAGATATTGTGGACAGGTTTCCGCATAGACCGGCAAACCTTTGTCCCTGGCTTCTTCAACTTTTTCCAAAGCATCATTGCTGGAAAGATGAACAATATAAACCGGTGCGCCTGCCATTTCAGCAAGCGCAATCGATCTGTTAACTGCCTCGCCTTCTGCGGTTGTCGGTCGTGTAAGAGCATGATATATCGGTGCTGTCTTTCCTTCTGCCAATGCCTGCTGGACTATTAGATCGATTACGTTTCCATTTTCCGCATGCATACATACTAAAGCACCTGTCTTAGCGGTATGCCTCATTGCTCTAAAAATAGTCGCATCGTCCGTCATCAAAACATTCGGATATGCCATAAACATTTTGAAGCTGGTAACACCTTCACGTACCATATCGCTCATGTCTTCCATGTGTGCTTCCGGAAGATCGGTAATAATCATATGAAAGCTGTAATCAATTGTAGCCCTATTTTCCGCTTTCTTCCACCAAACGTCAAGGGCGTCCCGCATACGAGTTCCTTTGCTTTGAGTTGCAAAATCAATAATACATGTCGTTCCCCCAAACGCAGCGGCTTTGGTTCCCGTTTCAAAGTCATCGCAAGAAGTTGTTCCTCCAAACGGCATATCCAGATGTGTATGTACATCGAGTCCGCCGGGAATTACATATTTACCTGCGGCATCAATTACATTATCCGCAGTAATATTTAATGCGGATCCGATAGTTGTGATTGTATCTTTATCAATATAAATATCAGCTTTATAATCCTGCTCGGCAGTAATTATTCTGGCGTTTTTAATTAAGGTTGACATTTCATCTCCTTAAAAATTTTCTTATAAAAAATTAATGAATTACTATTCCATGCTTTTTCTGAAACTCACCCAAATTTTCCCAGGTTAAAGGTTTATCTTCATTTTGATAATCATTCATTAAACCGTTCCATGTTTTTTCTTCGGATGCATCATCAACTTTTACCATAGAAATGCAGTCTTCAACGGGGCAGACCAAAGAACAAAGCGAGCATCCGACGCAGTCGTTCTCTCTTACAATAGTTCTGTTATGACCGTTTACAGGAATTAAATCGATACATTGATGAGCACCGTCTTCGCAGGCAATGTAACAAAGGTTGCAGTGTATGCATTTTTTCTGATCGACTCTTGCAACAGTTTTATGAAGAAGATTGAAGTTTCCGAAATCATCCAGATGAGGCAGTGCTTTCCCTCTAATTTCATCAAGTGAAGAACAGCCCTTCGATTCCATCCAGTTGGCCATCCCTTCAATCATATCTTTAACTATTCTAAAGCCGTAATGCATAACTGCTGTACAGACCTGAACACTCGACGCACCTAATAAAATAAACTCAACCGCATCCTGCCAATTTGTAATTCCACCAATTCCTGAAATGGGCAGGTCTATTTCTTTATCTCTAGCAACTTGAGAAACTAGGTGAAGTGCGATAGGTTTTACTGCAGCACCTGCATATCCTCCATGACCGCCTTTACCTGCTACACTCGGCTTAATTTGAAATGTATCCAGATCAATTCCAACTATGCTGTTAATGGTATTGATTAAAGATATACCGTCGGCATTAGCCGCTTTAGCCGCTTTTGCAGGAT
>JBJKRP010000161.1:0-6544 GCA_046704565.1 Ignavibacteriaceae bacterium | reverse complement strand
TGATATGAGATACGCAGGTCCGAGAGAAGCTTTGCTTCACGGCGTATTCAGACAGAATTTCGGATGCACAGATCTGATTGTTGGTCGCGACCATGCCGGAGTCGGCAACTATTACGGTCCGTTTGATGCGCAGAAAATCTTTTATGAAATTCCCGAAGGTTCACTATTATTAAAGCCTCTTCCGATTGATTGGACTTTCTGGTGCTTCAAATGCGGCGGTATGGCTTCGATGAAGACGTGTCCTCATAAGAAGGAAGACAGGCTGTTCTTAAGCGGTACTGCTCTCAGAAAGGCTCTTTCGGAAGGAGGAGACGTTCCTGCAGAGTTCAGCCGCCCCGAAGTGCTGGCAATCTTAAGAGAATATTATGCAACGCTGGAAGAAAAAGTCGAAATAAAGATGCACCAGTTTGCAACCGGTGATGTGAACATCAAAAATAATAAATGATTTAACAGCCGGGTTTTTCCATTATAGTTTTAGAATAAAAAAAATCAATTACAACTTTGTTATAAAATAAATAGGAGATAAACTAATGCCGAGTTATGTAATTCCTGATAAATGCGACGGGTGCAAGGCGCTGGATAAGACAGCATGCCAGTTCATCTGTCCGAATGATTTAATGGTGTTGAACAAGGATTCGATGAAGGCATACAACCGTGAGCCTGAAATGTGCTGGGAGTGTTACAATTGCGTAAAAATTTGTCCCAACCAGGCAGTTGAAGTACGCGGTTATGCCGACTTTGTTCCCCTTGGAGCTACAGTAACACCAATGCGCAGTACCGATTCGATAATGTGGACGATAAAGTTCCGGAACGGTACTTTGAAAAGATTTAAGTTCCCGATCCGTACGACCGAAGAAGGCAAAGCAGCACCGGACGGCGGATGGAGTACAGGCAACGATGACCTTAAGAGCCCCGTTCTTTTTACCGAGCCTCAGTCTTTAGGTCTTCCCGAAGTAGTAACAATTAAAAATTAAAAGGAAGAGAAAAAGTTATGGCAAATTTCAAAACTGAAGAAGTAAATACCGATTTATTAATTGTAGGCGGCGGTATGGCTGCCTGCGGTGCGGCAGTTGAAGCTGCGTACTGGGCAAAGGAACAAGGTCTCAAAGTTACTTTGGTAGATAAAGCCGCAGTCGATAGAAGCGGCGCAGTTGCAATGGGTCTTTCCGCTATCAATCAATATGTTGGAATAAAAGACGGAAAGAACACCGTTGAAGATTACGTAAAGTATGTCCGAAGCGATTTAATGGGCATAACGCGTGAAGATCTGGTTTATAACATTGCACGTCATGTCGATTCTACCGTTCATCTTTTTGAAAAATGGGGATTACCCATCTGGAAAGATGCCGACGGCAATTATGTGCATGAAGGCAGATGGCAGCTTATGATAAACGGAGAATCTTATAAAGTAATTGTTGCCGAAGCGGGAAAAAATGCGATCGGTGCAGATAATTTTTATGAGAGAGTATTAATTGTCGGTCCGTTAATGGACGGTGATGTTTGCGTGGGCGCAGTCGGATTCAGCGTACGCGAGGAGAAATTTTATGTTTTCAAAGCAAAGGCTGTTCTTGTAGCGATGGGCGGAGCTGTCCACGTATTTAAACCGCGTTCCTCTGGCGAAGGACTTGGAAGGGCGTGGTATCCGCCTTGGAACTCCGGTTCAAGCGCATACTTTACGCTTAAGGCAGGCGCAGAAATGACCTGCCAGGAAGTCCGTTTTATTCCTGTAAGATTTAAGGACGCATACGGTCCGGTCGGCGCCTGGTTCTTGTTATTCAAGTCCAGGGCAACAAACGGCGAAGGCGGCGATTATATGTCGGAGAGAAAACCCGAATTGGAAAAGTGGGTGCCTTACGGAAAGGTAAAACCTGTTCCGGCAAACCTGCGTAACTGGCTTATGATGCTTGACGTAATGGATGGCAAAGGTCCAATCTATATGAAGACAGAAGAGGCAATCCAGAAAATAGCTTCCGAATCAGGTGATGAAAAAGCTGCAAAGAAAAAATTAAAAGAACTTGAGGCAGAAGCGTGGGAAGACTTTCTCGATATGACGATTTCGCAGGCAATACTTTGGGCTGGAACAAACACTGCACCGGAAGAAAAGTCATCGGAAATTGCAGCGGCTGAACCGTACTTTATAGGCTCGCATTCCGGTGCGTCCGGCGCATGGGTAAGCGGTCCTAAGGATCTTGCACCGAAGGAATATTATTGGGGCTATCCGAATATGTCAACCGTAAAAGGCATCTTCTGTGCTGGTGACGCCTCAGGTGCATCAAGCCTTAAGTTCTCGTCCGGTTCGCATGCAGAAGGACGCATTGCAGCAAAGGCGGCTATTGATTATATAGTTGATAATCCAAACGCTCATCAGTATAATCAGGCTGAAATTGATGCTTTGAAAAATGAAATACTAAAACCGATCGATACATACAATCAGTTCAGTAAAGGCTCAAGCGACCCCGAAGTTAATCCTAATTACATTAAACCGAAGATGTTCATGTTCAGGCTTCAGAAAATTATGGATGAATATGCAGGCGGCGTATCTGCACAATTCAAAACCAGCAAGGGTCTTCTGGAAAAAGGATTGGATCTTCTTAGTTATCTAAAGGAGGATTCGAAAAATCTTGCTGCATCAGATCTGCATGAGCTGATGAGATGCTGGGAAAACATCCATAGGATGTGGCAGGCTGAAGCTCACGTAAGAGCAATTCTGTTTAGAGATGAAACCCGCTGGCCCGGTTACTATTTCCGTTCAGATAAACCTTCTATGGATGAAAAAGACTGGAAGGTATTCGTCAACATGAAATGGGATCCGAAGACAGATAAATGGGATGTGTTTTCCAGACCGATTCTTTCGATAGTGAATTAATTCTGCTGGAATACAAAATGGTAATAGGGAATCCCGGTGAAACGAGGATTCCCTAATCCTAACTGAGGATTGAAAGTTGAACATTTACAATTCTGTTAGGAAAAAATACAACATGAATAGGCGATGCTAATTTCAAAGTTCAATAAAAAATTGAATTGATCATGGAAGACAAAATCAAAATTTGCCCGCACTGTAAACAGCCGTTGAAGAAATGGCTGTGTCCGCCCGATACCTCCTGGGGTGTAGAGTTCCAGTATGTCTGCTTTAATGATGATTGCTCTTACTTTCTTAGCGGCTGGGATTGGATGAAAGAGAAATTCAACCAGAATATATCTTACAGGTACAGGATAAATCCGGTTAGTGGAGAGTCCGGACCATTGCCTGTGTGGTCTAAAGATGCGTTAAAAAATTTTATAGTTACTTAAAATAAAAGTCCTGCCTTACTGCTTATACCGTAGCAGCCTGGAATTTAGGGAGAAAAGATTATGGAAGAAATAGAAAAGTTAAAAGAAACAATTTTAAAAGAATTTCCAAGGCTTAACAAACAGAGCAATTTTAAATTCAACTGCCACAAAGATATTAGCTGCTTCAACAAGTGCTGCAGCGATGTTAATATCTTCCTGACCCCGTATGATATTTTACGGCTGAAGAAACGCCTCAATATTTCATCACAGGAATTCCTGGATAAGTATACTTTTTTGCCGATAGATGAAAAGCAAAATCATCCGGTAGTAATGCTGAAGATGGATGATGATGAAAAAAAATCCTGTCCTTTCGTTGGCAAAGGAGGATGCTCTGTATACGAGGACAGACCTTGGTCGTGCAGAATGTTTCCTCTCGGGGTAGCATCTCCGAAAGATGAAGGGAAAAACGGCGAAGGCGAGTTTTATTTTATTTTAGAAGAGCCTGTCTGCCGTGGAGGCGAAGAATCAAAACAACAGTCGGTAGATGAATGGATAAGAGAGCAGGGCGTTGAGGAATATTTTAAGATGGGCGAGTATTTTAAGGATGTTTCCCTGCATGGATATTTTAAGAAAGGCAGACAGCTTGAACCGGCAAAGCAGGAGATGTTCTATACCGTCTGTTATAATATTGATAAGTTCAGGGAGTTTATCTTTGAGAGTAGTTTTCTTAAAAGATTTGAAATAGATGAAGAGACAGTAAGAAAGGTTAAAGACGACGACGCAGAATTATTGTTGTTTGGTTTCAACTGGCTGAAGTACTGTCTTTTTGGCGAAGGTACTATTAAAGTAAGAAGCAGAGAACGGGTACCGGTATGAACTCAAGAAAAAAAATTAAGCCCGATCTGCAGTTAATCAATTATCTTAAAGAAAGCAGCGGGGGAACGCCGCAGAAGTGCTTCCAATGTGCAACGTGTACTTCGGTTTGCAGTCTTTCAAATGAAGAATTTGAATTTCCGAGAAAGCAAATGCTTTTAGCGCAATGGGGTTTAAAGGACGAGCTGATGAAAGACCCTGCGCCCTGGCTTTGTTTTTATTGCGGCGATTGTTCAGCAAGATGCCCCCGAAAAGGAAATCCGGGAGAGACAATGATGAATCTTCGCAGATACCTGACGTCATTGTATGACTGGACGGGGCTTTCACGTTTGATGTACCGTTCCGTCTACTGGGAGTTAGGAATTTTACTTGCTGTGGCGGCGGTAGTTGTCCTTATGTTTACATTGCCTCAAAATTTCGGTTTTGGACTGCTCGGAGTATCGGGGAGTGCGCCGCTTACTACCGTTATGCTGGACAAGTTTGCCCCTGCTGATATTGTAGATATCGGCGACAGGATTATGGCTTTAGCTCTCGGCGTGTTATTACTCAGCAACGCAGCAAGGATGTTCTTAGGGTTAACGCATGATGAGAATATCCCGATCAGCTATTATTTTAAACAGCTCCCATATTTTGTAATTCAGGGAGTAACGCAAAAACGTTGGGCTAAATGTGACGGTCAAAACTCAAAAATCAACTGGGTCCGTCATCTTTTCCTTGTAAGCGGATATGCAATTATGTTTACGCTTGTTGTCGTGTTCCTGCCGTGGTTCCAGGTTAACAACAGCATGATTAGATGGACAAGCATTTTAGGCTACTATGCTACAGTTGTGCTGCTTACTTCAACTGTCTGGATTATAATTGATAGAATTAAAAAGCGGACCGCAATGCATGAGTTCAGTCATTTTTCGGATTGGATGTTTCCTATCCTCCTTTTTCTTTCCGCATTAAGCGGAATACTTCTGCACGTTTTCCGTGTTACCAATATGCCTTTGCCGACTTACTATACTTATATGATTCATCTTGTAATAGTTGTACCGATGCTTGTCGTCGAGGTTCCGTTCGGTAAGTGGTCTCATCTTTTATACAGACCTCTTGCGTTATATGTTGCCGCAGTAAAAACAAAAGCTAAAGAGCTGAATTATCAAGGTAGAAGTATAATTAATAATTCGCCTTTATCTGCTTAAAGAGATTTGACACCTTTTAAGTCAGTTGTCGCTATCAAAATATTTTAATGCAGGGGCAGAATCTCCGCTGAGAAAGGCATCAACAAATTTCTGAATACTTTCATCTGTTGTCAAAGTTACGTCAACGTTCCTTACTGCTCCCATCAGTCTGCCGATTTCAATCAATAAAGAATGAATAGACGCCTGCGGTATTTTCCTGATGTTTGCCAGGACATGATCGTCCTTGTGCGTTACTGAGAAGTTCAATGTTTCCAGAACCTTTGAAATAATCTTAGCTCTGCGCATCCTCCTTATGGGATCGGCGGCACCGCCTCTAAAATTGAAGTTGATGTAATTATTATTAAGCTCAAGGCTGGCATATGCGTCGAGCCTGGAAAAATGGTATCCCAATCTCGAGAAGAAATTTACATAGCGATCGGAAATTATCGCGTAGCTTCTGCTTCCGAGGTCGCGGTCGCCTCTGCTCGAATCGACCACGTTAGACATCAGGAGGTTCGCGAAGCCTTTTAAATCTATAGGTAAAGGTCCAGCCCATTTAATTCCGGGCGCCGTCATCCCTTTAATTAAAGAAACGAACGGCTCAGAAATAATATCTTCCGGGATGATGTACTTTTTACCCTTAACGTCTTTCAGCCCCCCTCCGAGGTCGATGACGTGAATATCCAGCGGTACCGAAAACTTTAATGGATATGCATGTTCGTCCTCGTACTTGGCGGACTCATACAGCGAAAACATTTCTCTCATCGCGTATTCGTGAGCAAACCTGGTAATGTCGTGCAGGGTCTTACAATTGTCCGGCGAAAAATTTGAAGAGCCGGGATCAGTTAAGTTTAAGGGGATAACCTGCTTCGAGTTGTTCTGCCAGATGCGGTGCATCGGACTTTTAGCAAATACATTTTTAGTTACGGAAGTTGATTTATACCACTCTACAAGTTCGCTTATCGAGCCGGAGTAAACTTTGCCTTCATCGGCATCAACGGTTACTTCCATCCCGTTTGATAAGGTTGAGGTTGCAATGTTAGTATTAACTATAACCGGGATGCCCAGTTCGCGGGCTATGATCGATAAGTGACCGGTAGTATTGCCGATATCTGCTATGAGCCCTGAAGCCTTGTGTAGAAAGCCGATCAATTCCGGCGAAGCTTTCTTTACAACTAAAATACCGCCTGCGGGAAAGTTTACAAGATCCTTGTATCTGTTCAAAACAAAAATCCTTC
>JBJKRP010000160.1:0-24275 GCA_046704565.1 Ignavibacteriaceae bacterium | reverse complement strand
ACGTTCTTGGTTATCCTTTCCGAAATTTCGCGTCTTCGCTAGATTATCCTTCCGAAATCGAATTCCAATCCTTGAACCTTGATGCCGAAATCGTCCGACCTGTTTTTCATCATGTCATAAATCTCGGCATTTTTAAGTAATGATTTTGTTGGAATGCAACCCCAGTTTAGGCAAATTCCTCCCAGCTTATCTTTGTCGATAACGGCGGTCTTAAATCCCAGCTGAGCGGCTCTTATAGCAGCAACGTATCCTCCCGGACCACCGCCAAGAACAGCAATTTCGTACTGATTAGCCATAGAAGAAAGGAATCCTTTAATTTTATATTAGATAATCAAATATAAAGAAGAGGTTATAAAAATGAAAATGATAGCTACACAAACCGGTCACAATTATGACCCGCCGGTCAGACGATCTATTTACATGGGAAAATAATTGCCTGCTGTTCATTAGTCCTCTATAATTGCAAAAATCATCCGTCATTTCTCCTTTTCAATAATAGAAAATATTAAAATAAAACCTTTTCCTATAATTATAGCTGGCAAACAAGTTGATATTTATAAATATCAACTATTTAATTGAGATTTAATTTGGAAGAATTCGATAAATATGATTTGCCGCTTTACCCGATAAGCAGCGCAGCTAAGATACTTGATGTTTCGGTCCACACATTAAGATTATACGAAAAGGAAGGTTTGATTGTTCCTTTTAAGAAAGAATCAAATCACCGGCTTTATTCAAAGGCGGATATTGAAAGACTTAAATGTATCCGAAGGGCAATAAATGAAAGTAAAATAAGCATTGCCGGCATTAAATCAATTTATTCTCTTATCCCCTGCTGGGAAATTACCAAATGCAGTTCGAATGAAAGAAGAGACTGCGAAGCATTTAGCACTCATTCAAAACCTTGCTGGACGTTTAAGCACTCTAACAATCGATGCGGTGAGAAAGACTGCCGCCAGTGCGATGCTTACAATTCATATTCCGAGTGCGGTAAGATTAAGGAGTTGATAACAAGTTTAGTAAAGACTTAATAATAATTTCTTTGAGTTACTTTGTGTAAAACTTAGTGAAATCATGTGAACTTTTTGAGTTACACAAAGTCGGCTCAAAGTTCAACTAATACAAAACATTTTTTAACTGAAAATGAAAATATCACTCACAGCGTTTAGTACGTTGATTATAGGTATAAGTACACTAATACCAAAATCAAGTCCGCCTACGGCAAAAGACGCAAATCAATATTGCTTCCGCTGCCATTCGATGGCAACTTTATCTTACAGAGATGAAGCGACCGGAATAATAAAAAGCTTATCGGTTATACCTAAAGAATTTTATAATTCCAACCATAAAGAACTCGAATGCACTGGTTGTCATTCTAAGGACTTTCAAAACTTCCCTCACAACCCCAAGCTTAAGGATGAAAATCTCTACTGTCTCAACTGCCATAAGGATGAACCAAAGTTTAAGAAATATCACTTCGAATCAATTGAAGCCGAATTCAAGCGGAGCGTCCATTACAAAATACTCGGGGATAAGTTCAACTGTTTCGACTGCCATGACCCGCACAGCTTTGAAATTCATGCAAGAGCCGGCAACGACATTAAGGCAACTGTTTTGTATGATAACTTGATTTGTCTGAACTGCCACGAAAATAATTCGAAGATAAAATTATTATCCGGTAAAATTCTTCCGTCGTTAACTTCGTCGCATGCTTGGCTGCCTCATATCGATTTGCACTGGAAAGCAGTTAGGTGTATCGATTGCCATACTTCATCAAATGCACCCGGAGTAAGCCATAATATTCTTCCAAAGGAAAAAGCTGTAAAGAACTGCGTGGAATGTCATTCCAAAAATTCTTTGCTGCTTCAAACGTTATACAAGTTTCAGTCAAAAGAATCCAGGAATAAGGAAGGATTTCTGAATGCGGTCATTTTAAATAACTCTTACGTAATCGGGGCGACAAGAAATTATTATCTTAATCTCTTAAGCTTCATCATTTTCGGATTAACGTTAATCGCACTTTCATTACACGGATATTTTAGAATCAGAGCAAAGAAAAGGAGACCAAAATGAAAAACGAATCTCTTTACTTATATCCTGTTTGGCTCAGAATCTGGCACTGGCTGAATGCACTTCTCTTCCTCTCTTTGATTTTTACTGGATTGAATTTGCAGTACGCCAAAACCAATTCGCCTTTAATAGATTTCCATACGGCGATTTTAATCCATAACATTTCCGGGATAATCCTCACCTTCAATTATTTATTCTTTTTTATTCTGAACATCTCTTCCGGAAACGTTAAGCACTATCTTCCTAAGCTGAAGAGCTTTGGAAAGGATATTCTTCTTCAATTAAAATTTTATCTAAGCGGAATATTTAAGAATAAAGAGCATCCGTTTGAAACTACTGCCGAGCAGAAGTTCAATCCACTCCAGCAGATTACTTATCTGAAAATAATGTACGTGCTGTTCCCTCTTCTTTTATTAAGCGGTTGGGCACTGTTATTCCCGGAGTTTATCATCAACAGAATTTTTGAAACCTCCGGGCTGATGCTTACCGCACTCTTTCATACTTCAATAGGATTTTTGTTATCAATCTTTATGATTGGACATATTTATTTAGCTACAACAGGAACCACCGTTATAAGCAATTTCAAATCGATGCTTACCGGGTGGCATATTCATGAAAATCATTCAATCAAATCTCAATTAACTGAAATTAAAATTCAGCAGGTGAACAATGAAACTAAAAATTAATTTGAAGCCTTTCCTTAAAAAATGGTACGGAAAAGTTACGGCGGTAATTGCCGGACTATTTATAATCGTTTTAATCGGCACGATGATAATGCCTTCATTTTTTGAATGGTATACCGGCGTAAAAAATGCACCGCTGACTTACGACAGCAGCGTTAGGCTTACCGATGAGCAGTTTGAAGAGACTGCAAAAAAAATTACTTATAACGAGCGTCTCGAAAAAGCGGAAGAGACTACTAAAAACGAAACCGATGACTTTACCCGAAACGTAAAGATCCAGATGCTGATGAATACCCCATCATTCAACCATGATACAAAATTCAAGCATATCGAATATTTCCGCAAAGCCGGAATAAGACAATACAAAGGACCAGAAACTTGTCTTGAATGCCATAAGACGATGAAGGTTCATCAAGCGGATGGCTCAATTAAAGAAGTAAATACTTTAAACGATGTTATAAACAATGTTCATTTTGAATTTCAGCGAATGGCGCCGGGCTTTTCAACTTACGGTTACAATGGCAAGCAGGTAAATGCAGAGGGGAGACCCATACCGGTTGGAAAGATTGACAGAGCATGCGGTATTCCGGGAAGCTTTACCTGGACAGGCTGGGCAGCGCTTATAAAGACATATCCAAACGGGAAAGATAAACCTCCGGTAATGAGAAGCGACGGCTGCGGACAGTGTCACATCGGCGGCAGCTATGATCCTGCAACCGAAAAGATGATGCCGGGAGGCGTAATACCTGCAGAAACGAAAGCAGGAATTGACTGTCTTATCTGTCATTCCCAAAACTATGATATGAATTATAAATACGTTATCAAAGACAAAGTGGGCTTTCGTTGGAACCAGGATAGAACCATGGAAGCAGCAATGTCCGTAACAGTACCGACAAATAAAAATTGTCTTTACTGCCATCAGCATGATATGGGCGGTGATGCTTACGAGTATAATGTTGCTGCAAAGAATTTAGGATACAAAAACAAAAGAATTCTTCATATTGGTACCAAGCGCGGCAACCCTTTCAGTTCCGAAGACGACGTTCATGCTGCAGCAGGTTTGCAGTGTATTGACTGCCATGTTCCCGAAGGACATAAAATTCCTCGCGGCATAAAAGGATCGGACCTCGTAGCTAATGACTTGCCTGATAGAAAAGTCGACTGCGAAAGCTGCCATACTTCGGCACCGCATACAAAAAATGAGTTGGAGCGTGTAATTCTAAACGGACACGTTAACAGGGTTGCCTGCGAGTCTTGTCATATTCCGGGTCTTGAAAACACGAGCGTTGTTTTAAGAGATTGGGTTCACCCAACATGGGACAAAGAAGATGGAATGTACGTGCCTACAGATATTTTGCGTTCGGGAAAAGCCGGTGTGGGATTTACTTATCTCTGGTTTAACGGAAACGGAACTTTCCTTGCAAACGCGCTCGGCAACAATCCAAACCATACAGATAAGTACAATCCTCTGATGGATCAGATAGTTACGATAAATAACCCGGAGGCTTTGAAGGAAGTAAAGCAGAATATCATGAGTGATTTCGGAATGACCTCGAGTCAGGCTGACGAATACATGAAATCTTTTGTAAATACGCTTTCTCAGTTATCACCGGCGATGGTCGAAAAGAGAAAAGAAGTTATTCAACACTTCTTAGTTAAGCTTGAGTTTTTGGGACAGAGCAAGATATATCCTTTTAAGCTCTTTAATGCTTACATGTACGAAGATATGTCGAATCAAGGTCCTTTCGGTGCCATGATTCTTCCATTTGATTATCCTACTTATTATGAAACGGGCAATTCACTTGCTGCAATGAAGAAGGCAATTGAAAATCCAATTGTTAAACGGATGTACCAGTTCCCGTTCAAAGAATACATGATGGACGACTTTATGCATTACTTCGGCGTAAGCAGTTGGTCGGATGTTTACCCGATTGACGACAAAGGGAACCTGAGGAACATTGAGCCGCACTGGATGAGGCAATTCGGTACGCTGATGGTTAACCACGGAATAAAGAAGGACGGCTTGAAATGCGAAAGCTGTCACTCGCCAAACGGCATATTGGATTTTGCAAAGCTCGGCTACTCTCCGGAAAGAGTCCAAGACCTGACTCATTTAAAAGAGTTGAAGTATTTCAAGACAAATTAAATTTAAGCCGATTCATCAAGGCTCATCCCGGTCAAAATGGATGAGCCTTGATTAAATATTATTAATAACTTTCTTTCCCTAATAAAACTTTTCCCTTGAACACTCTATAAATTAGAATCGTGTAAGTTATAACCAGCGGCATGCCGATTAAAGCTATTATCAACATCGTAAACAATGTTCTCGGCGTTGAAGACGCGTTGTAAATTGTGAGACTAAAATTCAAATCTATACTTGAAGGAACTAGCCGCGGGAAAAGACTCACTGCCGAAATTCCGATTATCGATGCAATACTTATCGATGAAGATATGAAAGCAGCAAAATACTTCTTCGCTTTCAGAGCAACCGGCTGATAAAGTATCGATGCAAGTAAAAGAATAAATAATATCCAGAACAACGGGTTTGCCGTCATTCCATTAAACAAAAATCCGGCGTCGAACATTGTAAGGAATGTTGCGATAATATAAAGAATAATAAACAGAATCCAGAACCTTCCGCTCAGCTTTACGAAACGCTCCCTCAGATCTCCTTCGGATTTCATCGTCATATAATTTGCGCCGTGCATTAAAAACATAGCAAGGCTCAAGACTCCGATTACAATGGAATAAGGATTTAACAACCCTAAAAAAGAGCCCATGAAATTTCCCGCATTATCGATTGGAATCCCCCTTAAGATATTTCCAAAAGCAACTCCGAACAGAACTGCGGGTAAAAGACTTCCTAATCCGAATGCAGCATCCCAAAATCTGCGCCATCCGGCAGATTCTACCTTGCCTCTGAATTCAAATGAAACTGCTCTGAATATTAAAGCAGCAAGGAGTAAAATCAGCGCAATATAAAATCCGCTGAAGACGGTTGCATAGACAACAGGGAAAGCGGCGAATAATGCACCTCCGCCGGTAAGCAGCCAGACCTCATTACCGTCCCAAACCGGTCCAATTGCATTCATCATTAGTCTCTTGTCTTCTTCATTCTTTGTAAAAAGATGAATTGTACCTACACCAAAATCGAAGCCATCCAGGATAGCGTATCCGATTATTAAGACTCCGACCAACAAAAACCAGATAGTATTTAAATCCATTTTTACATCGCCTCCTTAGTATCAATTAATTCCGGTCCGTGCTTTATCTCTTTTACCAAAAGATAAATGTATAGAATACCTATTAAGGCATAGATCAAAAAGAAAAGTATTATTGAAAACAGAACATCACCGGGAACGAGTGATTTTGATACTGCATCCTGCGTCTTCATAACATGATAAACAATCCAGGGTTGTCTGCCGACCTCAGCAGCAATCCAACCAAGCTCGCATGCAAGGACGGGAAATGGAATTGCCCATATAAAAATCCGGAGAAGCTTTTTGCTGTCCCACAATTTTTTCCTGTAAAGCTGAATTGTTCCTAATGCGGTCAAAAGAATAAACAGCATACCAAGCGCAACCATATTGTGGTACGATACGAAGGTAATAAACAAAGGCGGAAGGTCCTGCTGGGGGAATTCATTTATTCCCTGAACGCGTGCATTGGCATCTCCAAAAGCAAGATAGCTTAGCAGGTTCGGGATTTCAATTTTAGCTTTTAGCTCGGGCGGAGGCATAACCGGTACTGCAAATACTGCAAGCGGTGCTCCTGATTGAGATGTATATAATCCCTGGATTGCCGCAAATTTTTCCGGCTGTAAATGAGCTACTTCCCTTCCGCTTTCATGCCCGAAAGGAAAAAGCTCTAACAAAGAAACAACTAATCCGAAGATTACTGCAATCCTCATAGATTTTTTTGCAAGCTCTGCATGCTTACCTTTCAAAATTAAATATGCCGAAACGCCAGCCATCATAAATGAGCCGGTAATCAATGCTGCATCAAAAGTATGGAGGAACCTGATTACAGTAGACGGATTGAAAACGGCAGCCCAGAAGCTTGTCAACTCCGCCCTTCCGTTTTGAATAACGTAACCCGCAGGTGTCTGCATCCATGATCCGGCAACAATAATCCAGAATGCCGAAATAGTAGCACCGAATGCCACCATGAAAATAGAAAACCAGTGAACACCTTTTGAGACTCTCTTTCTTCCAAAAAGATAAAGCCCGAGAAATCCTGACTCAAGAAAGAATGCGAAGACTCCTTCCGCGGCTAACGGCGCGCCAAAAATATCTCCCACAAATTTGGAGTACTGCGCCCAGTTGGTACCGAACTGGAACTCCATAACTATTCCGGATGCAACTCCGACTGCAAAAGTTAAAGCAAGAACCTTTGCAAAAAATTTTCCTAATTTTTCGTATGCTTCATCCTTACGCTTCCATCCCAATGCTTCTACTATAACCAGCAGCCAGGCTAAACCGATAGAGATTGGCGGAAAGACAAAATGAAACATGATCGTCATGGCGAACTGAAGCCTAGACAATAGCACAACGTCCATAAATCATCTCCAAAAACAAATGTGTTTATACATGATAGTTTAAAATTAGATTTTAAAGCTGTTAACGGCAGCCTCCCTGTTTTTAAAAATTTTGAATACTCTTGAGGTACCCGTAAATTCAAATATAGCTTTCGTATCCTCCCGAACGCCGGCAATTCTTAAGTCCCCGCCGAGCTTCGAAATAGACTTTAAAGTAGTTATAAGTAAGCCCAAGAAAGTTGAATCCATAAATAAATTAAATTTAAGATCAACTACTATTTTCCTCCAGCCATCTTCAATATCCTTTTGTAACCTGTTCTGGAATTCGTCCTTTTCCTTATAAGTAGCCCTCTCAAGATAAATTACTTCAACCAGAACATCTTCCATTTTTTCACTGGAAAAGCTTTGCATAATTTTTCCCTATTGTAAAATTTTACCGGATAAAATTTAACAAAAAATAGAAAGTGACACAATTTATCTTATTCTTTAAAAAGATAGAATAGACCTTATCCAACCTCAAAGCAAGGAATAAAGTTATTGGATTGGTATAGCGCGCTTTTTCAAGCGCTTGTTAATTTCGAATTGTTATTCTAGCTAAAACACTAAATCGTTTGTCTCTTTTACTGTCTCCAGAACTATTATTGTGTTCGTGGTCCTAATCGACTTTATAGCGGCAAGCTTTGTGCGTAAAAGCTGCGTTAACGCCTCCGTATCTTTTACTCTTACCTTTACAAGATAACAATCTTCGCCGGCAACAATATGGACTTCCTGAATTTCTTCAATCTTAGCCAACTCTTTGGCAGTCCTTTGGTCAACTACCGGTCCGTTTGCCTTTACCTCGATAAACGCAAGCAGTCCGCGCTCAACATGTACCGGGTCAATATGCGCCGCATACCTTTTTACAATTTTTTTCTGCTCTAATTTTCTGATTCTTTCCAGCACCGCCGAAGGTGCCATCTTTATTTGTCTGGCAATTTCTACATTTGTGATTCTGGAATTCTTCTGAAGTATGTTCAGAATCTTTGCATCTGTCTCGTTAATCATTCGCGTGTTGTTTTTTTATTAGGATAATTTTAAAATGACGATTAATTCTCTTTTCATCAATTCTTGCAACATCATTTCAGGTGAGTTGGATTAACGTTTAAGTCTTTCAAATCTCGCCTGGAAGAATCTCAAATATTTCGGTTCATAAATCATCTTGAGCCCGTTGATTTTCTTCCTGTTTTCATAGACAGAAACAATTGATTCGAATGTTACATCAATATGTGCCTGAGTGTAAACTCTTCTCGGCAAAGTAAACCGGACTAATTCGAGCTTTGGATGATTGTGGTCGCCGGTAGTTTTATTTCTTCCTGCAGAGACAATTCCTCTTTCCATAGCACGGACACCAGAATCGATATAAACTTCAATTGCCAGCGTCTGTGCGGGAAATTCAATTTGCTTTAGATGCGGTAAAAATCTTTTTGCATCCAGAAAAATTGCATGCCCGCCAACCGGTTGAACTATGGGTACATCATACTCCATAAGTTTCTTGCCGAAATATTCTATCTGTCCGATTCTTGCTCTTATATAATCGAAATTTGTCATCTCCTCTATGCCGCGAGCCATTGCCTCCATATCTCTTCCTGCAAGCCCGCCGTAAGTGTGCAAGCCTTCATAGACGACTACTAAATTCCTGGCTTCTTCAAAAACACGTTTATTCTTTGTCGCAAGAAATCCGCCGATATTTACAAGTAAATCTTTTTTAGCACTCACCCAGATGCCGTCAAAGTGAGAACACATTTCTTTTAAGATTTGTGCAATCGTTTTGTTCTCATATCCTTTTTCTCTTTGCTTGATAAAGTAAGCGTTCTCGACTGCCCTGGTAGCATCGAGCCAGAGTTTTATTCCGTGTTTCTTTGCGTAGCCTTCCAGTTCAATCATGTTAGCCATAGAAACCGGCTGTCCGCCAGCCATATTTACGGGCGCAGCAATACTTGCATAAGGAATTTTACCAGCGCCGACTTCTTTCACCAGCTTATCGAGCTTGTTTAAATCCACATTACCCTTAAACGGATGGATGTTCTGCGGGTCATGGGCTTCGTCGATTATTACGTCCACAAAAGTTCCGCCGGCGAGTTCCTGATGGAGCCTTGTTGTAGTGAAGTACATATTCCCGGGGATAAAATCACCGGGCTTAATTAGTATTTTGGAAACCAAATGTTCAGCCGCTCTTCCCTGGTGCGTCGGAACGAAATAAGGGAATCCGTAATATTTTTTAATATTGTCCCACAAATAATAAAAGTTTTTGCTGCCTGCGTATGCTTCGTCGCCGAGCATCATTCCAGCCCACTGGTAGTCGCTCATTGCGTTGGTTCCGCTGTCGGTAAGCAAATCAATATAAACATCCTCAGACTTTAACAGGAATGTATTGTAGCCGGCTTCCTTTGCTGCCTTTTCCCTGTATTCTTTCGTCGTCATTTTTATCGGCTCAACGACCTTTACTTTGAATGGTTCAGCCCAGGACCTGCGTGTAAGTTTCTTTTTCATATATCTTCCTTTATTTTTAATTCTGACGATTATTCCGATATATTATTATTTTTTGGTTATAATTTTAGGAAAATAATCATTTATAGAATATTATTCGTAATAATATAAATAATAAGAATCTATGTCAATATGTTAAAGCAATATTTAATTCATTTTATGCTGTCAAGTAGAAGGAAGTCGTTTTCTTTATATTGAACTTCGCCGTCGGGATTTTTATTATCATATTCACAGATACTAAGTAAAGGACAGATCGAGCAGCCCGGTTTCGCAGGTCGGCATATTTCTCTTCCAAGCCTGATAAGATTAGTGTGAAAAGAATGAGCAGCTCCATCAGGCAAACCCGAATTTATAATTTCAAATGTCTTGTCCGGTGATTTGGTTTTTACGATGCCGATTCTGTTTGTAGTCCGATGAACATGGGTATCTACGGGACAAACATTCCGTCTAAGCGAAAAAAGCAGAACGCAGCTTGCAGTCTTTACTCCAATACCATTGTAAGAAATCAGCTCATCAAGAACTTCCCTGTTATTCATCTTTCTTAGGTGTTCAAGAGAAATACTTCCCCTTTCTTTTTTCAATGAAGACAAGAATTGCTTTATTGCATTTGATTTCTGTTTACCCAAACCGGCAATCTTAATCTTCTTTTCAATTTGAACCCTGGTCAGCTTTTCTACTTCATTCCAGTCTTTGCAGCTGTTCTTCAAATTCTGAAAAGCCTTATAAGAGTTCTTATCGTTTGTATTCTGAGAAAGAATTGTCCCGATAAGAAGGTCAACCGGGTTCGGCGGCACCTTTGAGCGCGCAGGAATCCCGTATTTTTCAATCAACAATTTATTTACAAGCTTAATCTTACTTCTCATTTCTAATCGTAAAAAAAATAAAATATTTATTAGCAAGATAACGATTCTATCTAAATTATACCTAACCTCGTGAAAACACCAACTCTATTAGAAAATTCTTTTAGAAACTTTGTGCGTACTTAGCGATACTTGTGATTTCTTTTTGTCTCTCAAAGTTCTCACAAGGCAGCACAATGATTTTAAGGGCAATTTTCCGGTTTTTGATTAATAGAAATCCAGCACTCAAATATTCCACTTCTATTCAGCGCAAATAATTTTTCCTTTTCAAGTCTCAAGATTGTATCGGGATTTTGTTTTATCTTTGAAAAGTTTTTTAATATGAATTCTTGGAGGATAGATGCCCACTTTAATGGTAAGCGTTTCAGGTATCAGAGGAATTGTCGGCGACGGACTTGACCCGGAAACATTAGTTCAATATACCTCTGCCTACGCTGATTTTATAAAAGAAGGGAAAGTAGTTATTGGTCGCGACGCAAGAATTACCGGCGAGATGGTTCTTTCAATTGTAACCGGGACTTTGGCAGCAAAAGGTCTGGATGTAATTGAAATTGGAATTTGTCCTACGCCTACGGTTCAATATACTGTAAAGACCATGAAGGCAAACGGCGGCATTGCAATTTCCGCAAGCCACAATCCGAACCAATGGAACGCATTAAAGCTGCTTAACAGTACCGGGCAATTCATGTCTCCGGAAGAAAACATTGAGATGCTCAAGCTGCTTGATTATAAAAATCAGAATTACAAAAGCTGGGATAAGATTGGAAAGGTTACTCATACGGACGAAGGACTGAAGAGACACGTAAAAGACGTTCTTTCATTAAAGGGTATCAACCTGAATGAAATAAGAAAAAGAAAATTTAAAGTATTGCTCGACTGCGTTAACGGCGCCGGTGTTTATGTGATGCCTTCTTTATTAAAAGAGTTCGGCTGCGAAGTTATAGAGATGAATTGTGAACACACCGGGATTTTCCCCAGACTCCCAGAACCGCTGCCGGAAAATCTAACTGAGACAATGAAAGCCGTTAGAGCCAACAAAGCCGATTTAGGAATTGTTGTCGATCCCGACGTTGACAGACTTGTTTTAATAACCGATAAAGGAGAGCCTTTCGGAGAGGAAAATACCATTACTCAAGCCGTAAAATTTATTTTATCAAAAGAAAAAGGAAACGTTGTCGTTAATCTCTCCACAACACGCGGCGTAGACGACGTTGCAGCAGCGGCAGGACAAAAAGTCTTCCGGTCCCCCGTCGGCGAAGCTAATGTTGTAAAGAAGATGAAGGAAGTTAATGCAGTTATCGGTGGCGAAGGAAGCGGCGGAGTAATTTATCCTGCGCTTCACTACGGAAGAGATGCGCTTGTCGGTGTTGCAATTACTCTTCAACACTTACTTCAATTTGGAGGCTCTCTATCCGAATTAAAAAAATCTTTGCCTGAATATTTCATCGCAAAAAAGAAAATTGAATTGGGCAAAGCCAAACCCGACGAGATAATATCCCGATTGATTCAGAAGTATAATAAAGAAAAAATAAATACAGACGACGGCTTAAGAATTGACTTCCCCGACCATTGGGTGCATTTCAGAAAGTCAAACACCGAGCCGATAATAAGAGCAATCGTTGAGGCAAAGGATGAGGCTTTAGCCAAAAAGCTTTCCAATAAATATTTTAATGAAATATTATCCTTGGTAAATTAAAGACGTTATTCAGTATAGCCTGCTTCTTTTTTGAATATAGCTGAAAAGTGCTTTGTCGAAGGGTGTTGATGTTTCGATAAGATTATATTCGATGTTCGAGTTAAGGCATTCTGTTTTTATTTTTTCTATAAAAGCTTCCATCGCCTCTATGTAAGCCTTCTGGATTTGATACGGCTGAGTTGTCATTTCATCCGATGTCTCAAGGTCCTTAAAGACAGCGTCGCTGCCGAAAGCAAAATTTCTCTCAAGCGGATCCATAACCTGGAAGACAATCACTTCGTTGTTTTGATAGCGAAAATGCTTCAGTGCGGATAATATAGAATTTATATCGTCAAAGAAATCTGAAACAATTACAACCAATCCTCTCCGCTTTATTTTTTCCGCTATCGAGTTTAAGCATGATGCCGTGTTTGTTTTGTCGGATGCCGTAACATCACTCAGATTTTTTAACAGCTCCTGAAGATATGCTTTGCTTGCTTTAGGAGGCAGGTACTTGTTTATCTTTTCCGAATACAGCGTCAAGCCGACTGCATCCTGCTGCTTAGCCATCAAGTATCCCAAAGCGGCAACCAGTGTAGAGGCATATTCAAGCTTGGAAATATTTCCTTCCGAAGCGTACTGCATCGAGCGGCTTGTATCAAGCAGAATGTAGCTTCTTAGGTTTGTTTCCTCTTCATATTGTTTTATAAAAAACTTTTCGGTCCTGCCGTAGACTTTCCAGTCGATATCCTTCGGTGCGTCTCCCTGCATATACGGTCGGTGTTCGGTAAACTCAACGCTGAAACCGTGATAAGGGCTCCGGTGAAGCCCAACCATAAAGCCTTCAACTACAAGCCGCGCCCTTAGTTCTAGCGAATTTAACTTTGAAATAACCGATGGAGTAAGGTATTTCCTGTAATCGACGTTTTGTTCCGGCATTAGTTTTTCATACTTACTTTTTTCTTAAGAATTTGTTCCGGTGTAAGTCCCATGTTATTTAATTCTTCCCTTGCGGAAGAAGCCAAATCATTGTTCGGAAATTTTTGAAGGAACAAATTAAACGTAGCTGTCGCATCCGGAAACTGTTTCAGCACATTCGACTGTATGAAACCCGACATGAAAAGAGCTTTCGGAGCTAAGTTGCTCTGCGGATACTTATCATAAATTGAGCGAAAGATTCCAACGGCTTTTTCAGAAGATTGCATGTCAGTCAGGTTTTCCTGCTTTACCATATTGTTCTGGTAAAGAGTTGCAAGCTGAAATAATGCTTCCGGCGCTTTAGAACTTTCCGGGTATTCTTTCACAAGGTTTTGATAGGCACTTACCGCTTGTTCGATATTATTCTTTTCTGCAGCAGATTTTGCCTGCTGCAAATAATATTCGTCCGATTTCTTACTGCAACCGGCAAATGCCAGGGAAATTAGTAAAAGCGCAATATATTTTAATTTCATTTCTTTACTTAATTGTTGGAAATATCACTTTCCAAATTATTAAAATTAAACGCCGGAGGCAATGACAGATTTATTCTTGTTCATCGATTCTTCTGCCATCTTCTTTTTGTATTCGACTAATTTTTTCTGAAGGTTGGCATCGCCGACGGCGATAATCTGTACTGCAAGCAGAGCCGCATTTTTAGCGCCGTCAATCGCTACCGTAGCAACCGGTACACCGGACGGCATCTGGACAATCGACAGCAGCGAATCCATACCGTTTAATGATTTGCTTAAAATAGGAACTCCGATAACCGGAAGCACTGTATTTGCTGCCGTTACTCCTGGTAGATGAGCCGCGCCGCCTGCTGCAGCAATTATAACCTTTAATCCTCTGGACGCGGCAGTCTTTGAATATTCTCCGTGATGTTCGGGCGTACGGTGAGCCGATAATATTTTTACCTCGTAGGGTATTTCAAATTCTTTGAAGACATCAACTGCCTTTTTCATAACTCCTAAATCCGAATCGCTCCCCATAATTATTCCAACTAATGGTTGATCTGTCATATTTCTTCTCCTATCTATTTAACTTTATATTATTTTTCTAAAATATTTCTCTCAATCGTAATCATTCTCTTTATCTTATCGGATTTTAATCGAACAAGATTAAGAGCGCGAAGAAATTATTAATAAATTTACTACTTATTTTTGCCAATCGACTGCAAATATAGAGTCTCCGTCCGAACTAAACAAAACTCCGCCTGATTTATCTGTACGAAAAATCCTTGAGCCTATTAATTTTAATTTGCTTACCGTTTCTGCAGCCGGATGTCCAAACCTGTTTTGAACTCCAGCACTTATTAAGCTTATTTTTGGCTTGACTGATGTAATAAACTCCGTTGACGAACCTGTTTTACTGCCGTGATGAGATACTTTAAGAATGTCGGACTGCAAACATTTTCCAAACCGATTCACATAAAGTCTTTCAATTTTCTTTTCCATGTCTCCTGTAAACAAAAGACTAGTTCTACCGTAAACAAACTTCAGCACTCCGCTTTTATTATTCGAAGTTAACTTTTTATTCTCATTCAAAAAGTTAAGGACATAAATTCGTCCTTCTTTCAGCTTGATAATTTTCTTTTCATAATACTCAAAAGGAATCTTTTTTGAGCGGACAAATCTTTCAAATCTTAAATCTTTATCGAATGACGAATCTATATTAGGCTTAAAGATTTTCCCGATTATATTTTCATTAATCAGCGAAACGTATCCGCCGTAATGGTCAAGGTCTATGTGAGAAATAAATCCGTAATCGATTTTGTCTATGTTCAAATAATTAAGAAGAGGAAGGATAACGCTTTTTCCGTTATCATAATTATATGTAGTTAATCCCGCATCTATCAGCGTAGTTTCGCCGCCGGGGAATTTAACAAGGAACGAATCTCCCTGACCGACGTCAATCATCATCAGGCTGAATTTACTATCCGGGAACAAATTCCTATCATCAATTGAACAGAAAACAAGAATATTAAGAACAGACAGGACTGCGACTACAAGCTTCGCCAGTTTTGACCTAAAATATTTAATTGAAAATAAAACAAGCAGAAGGAGAAAATAAAAGATTAACGAATCCTGCAATGAAAAATCTCTAACCCACAAAAAAGCATACCTGAA
The DNA here is from genome assembly GCA_046704565.1 of Ignavibacteriaceae bacterium. GTDB lineage: Bacteria > Bacteroidota > Ignavibacteria > Ignavibacteriales > Ignavibacteriaceae > FEN-1297. The sequence goes on along the minus strand of JBJKRP010000160.1, from coordinate 8,820 downwards.
CGTTCCGGCAAAATGAATTACAAGATAGATAAGCGAAGTTAATAGACCGTTTATCGATGCATAGTAAAATGCAAGCACAGGAGCAGCAACATTTATTATCAAAGTCAAAATTGAAAGAGCAACTATAATTCCGTCAAGTGGAATTACGATTAAGTTTGTGAACAGCGAAACGAGAGACAGTTTTCCGAAGTAGCTTAGAGTTACAGGCATAGTTCCAATTTGAGCGCTGATAGAGACGCCGGCGTAGAGCAAAATATTCTTTATAATTTTAAATTTTATTTCCGAAGAATTAATTATCTTTTGAAAAACAGGATAAATTACAGCAATAGATAACACTGCCGAAAATGAAAGCTGGAACCCGGCGTCGAATAATTGTTCCGGCTTTAAGAGAAGGATAATCAATGCCGCAACTGCTAATGAATTAAAAATATTTGACGAACGGTTGGAAACAAAGCCTACCACAATTACACCCGCCATTATAGAAGCTCTAATAACCGACGCAGGAGAATTTGTAATTATCATAAAAGCGGCAAGACCCGTAAGCATCAAAGCAGAACGCAGGTAGAGATTGAATCTTCCGAATAAAACTAAAATGATGAGAACGATAAACCCGACATGCAGCCCGGAAACGGCAAGTATGTGTGCAACTCCTGAATTGATGAATTCAACTCTCGTATCATACTCAATATTATTTCGCTCGGCTAAAAGTTGTCCACGGATAAAAGCAGCATTATTTTCATTGTAAAGCCTGGAAATCTGTCTGTCAATCGCTTTCCTGATATTGAAAACAGCGGCTCCGAATAAACTCCCACTTTTGTCTGTTATCTTAATATCATATACCGAATTGGCAACAACGGCTCCGCTGATTCCGTGTTCATGCAGATATCTGTCATAGTTAAACTCGCCCGGATTTCTCTGTCCCCTACCTCTTACAAAGGTGCCGGATATTTCAATTTTATTTCCCGGAAAAATATTATTGTACAATTGATATAGATTTGCTCTGCTTGTATCTCTAACTCTGCAAATTAAGTTAAAGCGTTTTTCCCATTTAGAATTATTAAAACATACCGAATCAGTTTCAATGCTGAAATCTACTTCTTCCTTCTTCATCAAATCGATTCCGATTATTTTACCTGCTGCTTTAAAATCTTTTTGAATGATAATTGAATCCGGTAAATAGTTGTAATCCGGTTTTTGAAAAGCCGGAATAAAAATTCCGGTAAGTATAATGAATAAAGAAATTGACAAGTAAAAAGTTGTCTTAGAGCTTTTTTTAGAGAAGTTTATGACAGCGAAAGTAAATGTTATTATAAGAAGTAAAAAATAGAATATGTAATTCTGAAGATTAACTCCTGTAAAATGATAAATTATTATTCCCAATATAAAGAGAACAACACACCATATTGCCGGATATTTTTTCATTTAAGTATTTTCATAATTGCCGGTTTTATTTGAGTGAGGTCTTTTATCTCTTTTGACAACCCTTCGGCAAACAAGCCCGAAGAGATTGCAAGAGACGGATTCAATGTATGAGTCTTAACGGAAATATCTTCGATGTTGCCGTGGTCTGAACAAATCAGAAGCGTCATCTCATCTTTTAATTCCTTGATAATCGTAAAAAGAAATTCATCGAGGATGTTTAATAGGGCTTGCCCATCGCCGTCGTATCTGCCATGACCCAAGTGGTCTGTTAAAAAATATTCGTAAAGAGTAAAGCTGTTTTGAGACGCTATTTTCAACAGTCTTCTCGCTGCCGTTTCAGGCTTGATTTGTCTAAGCTTGTAGCCAAGTTTAATATTCCATCTTTCGTTGGTAATCTCCGCGGTTAAAGCTCTGCCGTTACGAACGTCTGTGGATGTATTTAATTTAAGTCCGCTTAGCCTGCAGCTTAACGAAGTAACGCTTAATCTTGAATGCCCGGATTTTAAATACTCAAAAAATCTTTTAGGATATGCATTGGCAAAAAAAGTTTTTTTACCAAGAGATAAAACTTCCTCAAATATATTCTGTTCGCGGATAATAGGGATTAAGGTTGAATAAGGATAAGGTCCGAAATGTTTACCAATGAATTTGGAAGCGTTCATTCCGCAAAAGATTGAAGTTTGTCCTGTGCCGCTTTGCGGAAATCCTTCGACTCCGAGCCTTGCGTCAACCGGAAATAAGTATGAGTCGTTTTTACTTAAGTGTTGATTTTGCAGCGATGGAATTTCACCGAATATTTCTGAGAAAGTCTTGAATCCATATTTAAAGAATGGGTTGCTCTGATAATCTTCATTACCGATGCCCACACCGTCTAAGAATATCATCAAAACAGAATTCATAAGACTTTCTTAGATTCAACAATTATAGTTACTGGTCCGTCATTTATAATTTTTACTTCCATCATAGCACCGAAGATTCCGGTCTTTACCTTTGATGCGCCGAGATATTGTTTTACTCTTTCGATAAATTTTTCATAAAGCGGGATTGCTTCTTCCGGTCTGGCTGCCTCAATAAAGCTTGGTCTGTTGCCTTTCCTTGCATCGCCGTACAATGTGAACTGGGAAATTATCAGCACCTCGCCGTCTATATCTTTTATTGAAAGATTCATCTTTTCATTTTCGTCTTCTGCTAATGCATCCCTTCGGGAAAAAATTCTCAAGTTGCAGCATTTATCGGCAACAAAATTTGCATCCTCTTCCCTGTCGCCGATTTTGATTCCGAGAAGGATAACCATACCGTTTTTAATTTCAGCAGAATAATTTTTTTTAGGAATAAAGACGCCGCCTTCCGAAACTCTCTGCACAACTGCTCTCAAATTTTTTCTCCGTAAACCACACGTTCAATATTAAGATAATCTTTCTGACATTTGATATTCTTGAATCCGGCTTCTTCCAAAATTGATTTTACCTTATCCGATTGGTATTGAGCCACTTCAAAATAAATTTTTCCGCACTCCTTCAGTTTGTGTTTCCCGATTTTTGCTATAGCTCTGTAGAAACTTAAACCATCGGATTCATCGGTCAAGGCTGCTCTCGGCTCAAATATTCTTAACTCCGGTTGAAGTGCCGGGAACTCTTCGTTTGAAATGTAGGGCGGATTTGAAACGATGATATCCAATTCGCTTTCAGGAATTTCATCCTTAAAAATATCTGTCTGATAAAATTTTATTTTGTCTTCAACAGCATTCAATCCGGCATTGTTTTTAGCTGCTGTTAATGCATCATTGCTTAAATCCACTGCAGTCACTTTTGAATCCGGTAGATATTTGGCAAGACACACTGCAATTATGCCGCTTCCGGTTCCGACATCCAATATTTTTAAATTAGTCTTATCTCTATTTTCTTCGATTATCTTTTCAACAATAATTTCCGTCTCCGGTCTGGGAATTAAAACGGAAGGATTGACATTAAATTCGAGTCCATAAAACTCTACCGATCCGGTAATGTACTGTAGCGGCTCGTATTTGCTTCTGCGGCGGATAAACTCTCTGTAAAGATTAGTTTCATCCTCATTCAATGGTCTGTCGAAAGCAAGATACAAATCAAGCCGTTTGCAATTCAGTATTTTAGCCAAAAGAAGTTCCGCGTTTACACGGGGAGATTCAATTCCTTTTTTCTTTAGAAATTCCGTTGAAAGATTTATTGATTCTAAAACAGTCAGCATAAACAAAAATAATTTTAACTACGAGCTTAATTTGGAGAATTTTTTGCAGATATAAAACATCCCGGCATGTTTTCTTAGTCCTATAACGAAATATCGTCAACCTTAAAGCTTAAAATAGGTAGTAGCTGCCCTAAGTACCGCGAAAATTCCGACAAGAATTTTGAACTACTCATCTTCTAAAAGGAAATTGCGTGTTCAGGTATCCGTGTTTTATAAAATTAGTAAATCTCTGTTAAAGGAATAAATAATGGAGTAAACCCAACAAGTGAATCCCGCCGATAAACTGAAGCATGCCGTGAGTTTGTGTCCGGATAAATGTTTCTTAGGAAATTTAATTGTCAGGCGCTAATACCTACCAGTAGAATTTTCCGTACCAAACTTTATTCTTTCCGAAGGAATAGTATTGTCCAAACGACAATGAGCTAATTAAAGTCAGAAGGGAAATAGAATATTTGAAAATTCTCTTCAAAGAACTCCTTTATAGTTACTTTCATCAAATTATATTTCTGGTCCTCGTAATGGAGTTATCAATAAAGAATCTTTCAAGCTTGTCGGTAATTTCTTTTTCACTTGCGCAGGTGAGGCAGTCATCGGCAAGTCTTTTTGCTTTCTGGTAAGAAATGCTTCGAATAATTCTTTTCGCGTAGGGAATTGTTGTTGGAGCCAGGCTTAGTACCGGCATTCCGAGCCCAATTAACAACGGTATCGCAAGGGTATCGGCTGCCATTTCTCCGCAGATGCTAATCGTTTTGTTTGCCCGGATAGTTTCTTTTATAATGTGGCTCAAAGTCCTGATTATTGAAGGATTGAACTCCTGGTAAAGGTCGGAGACAAGATCGTTGCCGCGGTCAACAGCCATTAAGTATTGAATCAAATCATTTGTTCCGATGCTAATAAAATCGACTTCGCTCGCAAACTCGTAGCTCATTACCGCTGCTGCCGGCACTTCAATCATAATCCCTATCTTGATGTTCCTATCGAACTGAATTTTTTCAGCCCTCAATTCTTCTTTGCATTTTGAGATTATAGAGAAGGACTTTTTCACTTCGCTCAATGTAGTAACCATCGGAAGCATCAGCTGAATGTTTTTATTCTTGCTGGCTTTTAGAACTGCTCTTATCTGGGTTTTAAATAATTTTTCATTCTCAAGTAATAGTCTTATTCCTCTTAATCCGAGAAAAGGATTTGGCTCTGTAAAGCTCAAGAATTTAAATTTATCTCCGCCAATATCAAAAGCACGGATAGTCAACGGTGCGGGATAAATTCTTGTGGCAAGCTTTTCATAAACTTCCGCCTGTTCTTGTTCGGAAGGAAACTCGCCGAACTCTTCCAGCAGTTGTTCCGTACGGTAAAGACCAATTCCTTTAGCGCCGTTCGTAACTACAATTTCGATCTCGCCGGTAACATCAACATTTGCAAGCAGTGTTATCTCTTTGCCGTCTGTAGTTTGGGCGGGCTGATCTTTCAGTTCGTTCAATCCTCTCTGAAGCTCGGCAAGGTGCTCGGCTTTGGTACGGAAGAAGTTCGTCTGCTCTTCAGTCGGGTTAATTAAAATATAACCATGAAAGCCGTCGACTATGATGGTATCGTCTTCCTTTATCTGTTTGGTTGCATTATGAGTTCCGACAACCGCCGGTATATTTAACGAGCGTGAAATAATGGCGGCATGAGAAGTCAGTCCGCCGTGATCCGTTACAAAGCCTTTCACGTTGCTGCGCGAAAGCAGAATTGTATCCGCAGGTGTTAAAGTATCCGCAACCACTATTATATCGTTAGTAATTTTTGATTGCCATCTTTTCTTCTGGAGATTCCTGATGATTCTATTTTTAATATCCTCAATGTCGTTGGCTCTTTCGTTCATATATTCTTCATGAGCAAGAATCATCAACTGCTGGTATTTTGATATCTCGTCGTTGACTATATATTCCGGCTGCTTCTTCTCTCGCTTGATTCTATCCCTAATATTGTCGATCAAAATAGGGTCGTCAAGTATCATCAGTTGTGCTTCAAAAATTGCGGCTCTATTTCCCTCCATTTTTTCTTTGGCAATAGAGAAAATTTTGTTTAGCTCTTTCTTTGATTTCTCAAGAGCCTCTTCAAAGTTTTGAATTGCTTCTTCAACGTTGTCGATAACCCCGTCTTTAATCTCAAGCTTCTCTTTTGAATAAAGATTAACCTTGCCGGTAACAATTCCCGGTGCAGCCGCTATGCCCGATATTTTATTTTCAGCTTCTTTAAATATTTGTTTAAAATTTTTCAAAGTTCGTCAAACCCTCTGTTGAAGTAGTCGGTAATTTCGTCGGCAGCCTGTTGCTCATCTTCGCCGTCAAAGGTCAGCATAATCTCGGAGCCCATCTCCGCGGCAAGAGTCATCACTCCGATTATGCTTTTGCCGTTAATGTTTAGTCCGTCTTTTGAAATATAAAAATCGCATTTATATTTTGCCGCCAGTTTAACAATTGTAGCGGCTGGTCTGGTGTGAAGACCAGCCTTATTAATAATTTTAACTTTCTTTTCAACCATCATCTGTTTCTGTTTATTAAAGAATCCGCAAGCAGGTAAAACCACAGGCGGTATTTTTCTTCCTTCAAAATATTTATTGAGCCCAGGGCTTTCCGGGTATATCTTTTTATCTCGCTCGATGCCTCGTCCAGAACATCCAGCTTTATATATAAGTTTTTGTATGTTTGAATTTCATCATGCTTAACTCCCTTTTCCTTGATAACCTTCAACAGCATCTGCCGCTCTTTACCTTTGGATTTTTCAAGTGCCTTTATAAAGAGAAATGTCTTTTTCCCTTCTACCAAATCACCGCCTACAAATTTACCGAAATCATTTTCATTGCCGGTGATGTCCAACAAATCATCATGTATCTGAAATGCAATGCCGATGTTCCTGCCGAATCCTGCCAGCGCATTAATTTCCTTCTTTCCGCCGCCGCCGAGTACGGCACCTATGCGGCAGCACATCTCCATCATCGCAGCAGTCTTCTTCTTTATCATTAAGATATACTCTTGAAGCGAGACCGTTTTCCGTATTTCAAAATCCTTATCAAGGCTTTGTCCTTCGCATACTTCAATAAGTCCTTTTGTAAATTCTTTTAAAATTATTTTGGAATTCCCGTTGCAGTCCCTTAGCAGATACTCGTATGCGACCGAAAGGAGGCTGTCGCCGGCAAGTATCGCAGTACTAAGATCGTACTTCTTGTGCAGCGTCAAAAGATTTCTTCTCCTGTCGGCATTGTCCATTATGTCATCGTGAACAAGAGTAAAATTATGAAGGAGCTCAACAGCCGCGCCTGCGTTGTATGCATTGCTTAATTTGCCGCCGACTGCTTTAACCGAAAGCAAAACCAGCAGCGGGCGAAGTCTTTTTCCGCCGCCTTTAATTATATAGGATGCAGGTTCGTAAAGCGACTGCGGTCTTCTTTTATTAAGACTTTGCTCAAGCTTAAGCTCAATTTTTTCTCTTTCTTTTTCGAGGAATAAGGAAAGTTGTTTTTCTGTTCCCCTCATTAGGCTAGTTTATCCTTTCGTATCAACTTGTTATTTCTTAACTCATCAAGTGACGCGGAACCGGTTAGGAACATGATTTTCCGGATAACTTCAAACCAACTTTTAATTAATGTTTGAACGCCTTCCGCACCGGTTTTATTCAGCTCATGAAGAATTATCCTTGCTGTAGCCGCAATGTCTGCACCAAGAGCTAAAGCTTTAGCTGCTTGTATGCCGTCGTTAACTCCGCCGGAGCCTATAAGCAAAAAATCAAATTTGTCTTTCAACTCAGATACGGTCTGAATGCAGTAAGAAGTAGGCAAGCCCCAATCCCAGAACTCGTAATTCCCGGTCTCATTACTTCTTAAAATCTCAACACCAGCCCAGCTTGTTCCGCCGGCGCCGGCAACGTCAATTCCTTTGACTCCTGCATTAAGTAATTTTTCGGCGGCTTCTTTGGAAATCCCCGCACCGACTTCCTTGACAATTATCGGAACCTCCAAAATATTTGCAAGCTTCTCAATCGATTGCAAAAGCCCGCTAAAGTCCGGCTCCCCTTTTCTCTGCAGAAGTTCTTGCAAAGGATTGGCATGTATAAAAAGTCCGTCAGCCTCAATTAAATCCGTTATGTATTTTATACCATCAAAATTTTTCAGCTTCGCAATCTGCGCTGCACCTATGTTACCCAGTACCGGGATTCCCGGTGCATTCTTTCTAATAATTTTATAAGAGTCGTTGAATTGCTTGTTTTCAAGCGCCTGACGCTGGCTTCCAACTCCCAATGCAATATTTAATTCATTAGCGGCTGCAGCAAGCTGTGCGTTTATGTTTTCAGTTTCCTTTGCCCCGCCTGTCATACAGGAAATTAAGAAAGGAAAATTAATTTCCTTGCCGAAGAATTTGGTCCTAAAATCAATCTTGCTAATCTCGACCTCAGTTATCGCATCATGAATAAACTCAAATTTTTCAAACCCGGTCGTCTTCCGCTTAAAGGCAACATCGTCGGTAAGGCACAATTCGAGATGCTCTATCTTTCTCTGCGAAATTGAATTTGAATTATCGGACATAAGCTTGAATTACAAAATTTTTATTTGCCCGAAAAGATATTAAAATTTGTCGAAAAATCCTTAGAAGATGCTTAGCTTTGACTGCATTTCCCCTAAGGAATTTTGGCTGATCTTATTTTTGGCAATTAAAAACAAAATTTCTATTTTCACCCGGCGGTTTGGTTCTACTATATCTTCTTTCAAAAATAAATCAGGAAGAGCAATGAGTATTGAAAATATCGGAAGCGTAGGTAATATTTCTATCGATTCAACGATTCCTAAAATCCAGATAAAGAAACAATGGTGGGTGCTTATTGTGTTAGGCATTCTCGTATCTTCAATCCAAACCCACTCACTCTGGTTTATCAACTTCGTGCATGTCTTTGGCGGAATTTTATGGACGGGAACCGATTTATTTATGGGTTTCATGATTGGTCCTATTTTACGGAAAGTAGATTTTGCTACTAGAAAAAATATAATTGTAAGGCTTATGCCGAGAATGCTTTTTTACATGCCCACACTTTCAATTGTTACCGTAACTGCCGGCTGGTATATGGCTGAGCGGCTCGGATTCTTTTCTCTTGCATTCCCTTATCTCTGGTGGCTTATTGCTGCTTTGGGAATAGTGCTAATCC
>JBJKRP010000159.1:0-3290 GCA_046704565.1 Ignavibacteriaceae bacterium | reverse complement strand
AGATAATTACGATAATCGTGTAACAAGTTACTTTAAAAATTCAGAGTTAATTTACTACTAATATTTTTATTGACAAAATGTCCCTTTTGGGCTTATCTCATGCCAATTTTACGCATTGATTTAAGAGACCGGACCAAGGAATATGTTTGGCTATTTTTACAGGAAGAGACAAATAATAGATTATTTAGAAAAAGATGAATTTAACTATGTATAAAGATGGCATTGAGAATAAGTCGGCTGATTCTTCGTCAGATTATTTAGAAGCACCGCAGGCTGATAAAATAAAGAAAGAACTGACCAGGCACGCGCAGACTCGAATTGACTATTATTATTGGCTTAATAATATCAACGATCCAAAGGTAATGGAATATCTTGAAGCGGAGAACAAATATACTGCTCAGGTGCTTAAGCATCCCGAAGACTTACAGAAAAAGCTTTTCGAGGAAATGGTGGGAAGAGTAAAGAAAGAAGAACAAACGGTTCCTTACAAATTAAATGGATATTTTTATTATCACAGATATGATGCTGGAAATGAATACCCGGTTCATTGCAGGAAAAAAGGGACGCTTGAATCCAATGAAGAAATTTTACTAGACATAAATGAGATGGCACAGGGTCGCGAGTATATAAGCGTAACACATATTAATGTCAGTCCCGATAATAGAAAGCTCGCGTTCAGCATTGATTATTCAGGCGGCAGGGAATATGAAATTCAAATTAAAAACCTTGAGACAGGTGAACTATTTCCGGGGAAGATTACCGGTACTGCGGGAGAAACAGCCTGGGCAAACGACAGCGCAACTATTTTTTATTCTAAAAAAGATGACTCACTCCGTTCATATAAAGTTTTGAGGCATGATATTAATGACAACACTGCCGATGATGTTGAGGTTTATACAGAGACAGCCGCGGCTTTTAGTGTTTATGTCAACAAGACTAAGTCAGACAAGTATATTTTGATCGGATCCTACAGCAATACTGCAACGGAAGTACGCTATATTGATGCAGACAAACCCGAAGGCGAATTAAAGCTGATAAGCGAGAGAGAAAAAAATCACGAGTATTATGTTGAACACCGGGAAGATAAGTTTTTTATAACCACAAACAGCGGAGCTAAGAACTTCAAGCTTGTAGAAGTTGAAGTCGATAATCCGTCAAAGAAAAATTGGATGACCAGAGTGCCTCATCGCAGAGAAATACTGCTTGAACGTGTTGAAGTCTTCAAAAACTTTTTGGTGCTTCTGGAGAGGAAGGACGGATTAAGAAAGGTAAGGATCGTTAACTTATTGGACCGCGCTCAGAGGTATATTGAATTTGAGGAAGAGGCTTATTCTATCTATTTGACTTCAAACCACGAATATGAATCAAGCACTCTAAGATTTATATACACCTCGCTTACTACTCCCGCTTCCACTTACGATTTTAATATGGATACCGGTGAAAAAATATTTCTGAAGCGGGAAGAGGTACTCGGTGACTTTGACAAAAGGAATTACATCACGGAAAGAGTGCTTGCTTCCGCCGATGACGGCACGAAGATACCGTTATCAATAGTTTACAAAAAAGGTCTGGTCAAGGACGGGAATAACCCGCTGCTGCTTACGGGCTACGGAGCTTACGGTATAAGCTCCGATCCCGATTTTTCTTCGGTGAGATTAAGTCTTCTTAACAGAGGATTTGTCTTTGCCATTGCCCATATAAGAGGCGGACAGGAATTCGGACGTCAATGGTACGAAGACGGCAAGCTTCTTAACAAAAAAAATACATTTACCGATTTTATTATCTGCGCAGAATGCTTGATAAAATATAATTATACGAATAAAGAAAAACTGTTTGCCATAGGAGGAAGCGCCGGAGGTTTGCTGATAGGCGCTGTAATTAACATGAAGCCCGGCTTGTTCAAGGCGGTAATTGCAGCGGTTCCTTTTGTGGATGTAGTTACCACAATGCTTGATGAAAATATTCCCCTAACAACCGGTGAATTTGATGAGTGGGGTAACCCGGATAATAAGGAATATTACGATTATATACTTTCATATTCTCCATACGATAATGTTGAAAGGAAAAAATATCCAGCTATGCTGGTAACAGCGGGCATTAACGACTCACAGGTTCAATATTGGGAGCCTGCAAAGTGGGTCGCAAAGCTGCGTGAAATGAAGACCGATGATAATATGCTTTTGCTTCACACCAATATGTCGGCAGGGCATAGCGGTTCTTCGGGAAGATTTGAACGATTCAAGGTAATTGCCCTGGAGTATGCATTCCTTCTTAGTCAACTCGGCATTGAACGGTAGCTAAGCGAAGAGCCGGGATAACGTAGATAATTAGTTTGATATTTCCATTTCAAAATATTAATTATCGAATGAGAAAAATTTTTATTTGGAAGATTCCATGAGAATTCTGAAAGTTATCATAGTCGTCTCGTTTTTATTTCATACGGAAATTTTTTCTCAGACAAATATTGTCCCTTCTAATGAAGGATTTTCTGCTGCCGCGGTCTGGAAACCTTCCGGCGACGTTATGCAGAAAGTTTACAACGATTGCTCATCTCTCGAAGCCGGCAGAATGTATGAGTGCTTCCTGGATGAAATGCGGTCATCCGGGGCTTCGGCTCAGGCGGTAAAGTTTTCAGAAATGTTAAAAGGGCATGGATACATGAACGGCTTCAAGCCATTAGGTATAATAGATGCTGCTTACGTTTATTATTTATTCAAGCCTTCAAGCCGCGATGGCTGCTTTCTTATCAATGGCTCTCCTGAATTAGTTGACGTCGACTCTTATGATCTTCTCCCAATTGATGAATTTGATCAAAACAAAGATTACCGGGAGCTTGCAAAAGATTTTCAGCATATCGCGATATTCCCGGGCGGCAGGTTGGGAACAAGCTACCCGGAAGAGAAAGAACTGCCGCATCACGGTGAGCGGGTAATTGTAAACTACCGGTTAAGAAACGGCTGTGAAACTTGCCAGCTTCTGGGCTATGCATATGTTGCATTCGATTTCGATAGTACGGGAAAATTTATTAATACAAAACTACTAAGTGTAAAAAGATCATTAGATCTACAATCCGCAACAGCGTCTGCTTCGGCAGAAAGTCTTAATAACGTTTTTAATGATCCGTCGAGTCCGATTGTTGTTAATGATGGAGTGAAATTTGCGATCGTACTTGTGTCAAATCATTCTGCTGGATTAAAATGGAAGATCGCCGGGAAGTTTAATGCTAAGATGCTGACGCTTCTCGGCACCGATTTTGTCCAGCCATACGAGACACTGCCTAACGCTGCAGG
>JBJKRP010000158.1:0-3984 GCA_046704565.1 Ignavibacteriaceae bacterium | reverse complement strand
GGCTGCCGTAAGCAGGAATCCTGCAGCGCCGAAATATGGATACGAACTCTTCCCGGTAACTACCAGAAGCACTGCAATTACAATTAATGCTATGCCGACAGTTAGACCGAATTTTTTTAAATCCCGCTTTGAATCTTTTATGTTTTTTATTTCTTCGAGTATCATATTAGCTTCAATCAAGTGAAAATTCTTTTTTCCAGTCCGAGTCGTTTTCAAGGGGCTTTTGCTCATCCTTGTTAAGGAGGAAATTCCCGATTATCAAATGATCGATGTTCGTCCTCATAAAGCATTTGTATGCGTCCTCCGGTGTACAGACAATAGGCTCACCGCGAACGTTGAAGGAGGTATTTATAATTACCGCGCAGCCGTACTTCTGATAGAATTTTGTGATCAGGTTATGAAAGAGAGGATTTGTCTCCTTGTGTACTGTCTGTATCCTGGCTGAATAATCTACATGCGTAACAGCGGGGATGTCCGATCTTATTATGTTAAGCTTATCAATTCCAAAAAGATTTGCCGTCTTGCCGTCAACCTGCTTGCGTCTTGCTTTCTTCACTTCAGCGACGAGAAGCATATAAGGGCTTTCGGTATCAATGTCAAAATAATCGCAGACGCTTTCAGCAAGAACCGACGGAGCGAAGGGGCGGAAGCTTTCTCTGAATTTAATTTTAAGGTTCATAAGGGACTGCATCTTTGGCGAGCGTGCATCGCCTATAATAGATCTGGCTCCGAGAGCCCTCGGTCCGAACTCCATCCTACCCTGGAACCAGCCGAGCACTTTTCCCTGATCAATTAAATCCGAAGCTGCTTCCGGGACGTCGTCAGCATTAAGGCTGTGATAAGGTATTCCGTTCTTTGTTAAGAACTCCAAAATCTCTTCATCAGAAAACGCGGGACCAAGGTAAGAGCCCTGCTGTGAATCGTTAGCCTCATTAACCGTTCTCGGATTATTTAAATATTTAAACCAGCCGGCTAATGCAGCACCTTCCGCACCGCCTGCATCGCCCGCCGCAGGCTGAATCCAGATCTTTTCGAAGGGACCCTCGCGCAGAAGCCTTCCGTTTGCAACGCAGTTCAAGGCTACTCCCCCGGCAAGCACAAGGCTTTTCATGCCGGTAACTTTATGAACATATCTCCCGATCTTCAGTACGATCTCTTCCGTTACATCCTGGATAGAGCGGGCAAGATCCATTTCTCTTTGCGTAAGCTTAGACTCAGGCTTCCTTGGCTTGCCTCCGAAAAGATTATTGAACTTTTCGTTCGTCATAGTCAGTCCTGCGCAGTAATTAAAATACTTCATGTTGATCTTGAACGAGCCGTCGTCCTTAACGTCGATCAGTTCTTTCAGAATAAGGTCTTTATACTTCGGCTCGCCGTAAGGCGCCAGCCCCATTACCTTATACTCGCCGGAATTTACCCTGAAGCCGGTGTAATAAGTAAAGGCAGAATATAAAAGACCGAGCGAGTGGGGGAATTTTATTTCCTCGAGCAATTCAATCTCATTGCCCTTGCCTATGCCGAAGCTTGTGGTTGTCCATTCGCCGACGCCGTCCATCGTTAATATTGCAGCCTCATGGAAAGGTGAGGGATAAAATGCAGATGCTGCGTGAGACTCGTGGTGTTCGGGAAAAATAATTTTGCCGTTAAAATTTATCTCCTTCTGAATGTAGTCTTTCATCCAGAGCTTCTGCTTTATCCAGAGGGGCATTGCCTTAATAAATGATCTTATCCCGGCAGGCGCATAGGCAACATAAGTCTCGAGCAGCCTGTCGAATTTCAGAAACGGCTTATCATAGAAGGCAACAAGATCCAGATCGGAAGAAGTTAAACCGGAATGATCAAGACAGAACTTTATCGCGTGTGAAGGGAAATTGTAGTCGTGCTTTTTCCTTGTGAACCTTTCTTCCTGTGCGGCAGAAACAATACTGCCGTCCTTTACAAGGCAGGCTGCGCTGTCATGGTAGAATGCCGAGATGCCGAGTATGTTCATTGTTGGATTCTTGCCGTGCTAAAAAAATAAATAGAAATATTTAAAGAAATATAAAGAAACAATACAACATTTCTAAAAGGGACCCCTGTCTCTTTGAAGACAGCCTAAGGATTCATATATATTCTAACCGGCGAGAAGAAGCCGCCAGGAGATAAGATACACGAGGATGGGCGCATAAAAGTAATTGCAGGTAAATGGATAATAATAAATTATGCCGGACTAAAGGGGTACCCCGGTAAAAAAAAAGTTTAAAAAATTTTTTTTATTCCTTGCTTTTTTGTACATACTTTATTAGGTTATCGGCATGAGTTTGCGAGAAAGTAACAAAGCGGCTCATTAAATACGTTTAGATATTTTGAAGGAGCGAGACTTTACATTCATGTATGATTATAAAGAATCAAAAAAGAGAAGAGGGATTTCTTTTGAAAACATTTTTCTCCTTAATTATTAAAACGGTTCAAGTTATTTTGAATCAATTTTATGTATAGCTATGTTTCGTTCTGAATATCTAACAACTGACCAAGTCTATCGTACATGAAATAAATCGTAGTGCAAAAATTCAGTAATAAAAATTTTTATAGTGAAGTTTCAAGATAAAATATATATAATAGAAGGTGAGGAATATAAACCTTACTATTTCACAGGCTCGATGTGGTTAGTTCAAGATTAAAAGTGGCTTTTAATTAGAGAGTGTAAGTTCTAAGTTTATGAAACCGATTGCCCAGATAGATGGTATTGAATATCGTAATAAAACTTGTTAAAAAAAATACTATAGTCAACTAACAAAATATTCTTAGGAGGAACAATGCTCATTGATGGTTACCGTTCACAACGCAAGATAGCTCCCTTGCTGATCTTTCTGCTCATTTTAATTTTTCAAGGCTCTATGTTCGCCCAGTCAGGCACACTAAAAGGCAAGGTGCTGGATAGAGAGAGCAACAGCGCTCTTATAGGTGCAAACGTAATAGTGCAAGGGACAGCCCTTGGCGCGGCAGCGGATATTTCCGGAAATTATTTTATTGCCAATATTCCCGCAGGGCGCCACAGAATAATCATATCATATATCGGCTACAATTCGGATACGGTTTCGGTGACAGTAAATGCCGGTGAAACCATGACGAGAAACTTTGAACTTGTAGCAAAGGCATTGGAAGGAAGAACAGTAGTAGTAACTGCACAGGCTCAAGGACAGCAGCAGGCTATAAACCAGCAGCTTACTTCCAATACTATAATAAACGTAGTATCATCGGAAAAGATACACCAGCTGCCCGATGACAACGCAGCAACAGCGCTAAGCCGCTTACCGGGCGTGTCCCTAATGAACGGCGACCAGGTTGTTATCCGCGGCGTTCAGGCTAAATTAAACCAGATTTTAATTAACGGCATCGAGCTGCCTTCAACCGACATGAACAACCGGTCGGTAGACTTAGGCTTCATATCGTCGAACCTGCTTTCGGGAATTGAGGTAATAAAGGCTCTTACCCCGGATATGGATGCAAATACAATCGGCGGCGTAGTTAACTTAAGATTGAGGGAAGCGCCAAGCGGATTTCATTTTGACGCTATGGCTCAGGGAAGCTACAATTCGCAGGACCATACTCCGAATAATTATAAGTACTGGGCAAGCGTAAGCAACCGCTTCTTTAATGATAAGCTTGGCGTATTCTTACAGGGAAATATGGACAAGAGCGACGGCGGCGGTCAGTCTGCTTCTATCACCCCTGCATTTGTCGGTGTGGGCAATACCGATTACGGTCAGGCGACTTACAAAATAACCGGCGCGAACTTTGGGTACGACGTTAACATTTCGAGAAATATGGGCGGAAGCCTTATATTGGATTACAGACTCCCTAACGGCAAGATAGTCTTTCAGAATACTTATTCGGGTAATTATACCGATGACGCTAATAACTCGATCAACGCTAACTTTGAAGGCAACAGTGTTATCTTTACGGAAAATCGTAATTTGTACGGAAAGGATCTGTGGATAAATG
>JBJKRP010000157.1:0-3793 GCA_046704565.1 Ignavibacteriaceae bacterium | reverse complement strand
CTGTTCAGGCTCCGTTAACCCGCTGTGGATCTTATCATGCGGCATTTGTTTAGTTATATTACCGCCCGCATCTTTTGTATAATTATCTTCCTCTTTTTGAGAGAGAAATATAAACACCAGCGCACATATTATCACGCCGACGCCGTATATATAAATTGGTTTTATGTTTTTCATCTTCAAATTCCAATAATTCAATTCAGGTAATCGGCAGTTTCCGTACCAATTGTTCAAAAATTTCTAAAGATGAAAAATGTCCTGTTTTCTTATGAAAATTTACTGCATTGAACTGCAGCCTGTTTCTGGAATGGAAAAGCCGGATTGATAATTCTCATGATTAGGAAGAAGAGATAAATTATATTGATGTAACTGCAGAAAATGTACAATGTGATGTTTGACCGATAGTGACCAGCTACCCCGCCTTAATTGAATTCAACTTAAGTTAAATTGATCTGACAAATTGCTAATATGATCTGACAAAAAGATGAATGCAACTTAAGCTGAATTAAGTTGATCTTAGTTTAAGTTAGCATCAACTTAGCTTAAACTAAATTGATCTTACAATTTACGGGTATGATCTGACAAAAAGTCGCATTAATATTACCTAAAACCGAATTTAATTCAATTCAATTTAATTTGAATTTGATTATGTCTGCGGGCAATTTGGGTTTGTTTTAGTCAAATAGCCATTAGAGACTGTGATAAGTATGCGCTTCTGCAGCGACCCTATTTGTCGTTCAATTATGTCTTATTCTTCTTGAATACATAATTAGTTGATCCGACAGAAATTAAAGCTGGTCTAACGATGCTTTCGCTTTTTGAGCAAGCGGAGAGTTTGGATAGTCTCTTACAATCTTTGTCCAGAGCTGTTTTGCCTTATCCCTGTTGCCTTCATTTGCCCAAACAGCACCGAGATTATACATCGCATCTACATCATTCCTGTTAACGGCTAAAATCTTATTCAAATAATTTTCAGCCTGCTTAAGATTATGCTCGGAATAAAAAATATAAACCATCGAAGTCATAATATCGACTCTTCTTGGATTAATCCTCAAGACCTTTTGATAGTAATTTATAGCCTTGTCGTTCATCTGAGCCTGTGCAAGAAAGTCTGCGTACTCTCTCAGTTTCAAAGTATCGCTGGGATGAGCGGCAACAGCCTGTTTTAAGTCTTTCATATGCTGCATGATGTCCGGCATAACGTTGCTTTTATCCGGCTTCTCCGCAATGGGGTTCTTTAATGCGTTATGGATAGGGTCGTTTGGAATGGGCTCATCCGATACGTCCATCCTTTCAGGATTCTTTACGGCGTGCTTTTCATTGCGGACGTTGGCAAAGATAAACAATGCAATTATAATAATTACAAAGCTGCCTACGTACAAATACACCGGCTTTACATTACGAATAAAGTCTAAAAATCTTTTCATCTTATTTCTAAATCATAATAATAGCATTTAAATTTAAGTTAACAATTCAAATGAATCCAGTCATCTAAATCTGTAGTTGAAGCCGGTCATAAATCTGTTGTACGTGGTAACTCCGTCAAAATCTCCCTCATAATAAAAATTAAAGAAGAGCGGACCGAATATTCGCGTATCTATCTGGGCGGTGACAGATTTCTGGACAAAAGCAGATAAAGCATTCCCGAAGTTATATTGAATTCTTGAGAAGCCTACCGAAAGTGTAGTAACATTAAAAGGAATAAACTTCATAAGAGTAATGCCGTACATAGTTCCATTCTGGTAGCTGCCGAATATTCTATTGTAGTTCACGGTTGCGGATATATCGAGGACAGGCAGCTCGCTCTCCGTAACGGAAAAGTTAAGGTTGCGAGAAGGCTTCAGGTCTCCTTTCTGATAGCTGTAGCCGCCTGCAAGATTAAAGAACAGTCCGAATCCCGGTCTTACAAAGAATCCTAAACGCACTCCCTGACGCATTTCATTTGTAAAAAGACTATCCAGAAAGCTTCTGAATGTTTGATAATACACAACGTTCTTCCTTGCATCGTATGAAACATTAACCGACAGGAAGTTCACAGGCGTAAATTCAGCATTAAGAAACATGCTCGTTAAGGAGAATTGACTCGTTGGAGTATTATTCTCTTCTTTATATAAATCAATTTCGGAAGAAGCAAAAAGATACAGCTTCGGTATGATAGTATTGGTGTGCTGAAAGTAAAGATATCTTCTGTCTGTTTTACCGCCATAGGTCTGCTCGAAAATAGCAAGTGTATTCTGCATAACGCCGTCGTTAGCAGAATCGGACCTTGTGATGTATCCGCCGTATTCAAATAACTTTCCATCGAGACCCATCGTATAGAAGTTTGGTCGGGAGCCTACTACGCCACCGACTGCAAAGTTTCCGAGGAAGGATTTTTCCAGTTCAACGCCATCTACCGGACCGAGATCGGCAATATTATAGTTTATATGCCTCCCAATCCATGCGTTGAAGCCGTCTACTTTGTATCCCAGAGCCAGATCATATATTCTTAAGTTATTGAACGGGTTTGCCTTTACATCTGACCATTCGGAGCTCATATAGTCAAGGTTCATATAGTTTGTAAAATATACCGGGCTTCCGCCAATGTTCTCGGCATGAAGATTAACCGTATAATTCCACCGCTGAATCCCTACGCTGTTAAAATAGTTTGCGTAATTAGTAAAGGAGTTTGCGCTAATGTTCCCGTAAAAGTTTGATCTGTTCTTTGGAATATTAAACTTGCTGGCTTTGGTTATACTATTATTATCGTTTATAAGGTTTGTGTCCTTTTCAGTTCCTGCGGAAGAAACAATTGGAGCTGCGGGCTTGCTCTCCTCAACCATAGTAGAAAGCTCATCACCAACCTTAATATCCAGCTTTGATATCTTTTTTCCTGAAACGGACTGAGAAGATTTGAACTGCACAATCATTACGGGAATATCTCTTCTCCCTCTTTCGAAATAAAGAGTATCCCCTATCGAGATGCCGTCGGTACTTTCGAACCTTACGTAAATATTTTGGGAAGTCTCGAAGGATACAGTTCCTTTCTTCTTAACCTTTTTTTGGCTCTGCGCTAATGCAGCGCCGAAAAGCAAGATCATAAATACAATTATCTTAAACATAATATTCAATTTCTTATTCATAAAATTCCAAACTATCAAACAACATAATTCAACAAATACATCTAATAACTATCAATCGCCCTGCCCGGTTGGATGACAGGTATAACAATCCTCGTTCTGATGATGTGCATTCTTATGGCAGAATGCATTACATGAATGAACTGCGAAGTTAGAGATTGTCTGATGGCAGTTTGCGCATGCTGTATTATGGTTTCCTGTAAGTGGGAAGAACTGCGTATGATTAAATGTCGACGTGGTAAATGTCGTCGTTGTATGACACTGAGTACAGTCAGTCGGGTAACCTGCCGCCTGATGTGGAGGATTAGTAGTTCCATTATAATCCGACGCATGGCACGAATAGCATGCTGTAGTCGTGATATTATAATTTCCATTGTGGCACGATTGACATGAAACTGTTGTATGCGCTCCTGTCAATGGGAAGCCCGTATTATTATGATTGAAATTAGCATCCCCGAAGCTGGTAGTATTATGGCACTGTGAACAGTCATGTGAAAAATTCTGCTGTACATGGTTCGGATCGGTCGTATTATTATAATCTGTTGCATGACAGCTATAACAGTCCGTCGGTGTTGATGCAACGTTACCTTTATGGCAGGACTGACATGAGACAGAAGTGTGTGCACCGGTTAATGGAAATGATGTTGACGAATGATTGAACGTCGTTGTTGTAAAGT
>JBJKRP010000156.1:0-4265 GCA_046704565.1 Ignavibacteriaceae bacterium | reverse complement strand
ATTATATCAAAGTTCAAAAAACAGACATCACACAATCGGTGACGGCAACCGGTACAATAAGAGCCGAAACCGGCGCTGAAGTTAAAGTGGGTGCCCAGGTTTCAGGCATCGTGCGGGATCTATACGTAGAAATTGGTTCTAACGTAAGGAAGAATCAATTACTTGCAGTTATAGACCCGGAGATTTATAAGGCAAAACTGGGTGAAGCTCTGGCGCAAAAAGAAAATGCCGAAGTAGAAAAGAAATATGCCCAGATAGATTTACGGCGTTATCAAGCTTTAAATAAGCAAAACGCCGTAGCCAAGATACAATTTGATATTGCATCGCAAAAGTTTGAGTCGGCTGGCGCCAGATTAAAACAAGCGGAAGCCGGCTGCGAATTGGCTGATCTTCAATTAAATTATACACGAATTCTCTCTCCGATAAATGGCGTCGTTTCATCAGTTACTACTCAGGAGGGAGAAACTGTTGCCGCAAACTTCACTTCTCCGACCTTTGTAACGGTAATAAATTTAAATAGATTGGAGCTTTGTGCTTATGTTGATGAAACCGATATAGGTAAAGTGAAAATAGGTCAGAAGGTCGCATTTTACGTAGATGCTTATCCGGGTGAAACAATCGACGGTGTCGTAAAGACCATCCATCCTGATGCCGTAATTCAAAATAATGTTGTGAATTAAATCGCGGTAGTAGCAATAGAAAACCGTGAAGGCATAACGCTTCGTCCTCAAATGGACGCTACTGCAAGCATATTTACCAGGTACAAGAATGATGTTCTTACGGTTCCTAAAAGAGCGGTAAGGTTTGATGAGAAAGGAAAAAAATATGTTACTGTTCTTTCTAAAGACCAGGCTGAAAAGAGATTCATAGCCACGGGGATAAGCGATGAAAATTATTATGAGGTTGCTTCCGGCTTGCGGCAGGGCGATAAGGTAATTATTAACTAAAAAGGAAAATAAGATGATAGAAATAAAAAATTTGTCGAAGACTTACAACAAAGAAAATCAACAAACAGTTAAGGCTCTCGATGATGTAAGTCTTCAAATAGGAAAGGGAGAATTCGTTGCCATCGTTGGTCCGTCCGGTTCAGGCAAATCTACGCTGATGAACATTCTTGGGTTGATAGATACTCCTAACTCCGGCAGCTACCGGCTGAATAACAAAGAGGTCGCTGCTCTTGGGATTGACGAATTGGCTAAGATACGCAACAAAGAAATAGGCTTTGTCTTCCAGCAGTTCCATCTTCTTCCGGGAACGTCGGCAAAGGAAAACGTTGAGCTTCCTTTAATTTATTCTGATAGAACAAACATTAACGGGCTTGCTGAAAAGGCTCTTGATCTTGTCGGACTAAGCGAAAGAATGAATCATTCTCCGGAAGTACTCTCCGGCGGACAGCAGCAGAGAGTAGCAATTGCACGCGCGCTCGTAAACGATCCCGAAATAATCCTTGCCGACGAGCCTACCGGCAACCTTGACTCTCAATCCGGCAGGGATATTATGAATATTCTTCAAGATCTAAATGATGCCGGCAGAACGATTGTTCTTATCACACACGATATGAATATTGCCGCCAGTGCCGGCAGAGTATTTAAAATAGTGGATGGAAAAGTTGAGGAACAGCCTGCTTAGTAATCAAAATAATTTTTAAGCACAATTAGCTGAAAAGCATAGTTTTAAATTAGAAGTAGAAAATAAAAAAGAACAATATAGAAAGGAACTTTCAATGGCATCTCAATTATCATCTCCCGTCATAACTGTTATGCTGGCTGTTCAGGATACGCCCGCTGCAGTAGAGTGGTATAAGAAAGCGCTCGGCGCGCGTTTATTATGGAGCTTAGGCTCGGTAGCAGGGTTGGAAATTGAAGGCGCTCCGTTTTTCTTACATGAATCTGTCGGAAATAATTTTAATAGCCCGAAGGAACTCGAAACAACAACGGCAAGAATTGAATTTTTTGTTGACAACCCGGACGGGTTTATTGCCCGCGCTCTTAATGGAGGCGCAGCAGGCAGTCTTGATGATATTAAAGATCATCAGGCACCATGGGGAATCCATAGACAAGGCGGATTTACCGACCCTTTCGGTCATAAATGGTCGGTAGGTGATAAATCTCCTTTGAAGCCTTTTCCAACAATATCATAACTATTAGGAGTAAAAATGAATAGATCTCGTTTTACGCGGATCGTCAAAAGCGGATTTAAAGTCGCAATGACTCATAAATTGAGAGCGTCCTTTATGATGCTTAGCGTTATGATCGGTATTATTGCATTAACTATAATTATTTCGATTGGAAGCGGAACACAGAAGCAGGTAATGTCGCGTATAAATAAAATGTTCGGCTCTAATAATATACTGGTAGCTTCGGGCAGAGCAAGCATGCACGGGATGCAGGCACAAATGAATCCGACAACTACATTAAAGCTTTCTGATCTTGAAGATGTTGCCGGGAGGATAAGCAATTTTATAGATTGGGACGCCTTTCAGATATCGCTTGATAAGACGGCAACATTTAACAGTCAAAACGCAACTGTTAATATTTACGGACATAAGGCTTCCGCTGTAAGTGTTTGGAATTATACTATTACAGAAGGAAGATTTTTTACTAAAGCCGAGAACCAATCGCTTGCCCGCGTCGCCGTACTTGCGCCTAACGTGCGGAAAGAATTATTCCCTAATTCCGATCCTGTTGGAAAGCAGATAGAAGTGGACGGCATTCCATTCCAGGTGATAGGTACAATTGGTCCGCGCGGTCTTGACCCGCACGGTATGAACCAGGATGATGAAATAATAATACCATTAAACACATTACTGAAGCGTGTAGCTAATGAAGATTATGTTTTTGCAGCAAAGTTTCTTGTCGCCTATAAAAGTCAAATTAATTCTAATGCCGCACAGGTTGTACAAATTTTACGGGAAAGACATAATATAAATGCAAATGAAACTGATGACTTTATGGTCGAAACTCCCGAAGCGATTGCACAAATGATTAAGGGTGCGGACAGGATGTTTAGCCTTTACCTGCCGTTAATCTCCGGTGTTTTCTTAATTATAGGTGCAATTGTAGTTGTCAATTTGATGCTGCTTTCGGTAAGTGAAAGAGTTAAGGAGATAGGGCTAAGGAAAGCTGTCGGCGCAAAATCAAATGATATACAATCTCAATTCCTTATTGAGGCTTCCTCTATTACTATCCTGGGAGGCATTTTAGGAATAATATTAGGCATACTTTTTCTCATTCCTATGACAAAAATGATGAATGTACCTTTTATTATTTCCTGGTCTGCAATTGTGGTATGTTGTATCATATCAGTCTTAGTTGGAATTGCGGCAGGATTTTTCCCGGCGAAAAGAGCCGCAGGTTTGCAGCCGGCACAAACATTACATTAGCTTAATATGAAAAAAAAGTGGAGAATCATAAAATCCGTTCGCCGATTATTATTATTAAATAGGCTGCGCGTAATGCTTACCTTAGCCGGTATTGCTATCGGCATTGCATGTGAGTTGGTTACAGTTGCATTAGGACAGGGCGCACGTGGAGCCTTGCTGTCCCGGATACAAGCCATGGGAAAGGATCTAATAACTGTTTCTGCCGGAACCTACAAACAGGCATTCGGAAGAAAGATTCAAACATCTCATGTAACGACTTTAAAATTAAGAGATGCTGATGCTATTGATGAAGGATGCAGCTTCGTAAAAGCGGTTGCCCCGGCTCAACAGCAAATGGTTAGTGCGAAATATAAGGGTACCGTAACTAATACGACTCTAATAGGCACTACACCTTCTTTCTTTTCGATTAGAGATTACCGGATTTCCTCCGGTCGTGTCTTTAATCATGAAGAGAATAAACTGTCTTTGCGCGTTGTGGTTATTGGACGAAAAATTTCAAGAGCATTATTTGGCAATATTGATCCTGTCGGGAAAATGATCATGATCAATAATATCCCCTTTCGGGTAACCGGCACCTTAAAAGCCAAAGGCGTAAATTATGACGGTGCTAATGAAGACGATTTTATTTTTGTACCGTTGAATACCGCTTTAAACAGGGTCCTCAATATTAATTATATCGGATATATTTATGTTCAGGCGTCGGCAAAGGATAAGATGAAGCCGGTTGAGAAAGAAATAAGAAATCTGCTTAGGCAAAGGCACAGGTTAAATATGCTTGGTAAAAAAGATGACTTCACCATTCAAAATATTTACGCGGTAATGAGCGCTGCAGACGAGACCGGTACGTCGTTGACTAACCTTATAAATGCAATTGCTGAAATAT
>JBJKRP010000155.1:0-3536 GCA_046704565.1 Ignavibacteriaceae bacterium | reverse complement strand
ACGGAAAGTAAAAATCATTTAGAAATCGAAAGCGATCCCAACAATCTTATAACTGTTGAGGAATTCGTTAATTACTTCTCAGTTGAGCTTCACATAAAAGAAGAAAAGCTGCCGGGACTGCTTCTTTCCGTTACCGAAGCCACAACTAATGCAATCATACACGCAAACAAGGGCAACAAAGAAAAAATAGTTTCAATTGATGTAGACCTGGAAGACGCGAAGCTGATCATTAAAATTAAGGATGAGGGAAGCGGCTTCGATCCTGAAAAAGTACCCGACCCTACCGAGCCTGAAAATTTGTTGAAAGATTCCGGTCGCGGCTTGTATCTTATGAAAATTTACATGGACGAAGTAAAATACAATGTTACTCCCACCGGCACGGAAACAATCTTAGTTATGAATATTTAAATTCCTTCAGCGGTTTTTTAAAATTATTTTTATGCTAAATTGAATCCGAATAAAGGCATGAGAATATGATTGTATGAAAGCATGTTTGCATGAGGGAATGTCCAACTGCTATCTCTCATCTTTAGCCTTAACCTCAAGCTTACACATCCCATAGCCTTTGCAATTAGACAAATTCATTTTTATTTTTGAATAAGTGTTAGTGATAAATTACGGGGTGTGCTCGTTATTACCACTCGAAGATTTTAAATTTTTTAGGAGATTAAATTATGTCAAGAAAAAAGATTGCTCTCATCGGCGGGGGACAGATCGGCGGTGTGCTGGCGCAGTTAATTGCTTCCAAACAGCTTGCCGACGTGGTTCTTTTCGATATAGTCGAAGACCTGCCTCAAGGTAAAGTGCTCGATATTGCCGAGGCTGCTAAGGTAAACGGCTTTGATTCCAAGGTAACAGGAACCAACAGTTATAAAGACATTGCCGGTTCCGATCTGATTATTATTACTGCCGGGCTTCCCAGAAAGCCTGGTATGAGCCGCGACGATTTATTAACAACCAACGCAAAGATTATGAAAGCTGTTGCAGAAGGCGTTAAAGAAAATGCGCCCAACGCAATCGTACTTATAATTTCTAATCCTCTTGATGCTATGGTCACTTTGTTTAAGAAAGTTTCAGGATTTCCCTCGAACCGCGTTTTAGGGCAGGCGGGAGTTTTAGATTCATCCCGATTTGCAACCTTCATCGCATGGGAACTTGGTGTTTCTGTGAAAGATGTTAATGCTCTTGTGCTAGGAGGACATGGCGATACTATGGTTCCCATTGTGCGTTACGCCAATGTAAACGGGATACCGGTTATGGAACTCTTAGAAAGAAAATACAAAGATGCCTCCAAAGCCAAAGAAGTTATGAACGCAATGGTGCAAAGGACTAAGATGGCTGGCGGCGAAGTAGTAAAGCTGCTTAAGACAGGCTCAGCTTTTTATTCTCCGGCTGCCTCTGCAGTTGAGATGGCTGAGGCAATAATTCATGATGAAAAGAGATTACTCTCTGCATGCGTTTATCTTGACGGCGAATTCGGCATAAAGGGTTATTATGTAGGAGTACCTGCAGTACTTGGCGCAAACGGTGTTGAGAAGGTGGTTGAGTTTAAGCTTAACGCAGACGAGCAGACTCTTCTCGATAATTCTGTTAACGCCGTTAAAAAGCTTGTTGAAGATATGGGAAGACTGGGTCTCTAAATTCTCATTTCAAATGTTTTAAATTTGAAATTCAGGACACTTAGACTATTGATTTAAAACAGAAAACCCTCCGCTAGGAGGGTTTTTATTTTTATAATTACTTATCTTATTCGGTTACTACGCTGACGATTCTTCTGTCGCCTCTTTTAGTCTCGAACTTAACGACGCCGTCTGCAACGGCAAATAAAGTATCGTCGCCGGCTCTCATAACATTAACGCCTGGATGAAACTTTGTCCCGTGTTGTCTAATCAAAATATTACCGGCTACTACCTTTTCGCCGCCGAATCTTTTTACGCCGAGACGCTGTGCATTGCTGTCTCTGCCGTTTCTTGATGATCCTTGACCTTTCTTATGTGCCATAGCTAAAACTCCTTTAATTAACCGATCTTTGTAATTTCAATTTTCGTTAACTGCTGCCTGTGACCGTTCTTCTTATCGTATCCGGTTCTTCTCTTCTTCTTGAACACTATGACTTTGTCATCCTTGAGATGTGCAAGAACCTTTGCTTTTACCTTCACGCCGTCAACATAAGGGCTGCCTATCTTTGTGCCGCTTTCGTCCACCAGCATAAGAACGTTCTTAAAAGTAACACTCTTTTCAGGCTCTTCAATAAGCTTCGGAACGAAGTATTGTGCATTCTCCGACACCTTGAATTGTTGTCCTTGTATATCTACAACCGCGAACATTTTAACCTCATTATCTAAAATTTAGAAAACAAAGTTAAGAAAAGGATGTGAAATTTCAAATCGTTCTTTAAGATTTTTTATTTATAATGTCCGTTAAAAGGCATAGCAGCATCCGGCACTATATATTCTCTTTTCCAGAACTATACAAATTGACGTCTATATCTATTTCTTCAGCCAAAAAGAGAACTCAGTCCCCTCACCTACCTTGCTCTTCACCTCTACTTTTGAGCCGTGAGCCTCAACAATATGCTTTACTATTGCAAGACCCAGCCCTGTACCTCCGGCAGCCCTGGACCTTGCTTTGTCTACTCTATAAAATCTTTCAAATATCCGGTGCAAATCTTCATCAGGAATACCTATACCAGTATCCTTCACGGTAATTTTTCCGGTCTTTGCTTCTTCCTCAGCAAAAATTTCGATCTTGCCCTTTTCGGTATATTTAACAGCGTTCTGAACAAGATTATTCAGCACCTGCCGCAGTCTGTCCTTATCGCCGAATAATTGGAGGCTCTCCCTTACCGGCTTGTAAACAAGTTCCAGATTCTTTTCCTCAGCAAACGGCTTTATCTCGTTTGCAAAGCTTTTCAGGTAATCATCAATTTTGAAATACCTGAAGCTCATACGCATCTCGCCCGACTCAATCATTGAAATGTCGATTAAGTCATTTAGTAGATTGTTCAGATTAACTGTATGCTGGTTGGCTTTCTCTATAAAATATTTATTTACCTTTGCATCGTTAATAGCCCCGCCGAGCAGCGTCTCAAGATATCCCTGGATCGCAAAGATAGGCGTTCTAAGCTCATGCGAAACATTCCCCAGGAATTCCGAACGGACTCTTTGAAGACGCTTCATGCTTTCTATATCTCCTTTAACCTTTTCGAACATCAGCTTGATATCGCCTTCAAGTACCATAAGATTTTTCCCCAGTTTAATCTCTTCCGGTTGTGTATAGACATTTTGCCTAATATTATTTATTGTCCTTTTTATCTCCTCCAGTTCTCTCTTTCTTTTCTTTCCAAGGAAATTTAGCAGAATGATGCCTGAGCAAATCAGAAGAAGTATTAACCAGGTTTCCAGCGCAGAAGAGCCGACAATGATAATCATTAATAAAATTATGAAGAGAGTTGTAATTACTAACTCGAATAGATAAACACGCGAAGAATATAGATTTGATTTTAATTCACTCCACACCTTTAAACCTGTATCCTA
>JBJKRP010000154.1:0-9232 GCA_046704565.1 Ignavibacteriaceae bacterium | reverse complement strand
GGAGAACAGAAAAGAATACTCCTCTGGACAAGATATTTAACTTCCGGGTATAAGCCATTTAAGAAATTTATCAAAAGATATAACCGCTTTTCATTTATATATGCTGCTCAACAATTTTCCGGTCTGATGCCGCTCAGACAAAATTAAATTTGCGGTAAATTTTTTATACAGGTTTTTATAACATAAATCTAATTATCAAGACTGTACAAAATAATTTTAACGGTGTATCAAAAAATATCCATTTCTTTTTTAAATTGACGTCAATATACATTGCAGCCGGGGAAATAATTCCGGCATGATGATTGACATCAACGGGTGACTTAAAACGAAATCAAAAACAAATTTGAAAGGGTAGAAAAATGTTCAGAAGCAAGTTACTTTTTATTTTAGCTTTGTGCTTGTTTAGCTTTGCATATTCATTTGCTCAGGATGAAGACTCGACCGGAAGCGGAGGAGAATGGTGGGGACATCATCACGGTTTCAGATTCAATTGCTTCAACGAGGACTTCAGCGGAGGCAGACCGACAATATCCTTCGACTATGGATTTTCAAGCATGAGCTTAAAGAATTTCAACGAAACATTTGCTAAGCCGGGTATTATGGAGTTAAAGCTCGGCTACACACGTCAATCAGGAAGCGATTTTGACGATAACATCCTGCGTTATAATTTCAAATATTTTTATTTAAGCAGCATATCGACGAATCTTTCCGGCGGTACAATAAATACAGGTGAGCTTAAGACCGATCTGTGGCGTTTCGGATTCGGCAGAGCATCGGGATACGGTTATAAGCTTGGCGGTGCGGCTATTATTCCTTATTATGCATATTCGGTTGATTGGTCGCAGTTGAGGATGCAGGATGCACCATTAACCCCAAATGATATTAACGCTGCAAACTTGTTCAACGAATCATTCCGCTTCGGTACAAGTGCAGAAGGCGGAGTTAAATTCCAGGTTATTCCGCATCTGGCGCTCGATGCCAGCTATCAACGCTCGGTTATTTTCCCGCGCCATTTATTCTGGAAGTGGGCGGGCAGCGCACTTATAGAAGCGGCAGGGCAATGGGGAATTGACAGCTTCGTCGATGAGATAAAGGATTCTTCTCCTTATGCGGTGCCAGTAGTAAGCTTCATTCTGAAGAATGCATTGTCATACGGCATGTATGAATTGAGGAAAGACAAGATGAACTGGCCGTTTGAATCGGCAGCTCCGCTGATGTATGATCAGTTCAAGTTTGGCGTTACCTTTACCTTCTGATTAAAAGTCGCAGCACGGACTTGCCAGTCCGGTAGGCAGGCTTAAATCTGTGCTGCGAACTTAATTTTCAGATTAACAATCTCCGATGTGCTGCCGATCCTTACAGGCGGACCCCAGGTTCCGGCGCCGCACGAAATGTAATACTGTGTTTTGTTTTTCTTTAGATAGCCCCAGCTTTGTTCGTAAATCATTTTAGTAATCAGGTTGGCGGGGAACATTTGACCGTGATGGGTGTGTCCCGAAAGCTGAAGATCAATATTATTTTCTTCAGCTTCTTCCAAGCCAAAAGGAGTGTGGTCCATTAAGATTACAGGGAGATGCCCGTTAACATTTGTCATCAAATCCGTAAGGGATTGTCTCCTCTTCCCGTCGAACTGCCGCATGGCTCTATCATCCCGGGAAACTATATAAAATGAATTGCCGATTTTTACGGACTCATCTCGTAAAAGATTTATTCCGTGGTTCCTTATGTAAGCACAAGCGCTTTCAATTCCGTTTATGAATTCATGATTGCCGGTACAGGCAAATACGCCAAGCCTCGGCTTTAGCTTCAGCAGCGCCGGACCGATGTTCCTGTTTGTTAGTATTTCCGCGCTGTCGTCAAAAAGATCGCCTGCAATAAAAACGATGTCGGGGTTCAGTGAATTTATTTTGGCTACTAACTTCGAAAGGAATTTTTCATTATCCATCGGTGAGAGATGAATATCCGAAACCAGGACTGCGTTCAGGCTATTCAAATCGCTTTCTTTTTTCGGCAGGTTTAATTCTAATGTTTTAATTCTTACGATTCTTGTATTTATATATCCCGCAGTAGTTATTAAAGAAACTATAATTAATACTATAGCTCCGGTTATTGCTTTGGTCCGAAGATAATCGTGATAAATAAAAGCCGGGAAAAAATGGAACTGGAAATTTGTCAGTCTTAGAAGATCAATTAAAACTATAGCGAGGAAAAAATACAGCATAAATGCAAACCAGAACGAACCGATCCAGATCATTATGTCATAAAGAAAGTCAGGAAGAAGCTTTGTAAAAAATTTTGTAATTAAATACGAAAACGAAACAAAGATGAAAACTATCTCGTATAAAATCCTATACTGGGGAGCTATTTCCAGCGCCTGCCAACCTCTAATAAAAATATAAAAATTTAATGCCGAATAAACAGTAAAGAATATAGTGAAGAAAACCACCACTTTAGTTATACTCGTCCCAGCTTTTAACCGGAAGATCTTTCATCTTTGAAAGCGACTTAACAAACCTTTTTGCAACCTGGATATTTGTAATGAGGTTGACGTTCATATCAACTGCTTTCCTGCGGATTAAATAGTCATTGTCCAGTTCGTACTTCTCCTCGTTCTTAGGGATGTTAATAACAAGATCTATTTTGCCTTCATTCAGATAGGTGATAATGTTCGGTTCCTCTTTTTCAAGCGGCCAGTGAAGTACCTCGGCAGCAATTCCGTGTTCGCCTAAAAATTTTGCAGTGCCGTTTGTCGCATACAGCTTTAATCCCATTTCAAAAAGCTTCCTCGTTTCGTTTAGAAAATCGGCTTTGTCTTTTGCCTTTCCGGTGGAAAGCATAACAGCTTTCTGCGGGATCCTGTAGCCTGTGGATAAAAAGCTTTTCAAGAATGCTTCATTAAAGTCATCGCCGAGACAAGCGACTTCACCGGTCGAAGCCATCTCAACGCCGAGTATAGGATCGGAACCTTTTAATCTTGTAAACGAAAACTGGGGTGCTTTAACGCCGACGTAGTCAACATCGAAGGATGACTTGTCCAGCTTCGGAACTTTTTCTCCGAGCATTAACCTGGTTGCAATATCAATAAAGTTGATCTTTAAGACCTTGGAGACAAACGGGAAGCTCCTGGATGCGCGCAGGTTGCATTCAATTACCTTAACATCGTTATCCTTTGCTATGAACTGGATATTAAAGGGTCCGGTTATCTTCAGCTCCTTTGCGATTTGCTTCGTAATAATTTTTACCCGTCTCATAGTTTCAAGATAAGTCCTTTGCGGCGGAAGAACGATAGTCGCATCGCCGGAGTGAACGCCTGCATTCTCGACGTGCTCTGAAATTGCATAACAGAAAAGCTCGCCATCTTCGGCAACGGCGTCGGCTTCAATTTCTCTGGCATCGGTGATAAACTTGCTTATAACAACCGGGTGTTCGCGGCTTATCTCCGAAGCTTTCTTAAGATATTCTTCGAGTTCATCATCGGAAACAACCGTGCTCATGGCGGCGCCGCTTAGAACATAGCTCGGTCTGATTAAGACAGGATAAGAAACCTTTTTAGCAAACTCCTTTGCTTCTTCAAGGCTTGTTAACTCTTTCCATTCGGGCTGATCAACTTCAAGACGGTCGAGTATTTGAGAAAACTTGTGCCTGTCTTCGGCATTATCAATCTGCTTAGCGGAGGTACCGAGGATGTTTATCCCTGCGTTGTGAAGCTTTAGAGCAAGATTGTTCGGAATTTGTCCGCCCATTGAGATTATGATGCCTTCCGGATTTTCAATTTCGCAGATATCAAGAACACGTTCGAATGTTAACTGTTCAAAATACAGCTTATCGCAGATGTCGTAATCTGTGCTTACCGTTTCCGGGTTGCAGTTTATCATTATCGTATTGTATTCGAGCTTGTTTAGACTCATCACTGCATTTACGCAGCACCAGTCAAACTCAACTGAGGAGCCGATGCGGTATGCGCCGCTTCCGAGTACAACAATCTGGTTCTTCTGACCGAGCTGAATGTCGTTCTCTTTTCCGTGATAAGTTAGATAGAGATAATTTGTCTGCGCCGGGTACTCAGCCGCAAGTGTATCGATTTGCTTTACAACCGGAGTTACTGCGAGACTCTTTCTATAGTTCCGAACTTCAAACTCGGTAGCATTTACAAGCTGCCCTATTTGAATATCCGAGAATCCGTTCATCTTAGCTTCACGCATTAAATCTTCGGATATCTTGTTGAGCTTAATTCCGCTTAGCTTTTTCTCCGTCTCTATTATGTTCTTCATCTTGAAGATGAACCACCTGGTTATTTTTGTCAGTTCGTAAATTTTATCGACTGAATAACCTTCTTTTAAAGCCTGGGCAATAGCATAAATTCTTTTATCGGTAGGCTGCGCTAACTGTTTATCAAGATCATCGAAGGAAATTTTATTGCCGATAAAACCTTTCATGCCTATATCCAGCATTCTTATAGCTTTCTGAAGAACCTCCTCGAAGCTTCTGCCGAGAGACATTACCTCGCCGACCGATTTCATTTCGGAGCCGAGCAGAGTGCTTACCTGTCTGAACTTCTGCAAATCCCAGCGGGGGAACTTAAGCGCGACGTAGTCAAGCGCCGGCTCAAAGCAGGCTGACGTTTCCTGTGTAATAATGTTTGCAACCTCATTCAAAGCATATCCAAGCGCCAGTTTTGTTGCGATAAATGCCAGAGGGTAGCCGGTGGCTTTTGATGCTAATGCGGAGCTTCGGCTTAATCTTGCGTTTACTTCGATAATCCTGTAGTCGTCGGATTTCGGATCCAATGCGTATTGGATGTTGCATTCGCCGATAACGCCGAGATGTCTTATCAATTTTATCCCGATAGAGCGGAGCTTAAAATTTTCTGCAGCGGAAAGAGTTTGAACAGGCGCGATAACTATGCTGTCACCCGTGTGGATTCCCATCGGGTCCATATTCTCCATCGAGCAGATTGTTATACAGTTGTTAAACCTGTCGCGGACGATCTCGTATTCAACCTCTTTCCAGCCGTAAAGAGATTCTTCAATTAAAATTTGATTTGTGAATGTAAATGCTCTCCGTGCTTTTTCAGTCAATTCTTCCTTATTGTTTACAATGCCGGAACCAAGTCCTCCTAACGCATAAGCAATTCTAACCATTACCGGGAAGCCGATCTTTTCTGCGGCGGAAATTGCTTCGTCGACGTTGCCTGCGGTTTTACTCAAAGCTACCTTTAAACCGATCTCCGTAACCCTGTTTGCAAACAGCAGGCGGTCTTCGGTAGATTCTATTGCTTCCACCGGCGTGCCCAGTACTTTTACCTTGTACTTCTCAAGAATTTTTTTCTCGTAAAGTTCGACTCCTACATTTAATGCAGTCTGTCCGCCGAACTGAAGAAGTATGCTGTCGGGCTCTTCTTTCTGAATAATTTTTTCGACAAACTCAGCCTTGATAGGCATGAAGTAGACTTTGTCGGCGAAGTTTGCAGAAGTTTGAATGGTGGCTATGTTCGGATTTATAAGAACGGAAGTAATCCCGTCCTCTTTAAGCGCTTTAATAGCCTGGCTGCCGGAGTAATCGAACTCGCCGGCTTGCCCGATTTGAAGTGCGCCTGATCCTAATATTAAAACTTTTTTTGGTTTGCCTCGCTTAATCATTTTTCCTTATTCTCTCTATTTAATAGCACGTAGAAACATATCAAAAATAAATTCTGTGTCATCAGGTCCGGGGGATGCTTCCGGATGAAACTGTGCCGCAAAGAACGGTTTTGAAATATGAATTATGCCTTCGTTCGTTCCGTCGTTATCGTTTATAAACCACTCCCGCCAGTCTTCCGGCAGAGTTTCGGCATTAACTGCGTAGCCGTGATTCTGCGATGTTATATAGCTTCTTTTCGTCCCCATCTCATTACACGGCTGGTTATGACTTCGGTGTCCGTACTTCAGCTTGTAAGTATCTGCACCGGCAGCAAGAGCCATTATCTGGCTGCCGAGACAAACTCCTAAAATCGGCTTTCCTGACGCCATTGCTTTCCGGGTATTTTCAATTGTAGACCTGCACATTTTCGGATCGCCGGGTCCGTTTGAAATTAAAATTCCATTCGCCTTTTCTTTGGAGAACTCATATTCATAAGGTACCCGCATAACGGTAATATTTCTTTTTAAAAAAGCCTGGATGATATTATTCTTCGTACCGCAGTCGACAAGAACAATTCTTTTTTTATTCCGTGCATATTCAACCGGTTCTTTTATACTTACCTCTCCGACAAGATCAAGCTTATTTATATCTTCAAAATCGATACTGGAGCTTTCATCGGCAATTATTTTTCCGAGCATCGTTCCTTTTTCGCGGAGCTTTCGCGTCAGCATCCTTGTATCTATTCCGTAGATGCCGGGAATTTTCTGCTCTTTCATCCATTCGTCAAGAGACCGCTTGCCGTTCCAGTGGGAATAGTCGTGTGAATAATCCGAAATTATCAAAGCGCGGCAATGGATTGCCTCGGATTCAAAATACTTAAAAAGTCCGTTCTCTCTTTCGCCGCCGGGCACACCGTAATTACCAATTAAAGGAAAGGTACACACTAAGATTTGTCCCCGGTAGGAAGGGTCCGTCATAGTTTCCGGGTATCCGACCATGCCTGTGTTAAAAACAACTTCACCGTTGGTATTTTTTTCATATCCGAAGAGAGTTCCGGTAAATTCTGATCCGTCTTCCAGTACCAGCTTTGCAGTTTTTGTCATGTTATTCATCTAATTATCAGGTTATTAAATTTTAATACACAAAAGCAAAAAAAAGTCCCGTAAAAAGCGGGACCTTCAGTCATAGACTCTTTCAAATAAACTTATTTTGGGTTGAATTATTATCTTGTGCAATTTTCTCTAAAAAAAGTTTAGCAAATATATTGCATAGAGATTTTAAATCCAACCTGATTTCCGTCATGTTCATTTGAAAAAAATGATGGAAGTGATTAATTTCGCTCAAGGTTTATAGAATAGAAATGGCAAAAGAATCCAGACCCAGAAAGTCCCCCAAAATTTTTATCCTCGATACTAATGTTATTTTGCATGATGCAACCAGCATACATCAGTTTCAAGAGCATGATGTGGTTATTCCACTGACAGTGATTGAGGAGTTAGATCATTTTAAGCGCGGAAGCCAGGTAATCAATTTGAATGCGAGAGAGTTTGCAAGAACTCTCGACTCTATGACCGGTACGGCATTGTTTAACGGCGGCGTACCGATGGGGAAAGGTCGGGGCAAAGTCCGGATAGGCGTAGCCCGCTCGATTTCACAAGAGATAAAGGAAATATTTAAAGAAGATACTCCGGACCATCGCATATTATCGGTTGCTCTGGATTGGAATAAGAAGTATAAGAATAAGGCTACAGTAGTATTAGTAACAAAAGATGTTAACCTAAGGATGAAAGCCAAGGCTCTCGGTATCTTAGCGGAGGACTATACTACCGATAGAGTAAATAGCATTGAAGAGCTTTACAGCGGTAAAGAAATAATTGAAGACTTCGACGATGATTTGATTGTGAAATTATTCCAGTCCCCCTACGAAGTTCCTGCAAAGCAGGTGCTGGGCAGGTTGAACGGCGACGCGGTTCCGAATAAATTCTATATAATGAGGAATACCAGCCGTTCTGTGTTAGCCTACCTTGATCAGGAAATGGAAAACATCCGCAAGGTAGATAAGAATATTATTTACGGAATAAAGCCGCGCAATGCCGAACAGACATTTGCCGTTGATGCTTTAACCAACAATAATATTCCTTTAGTAACACTTACCGGAAAAGCGGGTACCGGTAAAACTTTGCTTGCACTTGCCAGTGCGCTTCATGTTAGAAAATTTTACAGGCAGATTTTTGTTGCCCGCCCTATAGTTCCTTTAAGCAACAAAGACATAGGCTTTCTCCCCGGCGACGTTCAAAGCAAGATTGAACCCTACATGCAGCCGTTGTGGGATAACCTGCGGGTAATACAGGACCAGTTTTCAGAGACGGACAAACAGAGCCAGTTAATCTCTAATATGACCAAGGACGAAAAGCTGGTAATCGAGCCCTTGTCTTATATTCGAGGCAGAAGCCTGCAGAGGATATTCTTTATTGTTGATGAAGCGCAGAACCTTACGCCGCACGAAATAAAAACTATTATTACGCGCGTCGGTGAAGGCTCAAAGGTTGTCTTTACAGGAGACATCTATCAGATAGATCATCCTTATCTGGATTCGCAGTCTAACGGGCTTTCGTATCTGATAGATCATTTTAAAGGGCAGAAGTTATATGCCCATATTAACCTTGAGAAAGGTGAAAGATCCGAGCTTGCTGAGTTAGCAAGCAATTTATTGTAAATGATGTAAGAACCCGGAGCTTATAAGTTCCGGTTTCCAAAGAGTGAATATGCAGGTCTTTACTTATCCATTTATCTCAAAATTGATTTACAGGTTTGGGAATATCCCGGCATCGGCATTGCTGTTGTTTATCCTTTATGATTCGGTATCGGGCTTAAATGCTTCGCTGTTCAATTTGATCCCGTTTCTAATTACCCTGCTTCTTCTTTATTACATGAACAAGCATTTCCTTATGATGTATAAAATAATACCTTCCAGAATTGAAGCCGACGCGGAAAAGATCGTCTGCAGCGGTTTTATTTTTTCAAGTAAGAAATTGATAATAGCGTATCCTGATATTGAATCTTTAAGCGGCGGGATTTTTGACGGCAGGAATTATGGTATAATGAAAGTATGCGACGGGAAAAATAAAGTCTGCATCGGGTTCTTCAACAGCCTTAATAATGTCCGCAATCTGGAGAAGATAATTCTGGCAAAGGTAAACAAAGATATTTACGAGAAGTCAGCCGAAAAAATTAAAGCGATGAAAAGGTGATTGAGGATAAAGCATAGGCTAAAGTCAAGACTAACGTCAGGAACGTCATCAGCCATAGCCTATCGATAACTTCATGGCTATGCAGTATGCTCATTACGGAATTTACAGCATGGACTGGAACGAAAAGTCCAGTGCAACTGGTTTAACAAGCCTTTCAAAATCTTTATAAGCCATTTTAATCAGCTCCGAATGAGAGCATGCATTAAATGCTATTTCCTCATCTTCGGTCAGATCTTTTGAAACGTAAACTTCCAAGCCGTATAAATTTCCGAAAGGGGGCATGGCGCCTATTTCGCAGTCCGGGAATTTATCCACAAATTCCTGCTCGTATGCAAGGCGGACATTCTCGCTTCCCATTACTT
>JBJKRP010000153.1:0-9800 GCA_046704565.1 Ignavibacteriaceae bacterium | reverse complement strand
CTTCGAAATTTTCAAATCCGTAAAAGTACTTTCGCCAAGCTCGCTATTTATTATTATTTCTTCGTTATTCATTTTTATTAAACTTATAGGACACACTCCGCACCCGGAGTTTTGTCCGAACGGCTGCCTCGCAGCAGATTAACAAATTAATCCATTACCCACCAAGAATAGCAACAGTAATCAACTGTAACGACAACAGCCTCACACTCTTTCAATAGGATGCTATCATCCTAAATCCATTATCGGATAAAGTACCCGGAATGTTAATAATTTTTATTAAGTTCAGCTAAACAAATAGGTTTCTAACGGCACCGGGCACATTTTCCGGGCTGCAAAAGATAAATCAACTAATCAAAGGAAGTTTAAATGGCAAAGATTACCGGGATCGGAGGAATATTCTTTAAATCGAATAACCTGGAAGATATGCAAGCCTGGTATAAAGAAAAACTGGGATTTAATATGGAAGACGGAACAGTATCTTTTCCACGGAGAGGTAATGATAACCCGGATCAACATGGAAAGACGGTCTGGTCAATTTTCCCGCAAAACACGGAATATTTTAATCCCGGCGGCTCTTCCTTTATGGTTAACTACATTGTCGATAACCTTGATGAATTCATCAAGGTTATCGAACAAAGAGGTATTAAACTTTCCGGCAGTATAGAGGAATATGATTACGGGCGCTTTGCCTGGATACAGGATCCGGATGGAAATAAAATTGAGCTCTGGGAACCAAAGTATGACAAGAACTAAGCCTTCAGAAATAATAAAGATATTTTATTTTGAAGACCCCGGCTCTTGCGGCAACATGCATTTTTTGCGGAAGTAAATTTCCTGCGGCGTCATACTGATCGCTTCTGTTGTCAAGCTCGTTATATGCAAAATATATCCAGCTCTTAGGCGAGAAGTTATACGAGAAGAGAAATCCGTTTATTAGTTGTTCAAGATGCTGTGAGGATGCATCGTATAAATTATCTACGTACAGCCGCAGGTTAAGATTGTTTACCGGCGTTACTGAAAAATACGGTCGGGCATCATAGGTAATGTCCTCTATGTTTCCAGCCGGATTTCCTTCAATCCACATGTTATAAGAAGTCCCAAGCTGAAGTATATCGCTTGCATTCCACTGGAAGTCCGCACCGAACCAGGAATAGAATGCGACATAATCACGGTTAAAGTTGTAAGTTCTGGAATAGCCCCCGTAGAAGTCGGCATTCCAATTAGAGCTGATATTGAAGTTGCCGTTATAATCTAATTCGTAAAAATCATATTTTACCCCACGGTCCTTGGACTTTCCAAAGTTAAGAGTAATTTCATACCTCCAGTTGTCCCGGAATGACATGTTAAAATCCAGAATTGCGGCTCTATCGGTATAGTCTTCAACATGTTTGTAATTAGTATAAAATCCGCCAAGCACTAAAATCTCGCTTATATAACCCTTATCAAAAAACCAGTTCGGACCCGTGAGCCAGGTAACCTCAGCAGTCCCAATCCATGGAACGTATCCGACTTGATCTATATTAAAGTTATTTCCGAAATATCTGTTTCTTCCAAGAACCCACCAGTTCTTACCTGGTGAGACAAAGCCGATAGAAGCCGCATAGTCTCCACGGGAATTTATTACCGAGCGCGCCAACTGATATGAAAGCTGCCATGACGACTGTCTGAATGCACCGTCTATGTCTACAACACCGTAAGTAGTATCTTTGGTTTGTTTAACAACAGCTAATGTACCTATAGATGAATTTTCGCCGAACTGTTTTTTTATTCTTGCCGCCCCGAAAAGAGCTTGAGGCTCCGTATAATTTGTTCCGTTATCTGCGTAACTTTTTTGCCCGGTCTCTGCAAGAAAGCCGCCGTAGGACCAATCGTTGATTCTTCCGAAAGCCTTGGCACCCAAT
The DNA here is from genome assembly GCA_046704565.1 of Ignavibacteriaceae bacterium. GTDB lineage: Bacteria > Bacteroidota > Ignavibacteria > Ignavibacteriales > Ignavibacteriaceae > FEN-1297. Next base: position 7,899 of record JBJKRP010000153.1, on the reverse strand, counting down.
ATCAGCGGCACTTCGCTCCCGTCAGGAAGCTTTTTGCCGATCCTTCTCGAATAAAATAAATCAAGCGGACTATAAAAGCCCGTTGTCCTTTCCTTGCCCGAAGCCGTAAAGATATCGCTTCCTTCCGTAAAAAACGGTCTCCGCTCATTATAATAAGTTTCATACTGCGAAATGTTAAACTGGTACGGATCGGCTTCTATCTGCGCAAAGTCCGGGTTGGCGGTTAAAAGAAATTTCAGCTCGGAAGAAGGATTGTACATAATATCCAGACCGGCATTGAAATCAACTTTGTATTTGCTGCCTTCCAGGTAGGTTGCTTTGGAAATTCCGACGGGATAAATCTCAAGATTTAATCCTTTCACACCGGGCTTAAAATTTTTAAAAACCAGCTCGCCGAACTTTGAAACTCTTTGTCCCTCGTTCTTTTCGTATTTATTCCAATAAAGATCTTCGGAGTTGGCAGCGGGTATCCAGCGGTCGAAGTCCAATCCCCAATAGCTTAAGTTCTTGTTATACTGGATCGACTTGTAAGGAATTTTCATCTCAGCCACCCAGCCCCAGCTATAAATTTTGGTTTTCGCAAACCAGATCCCGTCCCAACTGTAATCTCTGTTTCTTGCGTCGTCCATCAGGATGCAATCGCTTCTTACTCCTGAAACCGAGACAATAAATTTGTAGGCGGTTTTATCATCGTCAAAAGTATCGAGCATCATCGATACGTATTCGCCGGTTGTATTATCCAGCGTGCCGGTGAAAGGCTGAATGTAATTGCTGTCTTCATAACAAATTATCAAACAATAGATTGCATCATCGGTAGTTAAAACTCTTGCCACTGTCCGCCAGGTCGGCTTCTTATCGTAATACGGATTTAGCTGGAAGAAGTCAGTAGCGGAATCCGCGGTACTCCAGACCGGATCGATTTCTCCGTCTAACTTGATTTCAGCATTTGTCTTTTTTAGTATTAATTTTTTCCCCGGATTATCCTTTTGTGCATAAACGCAGGTAGTCAGAATAACAATTAAGACAAGTAAGTTTCTTCTCATAGCAACTTTCATTTTTATATTTGGATTAGACCGTCATTTTTATTTAAGGTTACTACTTTTTATTTTACTGCATGTTCATCCGCACGGCAAACATGAAAATATTTTTTCTCTCCGTGTACAGTTTAATGATGAAAGGAAAAATTATTTTTCGGACGGCAACTATCTGGGATTCCGGCAATTACAATAAAAAATTTATCTCAAGGATGAAACTTAAAAATAGAAGTCACATCTAATTTCTACGGGATAAATTATTTTTAGGAAAATTTAACAGCCAGGAAGACTTAAATGAATTTCGACATGAATGATTTTGAAAAAGATGTTTTGGAAACCAGCTATAAGACTCCGGTGCTTGTAGACTTCTGGGCGGAATGGTGCGGTCCATGCAAAATGCTTAGCCCGGTGCTTGAAAAGCTTGCCTCGGAAGCAAATGACTGGAAGCTTGTAAAGATAAATTCCGATGAGTACCCGGATCTGGCTGCCCAATTCGGTATCAGAAGCATACCCAATGTAAAATTATTTTCGGAAGGCAAAGTTGTAAATGAATTTGTCGGCGCCCTTCCTGAAAACACGATTAGGGACTGGCTGAAGAAAGCTATCCCTGGTAAAAACAGTACACAGCTTGTTGCTGCAGAGGCTCTAATTACAAACGGCGAGACCGGCAAAGCTGTTAAAGTACTTGAGAATATTCTTAAACAAGAACCTGATAACGAGAAAGCAAGAATTTTGCTGGCAAAGCTTTTTCTTTTTAAGGATAAAGAAAAATGCCTAAGTCTTATCGAAGGAATTGATGAAGGCTCTGAAAGCTTCGAAGCTGTTGATTCCATCAGGACGATCTCGCGCTTACTGGAGTTAAAAAATAATCCAAACAGACTGCAGGAAAGCCCTGCAGGTAATTTATATCTTGAAGCTATCGACAATATTCATGACCAAAATTTCGATTCCGCTTTAGATAATTTTATAGAAGTAATCCGGAATGACAGGACATTGGATGATGACGGCGCAAGGAAAGCATGCATTGCTCTATTCAAATATCTTGGCGAAGAAAATGAAATTACGGTTAGACACAGAAGAGATTTTGGAAGCGCACTGTATGTGTAAGGGCTGATTAAATTTTCCTTTGCTTCTTATAATTATAATGCGGTCCAGACTCTACGGTATTGAACAAATCTATAAACTTAGTTTCTTTCTTGGAATGCTTGGTTCCCTTTAGCGCTTCTTTAAGACCTGTAAGTAATTCAACTTTTTTCTGTAGTTTTTTATAGTCCGAATTTTTCTTCTTCCACCTCTTAGACGGAACAATTATGGAAATTTTTGTCCCTTTTTCACCAACTATATATTTCATAACGTCTCTTATAATATTTTCATAAAAACAGACTATCTGTTTCATATTTCAAAGCATATATTGTGTAGAGAGTATTAGACTGACTTCGGTTACCTTATTTAGGGTCGATTGCGTAGATTGTATTTCTTATTAATGTAGTTGTTAAATTAAAAATTAAACTGTAATTTCTCTCTAAAATTTTTATAATAATATCCTAATGGATAAGAGAAAGTTAAACGAAAAAAAATTTAAGGAATGGATTCAAACTCAAGATGGCGGAAGGAAATATCTAAAAGAAATCAACGGTAGATATGGCTGGAAGGCTGTCTATATAAAGATAGTTGATAAAAACGAGAACTCTCTTAAGTTTTATCAGGAAATATATAATGAGAGAAACCAGTTAGTTGAAATACACGAAAAATATCCTGTCGATAAAGGACATAAAAAATTATGATAACGCGAGACATAGTTGCAGCAAAGATTAATGACTTCTTAATTCATAAAATCGGTAAAGAAGAGTTAGTAGACTGGGCAGAAAATGCACTTAACGATTCTGAATTCGAAGAAAAATATTTTGAGCAAATAAATTCTGCCGTATCAAGGATAGGACTTGCTGATGTTAAGAACTTCACGATAACGTGGGAAGATTATGAGTCAATACTTAATTCGCTTGGCTTTAACATTCAAGTCGAAATTTCAAAAGTGAGTTAAGACTAAGAATCCATGTGAACACACGCTTTGCGATTAGCCCTATGCGCTATGCTAAAGTATCACTCCCCCACCAAGACATAAATGGTCATCATAAAAAACCGCAAACTGACCCGGCGCTATTCCCTGGTCGGGCTTATTAAGCTTTACTTCGGCAATTCCCACATCTTTAAAATTAAGAGAGCATCTGTAAAAGTTTGCGCCGTGTCTAATCTTTACAGATAAATCTTTCTTTACCGGAACTTCCTCCGCGATCCAATTGAACTTGCCAACAGCAAAAGTATCCTTAGCTTTATTTGCAAGATTTTCTCTTGAAATAAAAATTACATTATTCACAACATCTTTCTTAACAACGTACCACGGACCGCCGGATAAGCCTAAGCCTGAGCGTTGCCCGATTGTATAGAAATAATATCCGTTGTGCTCGCCGACTTTCTTGCCGCTGTCAATATCAACAATGTCGCCTTTTATTTCGCCAAGATGATGCTTTACAAACTCATTAAACTTTATCTGACCGAGGAAGCAAATACCCTGGCTGTCCTTCCTGTCTTTATTAGGAAGATCGAATTTGTTCGCAAGTTTTCTAACATCTTTTTTATTTAAATTCCCAAGCGGAAAATATGCCCGTGCTAACTGCTGCTGTGTAAGGTAGGCAAGAAAATACGTCTGGTCTTTAATTTTATCCGGCGTTGTTCTTAGCTGATATTTCCTGCCGTTGAAATCAAGCTTAGCATAATGTCCGCTTGCAACCTTCTCAAACGAGTTATCAATCTTATCATAAAACTGACCGAACTTAATCAGGCTGTTGCAGAACATATCCGGGTTGGGAGTGCGTCCTTCCTTAATCTCAGAAATTGTATAGGTCACCACAGTCTCCCAGTACTCAGTCTGCAGCGGAAGAACTTCAAGCGGAACATCTGCTTGTCTGCAAACGCCTCTTGCATAGTTCAGGTCTTCCTCCCACGGGCAGTCGCCCAGGAAAGAAAATTCATCCTGAAGCCATATCTTCAAATAGAAAGCGGTTATGTTGTGTCCTTCATCCTTAAGCAAACGCAAAGCAACGGAACTGTCGACACCGCCTGATAATAAAACTGCAATCTTCATAAATCATTTCAATTTTGGCTATCAAAAATAAGCAAAGGCGGAACAAATTATAAGGCTTAATTTGGCGGGATATTTTACAAAGATTCAAGCTCTATTACGTATAAAAAGAAAATTCATAATGACACGCGCATCTGGACAGCCGGAAATATTTAAGCGGTGATTTAGATTATTAAGACTTGATTTCCTTCTTGACTCTATGATAAAAAGAAGTTAGTTTATAATCGAAATTATACGTGCGGAAAAATTAATTTCACAAACAAACAGAAGGATACGAATATGAAGAAGAGGCTTTTATCTGTAAAGGGAATTGCTTTCATGTCGGTTTTCCCCATACTTTTTTTAGGGTTAACCTTTTTAAATCAGCCCCAGCATAAGCAGGTGCAAAAAACCGGGGCAATGAACACCTATCTTATCACGATCCCGGGTTCAGCGGGAGTATGCCCTTATCAATTAATGCAGTCTTCAAACGGAAGGCTTCAAATGATCCGGAACGACGGATGCGGCATGTGCCCGTACATGCAAAACCACAGCTCTTCTTTCAGCGGTGCTGTTTATATGACTGCAAACTGCCCCGATGAGAGTTCAGTTAGAGCATTGTTTCCGGCTGAAATTCAAAATCTCGTAAGAATAAAGTTACTCAACCAACCCGGCACGCTTAGTAAAACGCCAAGGCTTTTTACGAGCATTACCAAATGATATAACGGAACGTTAAATTGAAATGTATGCGGTAATGTTTAATGACTAAGTACGCCCGGCAATGTGTAAACATTGTGCAGCAATTATCAGAAAGAATTAGAACCGATCTTGAAATCTTACGGGATATTTTTTGAATGACAGATTAATCCTTCGGTTTAATAATTATTCCTTTGTTTTTCCTACCGTTAATCTTTACGGTAAAAGAACTATCACATCTGATGTGCTTTGTGTATTTCAGCGACTCTACCGGCTCCCGGGCGTGCAGCCATTCCCAGTCTATAAATCCGGAATCATCCGATAAACTGACCGTAAAATATCCGACCTTAAACGAAGTTATATTCTGAAAGAAGTGGGACCCTTGCGAAGGGACAACATCGAGGTCCTTAAAGCCTGATTCCACAATTACACTCGCGCCAGAAATCTGGTCCCATGTTACCGGAATACCGAGCCAGTGATCGAGACTTCCCCATCGACCTACCCCGATCAGAATGTACGGTTTTTTCTCATCCAGAAGTTTCGAATTAATTATGCTTACTTCATTCGCCGCTTCAAGGCTTTTTGACCTATCAAACTTATTTATATCCACAACTACAATGTCTGTTATATCCTTTATTTCGCCGTTGCCCAGCACCTGATTACTCAGGCAGAGCAATTCATCCCGTTTGTAATTATCAACGTCGAGTTCTTCCACTTCCTGGCTTATTACCAGGGGACGCATCTGAAGCATTGCAAAATCTTTCAGGTGCCCGTTTTGAATGTTTAAGTTAACTGCAAACTCTATCTCAACCGGGACTCCCATACCGAAAGTACCCAGATCGAGAAGCATTTCTAATATCTCAGCCAGGGGAAAAACTTTATGCTTAAGGATCGGCGCGAAGGTTACAATGCGCCTGCCTTGCCTTCCTACCCCGTCATAAACCGCATCGTTATCAACAGAATAGGTCGACCCTACAAAATTAAGTGTTTGGTCTTCTTCAGCCTGCGTCAGGTTAAACCGCTTTACCAACTGATCGGGAGGATGAGCAGCATCCTTATTTAAGTGACCTATCATATCAAGAGCATAAAATTCCTGCTGTGCATTGCGGATAGTTTCTTTTGCTGAATAGAACTGCAGGAGATGCCGGGGAAACTTCGGGCAGAACCTTACGGCATTCCCGCCGTCAACAACCTGCTTGCCAAGCCCCAGCGCCGCCATTGCTATACCGTCGGTAGATTTTTGCGGCGCTACGGGATAAAAGTTATATGACTTTGCTACACCGGCAATGTCGGGATAAAATCTGTCAAAGTGCCGGGAACCTACAAGCTTCTGAACGATGACCGCCATCTTCTCTTCTTCAAGACGGTAAGAAGTTGCCTTCATGTAGTCTTGAGCCTTCTTATAATATGTTGAGGCATAAACTCCCTTTATACAGTGAAGTAGTTCTTCAAGCCTGATGTTTATATCAGGATCGTTGTTCGGAATCATAAAAGTTTGATAAACGCCGGCAAACGGCTGGAACTGTGAATCCTCAAGCATGCTTGATGAACGCACGGCAAGCGGCTCGTGGATGGTGTCCAGGAAGTTCATCAGTTTGCCCTTTATTTCCGGCGGGAAAACGGTGGCTTCGGTAAACTTCCTGGTAATCTCCGTGTCGGAATAACGGCTTAGTGTAAAAACATCAAGATGATTATCTTCAAGGAACTGGTCGAATACATCAGTTGCAATAACCACCGCAGAGGGAACGGAAATTTCAATACCTTCAAACTTATAACGGACCTTATCATTATTTATAAGTGTATTTACGAAGCCAAGCCCTCTTGCCTTCCCGCCCAAAGAGCCGCCTCCTATCCTTGCAAAGCTGTTCTTCGGGTCGAAGGTTTCTTTATCAAAATCAGTTATAATCCCTCTAAGCCGGAGCTCCTGGTAAATGCCTATAGAACTGATCAGGTCATCTCTCAACTGAGTAACCGATTTAAACTGCGAAACCTTTCGCGGTCTCAGCCTGTGAGCAAGCCAGAACTCCGTTCGCGCTTTCAGCCATTTTGAAAAATGATTTCGCTCCGCATGGTAAAGTATGCTTTCATCCGGTACTATTTTTAGCTGCTCTTCCAGAGTCTTCATGTTTGCTGCTCTACCGACTACGCTGCCGTCGCGTGTCTGAAAGATAAAATCACCGAAGCCGAAATTGTTAATCATAAAATCGCGACGTTCGTGTAGCAGCTTCGGCGAGCCCTTAAGCAGGAAAGATGCACCTGCTTCATAAGCCTTGCTTTCGTAATCCGGGTTGCTTGACTGCAGAAGGATAGGAATATCTTCTTGCCGGTCTTTAACAGCTTTTGAAAACTTTATACCTGCTTCAGGATCTCTAACACCATAGTGCCTAAAGTTGCTGTCGGTTATAATTCCGAGTATATATTCTTCGTACTTGGTGTAGTATTCCCAGGCTTCTTCATAAGTGGTGCAAAGAAGAATCTTGGGGCGAGCCCTCATCCGTAAGAACCTGTGGGTGATGTTTACTCCTTCGGAAATGAGCCGCTGAGACTGCTTGAATATTTCAGTATAGATAAGGGGAAGATAGGTTGAGTAGAACTTTACGTTGTCTTCTACTAGAATTATTACCTGCACGCCGACTGCCGCTGTATCATTATCCACATTTATTCTGTCTTCAACATACTTAACTATACCGATGACTAAACGGAAGTCGCCCTGCCAGATAAAAATCCTGTCGAATATTGAAGTATCGTAGTTTGCTATTAATTCTTTTCGTTCCTTATTGTCGTAAGCAAGAAGAATAATAGGAACTGTTATGCCTGCTCTTCGTATCATTTGAGCAAACCGTACCGGGTGCATGTCCTCGATGTGGAGGGTAGTAATTATCAGGTCATAATTATTTTCCGAGACGGCTAATTCAAAAGCCTCGGTGCCGGTAGCAACATGAGTCATCTCCGGAGCCTGGCTTAAGTTCAGCACCTGGTATTCTTCACGAAGCAGTTCGTAAAGCCTGCCGTCTTCTTCGAACAGGTAGTAATCGTACAGGCTTGAGACCA
>JBJKRP010000152.1:0-3046 GCA_046704565.1 Ignavibacteriaceae bacterium | reverse complement strand
TTTCTTTCCTTCCTGTCTTTACGCTTGAAGGGCAGTCGGGTAGATTATTCAAGCCACTTGCCTTTACCAAAACTTATTCCATGGCGGCAGCGGCTATTCTTGCAGTTACAATAGTTCCGGTTTTAATAGGATATTTTGTACGGGGAAAAATGAGGCCGGAAGAAAATAATCCTGTTACCAGGTTTCTAATTAAGATTTACAAACCGGTTGTAAACTTTGTTGTAAATAAGAGGTGGTGGGTTATAGGTGCTGCTGCTGTTATTATTCTTGTAACAATTATTCCGTATTCAAAATTAGGTTCGGAATTTATGCCGCCGTTAAACGAAGGCGACTTGCTTTACATGCCGACTACATTACCAGGAATTTCAATCACCAAGGCAAAAGAATTACTTCAACAAACCGACAAGATAATAAAATCTTTTCCTGAGGTTAAAAGTGTCTTTGGAAAAGCCGGACGCGCAAACACTGCCACAGACCCCGCTCCCCTTTCAATGTTTGAAACAACTATTCAACTTAAGCCGCAAAGTGAGTGGCCTAAAGGAATGACCCAGCAAAAACTTGTCGATAAGATGAACGAAGCAATACAAATCCCCGGTTTAACAAATGCCTGGACAATGCCCATTAAAACCAGGATCGATATGCTTTCAACCGGAATTAAAACCCCCGTGGGGATTAAGATTGCCGGGCCAAATTTGGCAGTTCTTCAAACTTTAGGTGAACAAATTGAAAAGATAATAAAGACTGTTCCTCATACCCGGTCTGTTTATGCAGAGAGAGCAATGGGCGGCAATTATGTTGACTTCAATATTAACAGGGATGCTATTGCCAGGTACGGATTAACTGTACAGGATGTGCAGGATGTTATTATGTCTGCAATCGGCGGGATGAATATTACTACTACTGTTGAAGGTCTCAAACGTTATCCAGTTAACTTAAGATACCAGCGGGATTATAGAAATAATCTGGAAGCATTAAAGCGCGTACTCGTTCCTTTGCCGGGCGGAGGTAATGTTCCTCTTGCAGAACTTACGGATTTGGAAATTAAAAAGGGCCCGCCTGTAATTAAAATCGAAGATGCACGGCCGAATGCATGGGTATACATAGACCTGGACGATAACATTGATGTGGGAACTTATGTAAAAGATGCACAAAAAGTTGTGAACGAAAAATTAAAGCTTCCGGCGGGTTATTCAATTATCTGGAGCGGTCAGTATGAATACATGCAGGAAGCTGCTAAAAGACTTGCTCTTGTAATTCCATTGACACTGATTTTAGTAATGCTTTTGCTGTACATAAATACAAAATCGGTTGTAAAGATGAGTATAATTTTACTTTCGCTTCCGTTCTCGTTGGTTGGTGCTGTTTGGTTCCTTTATCTTGCCGGCTATAATACAAGTGTTGCCGTTTGGGTTGGTATTATAGCGCTTCTTGGTGTAGCTGCGGAGATGGGTGTAGTTATGCTTTTATATCTGGACATTGCCTTCGACAAAATGAAGAGTGATGGAATGATGATATCTCTATCTGCATTAAAGGAAGCTACATTTAACGGCGCTGCAAACAGAATCCGCCCGATTATGATGACCGTAATGGCATTGTTGTTCGGTTTATTTCCCATATTAATCGGCACAGGTACCGGTTCCGATGTAATGAAAAGAATTGCTGCACCAATGTTCGGCGGTATATTAACAACAATGATAATCGGGTTAACTTTTTACCCGGCGGTTTTTTATCTGCTGAAAAAACGTGAAGTTCAAAAACTGATAGCCGAAGGTAAACAAGAAAATATTTAGGAGATTAACCATGAAAGAAATAAAAGCTTTTATACGCCCGCAAAAGGCAGAGGAAGTGATTTCGGAACTTGAACTTAACGGTGTAAGGGGGTTGACCGTTATAGACGTATCGCTTCTCGGAACCTGGGCAGATCCCCATAAATCGCGCCTCTCCATGGAATATTGCGAGAAGTATTGCAGCAGTGCAAAGATCGAACTCATTTGTGAGGATGATGAGCTTGATAAATTCTTAGAAATAATAATCAATAAAGCTCATACAGGCCAAAAAGGAGACGGAAAAATCTTTGTTACGGAAGTCTATGACGCTATAAACATCAAAACCAAAGAACACGGAAGTAATGCATTATAGTTTTTTGAAAAAAATAATACTGGCACGATGAATGCTAGTAATAAATTTAAATAATTTTATAAATAAAGATTGCCGGAGAAATAAATGTTCGGAAATATAATTATAATATTAGCCCTGCTAACCTCATTATACAGCGTGTTTAGATATTACCAGGTATTTAAGGGAAATAAGAATGTACTTAATCATGCAAGGTATTCATACCATATTTCATCTGCCCTGGTAATAATAGCAAGCATGTTTTTTCTTTTTATAATTTTAACGCATCAATACCAGTATAGTTATGTTTTCGATTTCAGCGATGCATCACTTTCAACAGGCTTATTAATATCTTCTTTTTACGCCGGGCAGCAGGGCAGCTTTATGCTGTGGCTGCTGCTGGCAGTAATTCTTGGTATTGTTATGCAAAACTATACCTCTAAAAAGCCGGATTTGGAACCGGCGTTTATGATGGTATATTCTCTTATCGTGGTCTTTTTGATAGCAATGGTTACTCCTTTCTTCAAAAGTCCGTTTACGCTTATTTGGTCGCAGCCCACTTTTGTAAGTTCACAATATGTTAACGGTGCATTTCTATCGATGCCTATCTTTCAAAATTTTACATATAGTGCGCCCGGTTCACATCAGAATTACATAAAATTTAGTTCTGATTTGATATCGGTTTTAAAAGCCAATGGAATCCCATTTAACGATTTCTTAATTAAAGGCAAAGGTCTTAACCCGCTTCTTCAAAACTTCTGGATGGAAGTTCATCCGCCTATTTTATTTATGGGATACGCAATGTCTGCAATTCCGTTCACATTTGCAGTGTCTGCTTTATTAAAAAATAAATACGACAAATGGATAAAACTAGTTCTTCCCTGGACTATTACCGCTGCTGCAGTGCTGGGATTAGGTTTAATGATAGGCG
>JBJKRP010000151.1:0-9525 GCA_046704565.1 Ignavibacteriaceae bacterium | reverse complement strand
GTAAGATTGATTAGATAAAGATTTTGTATCTTATTTGTAAGAGAATTAGTATACGAGGAATCGTGTACTAATTCTTTAATTTATGCCTGTTCCGCTTTACTTACCCGGCGGAATGCAGTGTAAAAATCCGGTAAGCCTCTCTCCATCCTCTATAAATGACAAATCCCAGCAATTCTTTAATGTTACTAAGCCGGTACATAAAGGTAAAGCTTCTTTTCTTATTTAATGTTTTTAAAATGATAGATAGAAAGACATCCTTAATTTCTTACAGCCGGAAATCAAAGAGCAAAGCGCAGCGGCAGTATCTAGCCTTATGCACCTTGCCCTTTGTAGGGAAAAAGCATTTGTAATAGGAATACCGGGAACGATTACTCCTGCCTTTATTGTCCTGTTTATATGAACGTTACTGCGCAGGGGCAGCGCTCTTAGTTGACCTCTTCTTCCTTTCGGAAGGTCTGGTACCGCCGAGCATCTCGTACTCATCGGATTCTTCCGTGAACTTGCCTGCCGCACTCTTAAGGATGCGTTTGCTGTATTCACCGAGCTCATCTTCGATTGACTTGACGTTATTCTGAGCCGCAGTTACATCGTTCATTGCGTCGTTGTATTTTATCATAGCGGCATCATACTCCTCCAACTTGGCAGTAAGGACTGCCGTAGTAAGAGGGTTGTTTTCATCGCCGTAATCTATCGTTTTGCCTTTTGAAGCATCTATCTGTGCTATAGCATTAAGCTTCCTTTTGGCATTATCTACTGCTTCGGATGTTCCTTTTTTAATGTAAGCCATTATGTCTTCACCTCCTTTCTCCGGTATTTTGATTGTGACCTTTGTTTTATTCAGCATCACAATAGCTCTAATGGTAACAAAACCTCATATTTTAGCTGTTTTAATAGATTTTCTTTCACTACAGGTAATATTTTCATTTAGAAAACCTTTTCTGGGAGTCCCGGAAAGACTTCGAAGAGTTCCCGGAAGACTTTAAGGAGTCCCGGAAAGTCTTCGGAGAGTCCGGGAAAGACTTCAAGGGATCACCGGAAGACTTCCGGTTATCCTCCAAAGGCTTAAGACCATCCTATTTAGTCATTACCGGATTCTCCATGATCTTCGGGAAGTTCGCCTAAGCCTTAATTGAACCTCACAAGCTCTTCAAAAGATTTTCCTAATTCTTTTATTGATCCCGCAGAATCTTTGCTTGATATTCCGGGTTCTTCTGATAATCTTCCGGATAAAAAAATAATCCTTCAATCTTAGTTGGCGCTATATATGAATTCTATTAAAGAACACAATATGAAATCAGGGCGCTGCAATTTCCTTTTAATTCTTAATTAATCTATTTTAAACGGAGAAGAAACAAGGAACTGTTTAGCCCTGTATTATATTATTTTTACAGGATTAATTATTTTGCTCTGATGAATCGTACTTAAAATATTTTCTTTAATCAATAAAAATCTCGTGAACCGGCAGTTCAACTTTTAAGGCAAAGGTGAACGATTGATTCACATTTTTTAAAACGGATGAAGAGGTGAGAGATGGGACGAATATCATGGTGCGGGCTGCTTGTAAATTACCGGGAGTGGAATGATTTTATTCAGAAGGAAGTAGCCGCTCAACTGCACGTAAGCAGGGAATATTATTCAAAGCTGGAGAGGGGTAAAGCAAAGCCGTCGGGTGAGATAATCGAGAGGATACTGGATATAACCGGTGCGGAAATTGTCTATAGACCGAAGAATAAAAAAGCCAACGACGTATGCAAAGCCTGCAGCTTATTAACAGCGGAAAATAAAGAATTAGTTTCAGGGATGATTTTAAGATTGAGCAGCTTGATCACCCTGCTAATAGTAATACCCGGTTGACAAACAAAAATAAATTCCCGCATTATTGCACATGCATACCGTATTACTATTGTATATAGCCGTGTACTAAACGTCCTGTTTAGTTCTGCTTAAATAACCTTGGTCCCTTCTGGCTGCTGTTGTCGAGTGTCTTAGGCTTTATTTCATTGTCGCCGCCCTGGTAAGGACCGCCTATCTGCCTGTTCTTTGATACCGCCTGCTCAAGCTTTATTTTTTCTCTTATCTTCTGGAACTTCTGCAGCGTCGTCTGCTGCTTTAGAATTTCGTCGCGCAGCCGCTTCTTCATTGCGACCAATTTGGAAATGTCGCCTTTGTATTCTTCTTCTTCGGCTTTTATTGCTCCTATAGAAGCCTGCAGCTCTACAAGCTGGTTCATAGACTCGTTTATTTTTCCGCGGCAGTCTTCGAGCTTTTCTTCATAGTCTTTCATGTCGTCGTTAAGCTTTAGCTTACGCGCCTCTGCCTTATACAGGTTATCGTTTGAGAGCTTCAGTATTTCCTGCAGGCTCTTTTCCAGAGCCATCCTCTTGCGCATAAGTATCTCGGTCTCAAGCCGGAGGTCGCCGTTATAATTTTTCCTTTCAGAGGCATCGTCGTCTATCTTCTGCAGGTCGTTCTGCAGCAGGTCCTTCTGTTCCTTTAAATATTTGATCTGGTTCTCAAAGGATTCAATCTCTGCCTGCCTGGCGTTCAGGATGTTTTCGCTTTCCTCAAGCGCGGAGATTTTCTCGAACAATATCTGGTCGCGTTCTTCAACGTCCTTTTCTTTCTTCAGTATTATCTGTTCAAGCACGCTTCTCTTTTTATTTATTTCGTTCAGCTCGCGGTTGAACTTCTGAAACATCTCGGCGAACCTGTTCTCAAGCTCGGCGTTGCCCTGCTCTATTTCCTTCTTGCGTCTCTCCAGCAGCGGCACTATCTCACGCAGCCTCGCATTCTGGTCCACAAATTTTTCTACAGCCGATTTCTCCTCGGTAAGCTTTTGATGCAGCTCTGCTTTAAGATTGTCATATCTTTTAACTTCCTCTTTCAGATCGGAGGACTTCTTTTCCATTCCCATAAGATCGAGGTTAAGCTTGGAAAGCCGGTTGGATTTTATGCTGAGCGACTGGTCGATTGCATAAAGCTCCTTCTGCTTAAAGCTTGCTTCTTCCGAAAGTCTGCTGAAGCTGTTCTCAAGCTCTTCAAGCTTACGTCTCTTCTCATCGAGCATGTTGTCAATATCCTTCAGTTCGGCAGTAAGCTCAACCTTTGATCGCTCTTCCAATGAAAGACCCTCTATGCTCAGCTTCAGCTTATTCTCAATCTCCCTCAGCGCCGATAGGCTTGATTCAACCGAGGAGTATTCTTCTTCCAGGGAGTTTATTCTCTCGGCATAGGAGACTAACTCCCTCTTCTTGGAATCGATCTCCGCCGTCAGCTTCCGGCTCTCGTCTTCAAGCGCGGAAAGTTCTCTCTGCTTCTCCTCAACGCTCCTGCCGATGCTTTCGTTAGCCTTGCTTAAGCGTGTCCTTTCTTTTTCAAGCATGCTGAATTCCTGCTTAGCGGTATCAAACTCATTCATCAGATCGGTATGCTGTCCTTCAAGCCGGGCGAGCTCTTCCTGCTTCTCATCCAGGAAAATATTATTATTTTGGAATTCGACAAGCTCGTAGTCTGTATCTTCTCCACCGGCTTTCTTTTCTTCAATAGCCGCTTCAAGGTCTTCTTTTTTGCTGCTGATGGTATTGATGGTACCTTGAAGCTCGTCCTTCTTTTCATTCAAACCGGCAATCTGCTCGCCGATACGGTCAGCCTCAGCCTTTTTATTTTTTTCCTTTGACTCAAGCCGTTCAAGCTCGAGCTGTATCTCTCTCTTTTTTTCGTTTAGCTGTACTACTTCGGCTCTTAGGCGCTTGACTACAATTTCCAGGTTCCTGGCGTTCTCCTCCTTCTCATACATAGCATGAAACTTATTCTTAAGCTCTTCATTCTCAAGCCTAAGCTGTTCAAGTTCTTTCGATTTAAATATTCCCATCAATACTCTCCGGAAATGTTTGTACCGGATAATTCTAATCCGGCGGTTTTAACTGCTGCAATATACGGTAAGAAAATCTTTTTATAAAGAATTAGTTGTGTAAAACTGTGTTCGCCCAATCCATAAATCTGGTAAAGTGCTTATTTAATATGTCGATGTCAGCCTTGTTGTATATATCTCCTGAGTAAGAAACAATATTCTTATGATCAATCAGCTTTTTAAAATGATCTAAAGCCGGAGCGCTGAATAATTGCGGTGGCACGACATTTTTTAAAAGGGCTATTATGTCGTAATGACTCTCTCCGCTTATCTTTTGCGACGCAAGCTTTATAGTAATAGAATCAGCATAAGCTATAGCCGAATGAAAAATGAGCACGCCGGCTGCATTATAGTATTCATGTCCTTTAGCGAGGATAGCTGCCTTATTAAAACTTTCTGCGACCTTTAGAAAGTCTATAAACTTTCTATTTTCATATTTTTTTGAATTAACCTTTTTAACCATTTATAAGATTATTTATTGATAAGCCGTATAATACAATACCTTCCTTTAGTATTTCGTTAACCGGGCTCTTATTATTTTTAGCTTTGAATTTGAATTTATTGCGGGTTATATAAAACGGTGCCAATGTAATGCCGAAATAATCATACAATTCATCTCTAAGGTTACTTACAGTATTTTCAATGCTGCTTTTATTTCCCGAATAGACTATGCAAATGTCGAGGTCGCTTTCTGCAGTTTCATTTTTGCGGGCAACGCTTCCAAATAAAATAATACTATCCGTTAACGGCTTAAGCTTAAATATTATCTGTTCAAAAACGGTTTTCCTAAACCTTATCTCATTAAGGAAAATTGTGGTAATAATTTTCTTTGTTACAAAATGATTGCGGTTAAGGGTAAATAAATGTTCTCGCCCTCCCATCTGGCGTTTTACAAGTTTAAGTTTTTCAAGATTGTTTAATGCAATCTGGGCGTTACGCAGACTAATGTTTGCAAGCCGGGCAGTTTCTCTGCCGGAAATACCTACCACTCTTTCATTTAACACGCGCAGCACAGCAAGGTTACCTGTGTTGATGAAAATATGATCCAATATTCTGTTTATAATCATCCTTGAGACCTGCTAATATTTTAGTCATATGACTAAAATTTTAGTCATTAAAATAAACCCGATAAATTAAAGAAGCAATATTTTAGTCCTGATACGCAAAACAAAATAATAACATCCGAAACTGACGAAAGGTGCTATTAAAACGTCTGCGGTATAATGCACGTGCTGGAGAAGGACGGATACTCCGACCATGATTGTAAAAGCTAAGAATAGGGCTTTAAGCTTCTTTTTATCCGTTACCAGGTAAAGCAGGAACACGGTTGCAGTATGACCTGAAAAAAACAGATCTTTTGTTAATGCTTTGCCTGTACCAAACAACTGGACAAAAGGATCGGAAAGTATAATTGTGTTTTGAGGCGGGTCAAGGGGCATTACGTACATGGCTGCTATCCGGACGGCAATCATCAGGATATAAGACTGGATTGCAATCATTAATCTTTCGGGTTCCTTTGCCAGATCAGCCACTGCAAGTACCAGGGAGAGGTAAATCAGGCTGAAAGTAAGCCATGTCAGGTTTACAGGCTTAAACAGGTTTAGTAAAGGGTCATCAAGCATCACTCCGTTCCGGCTTTCAACAAAGATTAAGAAATGAGATAAGACAAACAAGACGCAGGCAAGCAAAACTAATGTCAGGATCATTTCAATCCTGGAATTTCTTTGTCTGATGAATTTCTGCCAGTTCAATTTTTGTCTTTAAATATTTTTTTAGAAATTATTTCTTTTCACAAAGTTCAATAAGTACGCCGTTGCTCGATTTCGGGTGGATGAAAGCAATGCTTAAGTTCTCGGCTCCCTTTCTCGGCTCTTCATCGATCAACCGGATGCCTTTTGACCTGGACTCCTCTATAGCCGATGCAACGTCATCAACAGCAAAAGCGATATGGTGTATCCCTTCGCCCCTTTCCTCGATGAACTTGCCGATAGGTCCGCCGGGCTCGGTTGTTTCAAGGAGCTCAATTTTGGTCCCGCCGATCTTAAAGAATGCGGTACGGACTTTCTGGTCTTTTACCTCTTCAACAGCATAACATTTTAAGCCGAGGATACCTTCATAAAAATTGATAGACTCTTCAAGATTTTTAACTGCGATTCCAACGTGTTCAATATTGCTAAACTGCATTTCGACTCCGTTCAATAACTTAAATTTATTACGCCTGACGACCTAAATAACGATAAGCTCTTTGTGTTCTCCAAAGACCTGCCGCAGGGCGTTGCAGATTTCTCCGACACTTGCGTAAGCCTTAACTGCTTCCAGTATGTACGGCATCAGGTTATCGCTGCCGCCCGCCGCCTTTTTTAGTGCATCAATTGCAGAGCCGGCTGCTTCATTGTCCCGTTCCGATTTTACCTTCTGAAGGAATTTAATCTGCTCTTCCTGGAGCTTCATATCTATCTTAAGCAGTTCCTGCTTTTGATCTTCTTCAACCTGAAACCTGTTAACTCCGACTACGATCTTCCCGCCGCTTTCCAGTTCCTTTTCAAACCTGTATGCGGCTTCCTGTATTTCCTTCTGTACAAACCCGTTCTCGATTGCCCTGACCATCCCGCCTAACGAATCTATCTTGTTTATGTAGTCTTCCGCTCCCTTCTCAATGCTGTCGGTCATTGATTCAACAAAATAAGACCCTGCAAGAGGATCGATTGTATTTGCAGCGCCGCTTTCGTAGGCAATTACCTGCTGCGTCCGCAGCGCCGTCATTACGGATGCTTCTGTCGGCAGTGCTAATGCTTCGTCTTTAGAATTGGTATGAAGGCTTTGAGTACCGCCTAGTACTGCTGCCAGAGCCTGAATGGTAACTCTTGCAATGTTGTTATCAATTTGCTGCGCCGTTAATGTCGAGCCTGCCGTCTGGCTGTGGAACCTCAGCATCATCGAGCGGTCTTTCTTTGCCTTAAATCTTCCTTTCATGATCTTTGCCCACAGCCTTCGTGCTGCTCTGTACTTTGCCACCTCTTCAAACAAATCATTATGAGCATTGAAGAAGAAAGATAACTGTCCGGCGAAGTCGTCTATGTTCAACCCAGCCCTTAGCGCAGCTTCAACATAGGCGATCCCGTTTGCCAGAGTAAATCCTACCTCCTGTACCGCCGTAGAGCCTGCTTCTCTTATGTGGTATCCGGAGATCGAGATCGCATTCCATTTCGGAACTTCTTTGGCGCAATATTCAAAAATATCGGTAACCAATCTCATTGAGGCTTCCGGCGGAAAGATGTATGTCCCCCGCGCAATGTATTCCTTGAGGATATCGTTCTGAACCGTTCCGCTTATCTTAGATTTCGGAACTCCCTGCTTTTCGGCAACGGCAATATACATTGCAAGCAGCACCGCCGCAGAAGCATTTATTGTCATCGAGGTGGATATATTGCCGAGAGGTATATTATCAAAAAGTATTTCCATATCGGCAAGTGTATCAATGGCAACGCCGACCCTGCCTACTTCGCCGTAAGACATAGGATCATCGCTGTCGTAGCCGATCTGCGTCGGAAGATCAAATGCAACAGACAGCCCTGAAGTTCCCTGGGAAAGAAGGTACCTGTATCTTTCATTTGACTGGCGTGCGGTCCCAAAGCCGGCATACTGGCGCATTGTCCACAGTCTTCCCCGGTACATCGTCGGCTGAATACCGCGGGTAAAAGGATAGGCTCCGGGAAAATTTAACTTTGAAAGATATTCTTCTTCGTTAAAATCATCCGGAGTGAATATTGGCTTTACGGGAGTGAACGATGCAGTTGTAAATTCTTTCAGTCTTTCAGGGTTGCGGGCAGTTGACTTTTGATAAACTTCTCTCTCCCAGTCCAGAAATGCTTTTTGAACTTTATCTCTGAGTTCCTTTAAATCAGACATTGTTATTTATTTACTTCATCAAGATAGTTTATCAAATCCTTTTTTGTGAAAGGTTTGACTACAAACTTATCGGCGCCTGCATTATAAAAAAGTTTCTTCTTTGCTTCAAGATATTCGTTAGAGAGAATAATAACGGGGCGCTTTAGCTCATCGCCGCTCTTTATGTCTTTGCAAATATTGAGGCATTTATCCCATTGGTTCTTTTCAACATTCAGGATGAAAATACCGGCATCGGACTGCACCAGGTCTTCGATATTAAGATTATCCAGTGAGGCAGAGCTTACAAGGTATACGTTCTTTAAGAACGCAGCCAGCAGCGTGAAAGTATCATCGGAGCTGTCCAGCACCAGGACTTTCTTGAGCGATTCGTTCCGGTTATTCTTTTCTTTCGGTCCCGGCTTTAGTATTTGCTGTGCAATCGGCAGGGTAAACGTGAATGTCGATCCGACGCCTTTAATGCTGTCGACGAGCAGCGAGCCGCCCATCTTTTCAAGATATCTCTTCGCAAGCGCAAGCCCCAGCCCGTTGCCTTCAAAGTTTCTTCCTATGTTCAGGTCTTCCTGGCTGAAAGGTCTGAAAAGATGGTCGAGGTACTCTGTAGAAATCCCGATGCCGGAGTCTTTTATCCTGCAGACCGCAAGCTCTCTCTCTTCAAGCAGGCTGGTTTCAACCTCGATGAATCCCTGCCGGGTAAACTTGACCGCATTATTTAGCAGATTGTTGATAGCATTTTCAAGGCTCTGTACGTCGGCATCAACAAAGATGTTGGAGTTAAGGCACGTTACTTTTATGTCGAGGCTTTTCTCTTTAGCCAGGTCTTTGTTTCCCTCTACGCAGTTCTTAACTATAATGTTTAGGTCTACCGTTTCTAAGTTCAAAACGTAATTGCCTGCTTCAATCTGTGCAAACTCGAGCATCTGGGTAATGCTGTTGTATAGGCGCTCGCTGCCGCTGTAAAGATTATCAAGATAAATTCTATCTTCCGAATTTATTTTGTCCTTCATGCTTTCTTTGATTATGGAGGAGTAGCCGAGGACTATGTTCAGCGGTG
Organism: Ignavibacteriaceae bacterium; assembly: GCA_046704565.1. Taxonomy (GTDB): domain Bacteria; phylum Bacteroidota; class Ignavibacteria; order Ignavibacteriales; family Ignavibacteriaceae; genus FEN-1297. The sequence goes on along the minus strand of JBJKRP010000151.1, from coordinate 655 downwards.
TACGCAGTTCATGTGAAAGTACGGTTAAGAAAGTATCCTTTAGCCTTTCAGCTTCTTTGTTGCCGTCCCTGGCTTTCTTTACTTCCGCCTCGGCAAGAACAACTTCGGTCTGGTCCTCGTGGAAGAGGATAACATAGATCATATCTTCTATAGAAGTCTGGAAAAGCTTAGTGCGGAAAATCGGTATGGTAATTTCCCTGCTCTTTAATAAAGAATCCGCAAAGTTATTGATAAACCTGTAACCGCCATTTTCGAAGGTTTCAAGAATGGCTTTGTGCGCACCGCTTTCTTTTAACACCGGGTCGTTAAAGATCGAGTACTCGCTCAGCTCGGAAATATTGAAGCCCCATTGGAAGGTGAAGGCGTGATTTACATAAACAATCTTGCCTTCATAATTTACAATCTGGATCGCGAAAGGGACCTGATCGTAAAGCATTCTAAAGTATTTAATAAAAGGTTCAGCCATAAGTCAAATAACCGGAAGAGAAAACTGTATTATTGCGCCCGGGGAACGTCTTCTAATTTCAATTTGTCCGTTGTGTCTGTCGATAATGCTCTTGCACAGGTAGAGACCGTAGCTCGTCTTCCCGGCGGCAATTACTTCATAGAACGGATTTTCAACCCCTTCTGGGAAACCCGGTCCGTTGTCTTCGAC
>JBJKRP010000150.1:0-9383 GCA_046704565.1 Ignavibacteriaceae bacterium | reverse complement strand
CTTTGCAGACAAAAAGTTTTTTACTGCGTACTATATGTCCGTCGGTTTTGTTGATGTAAAGAAGAAGCTTAATTACGGCATAAAGGAGTTTGAAGGGCAGAAGAGCCTGGTAGTTTCCGGTGTTGCCAATCCGTCTTCGTTTATCAACGCGCTAAAGCAAACAAATGTCGACACGGAAAACAGGATGGTCTTTAGAGATCATAAGTACTACACTCTTAAAGAGGTACAGAGGATACGCAAGGAGTTTTATTCGACCAACTCCCACTCGGTTGTAACGACTGAAAAGGACGCAGTTAAGCTTTCAAAGTATTCTAAGGAGCTTGACGACATCGATATTTACTTTTTGAAAATCAAAATAATGATGGATGAGCCGGAGTTGTTTAAGAATTTTATTTTAGAAAGAATTATTTAGAGAGTTCAATTGATAGTTTCTGATCTATCTATTTAAAACAGAATGAAAAAGTTAAAACATATATAATTACTCAAACTTGGAGGAAAGAAAAAATGGCAAAAGAAAAAAAGTACGTTTATTTTTTCGGCAGTAAAAAAGCCGAAGGAAGAGCAGACATGAAAAACCTGCTCGGCGGCAAGGGCGCTAATCTTGCCGAGATGGCAAATATAGGGCTGCCGGTGCCGTCAGGTTTTACAATTACCACCGAAGTATGTACGGCATACTATAAAAACAACAAGAAGTATCCTAAAGAACTCAACAAGCAGGTAAAAGATGCCCTTGTTAAAGTCGAAAAGGAAATGGGTAAAAAGTTCGGTGACCCGGATAATCCTCTTCTTGTTTCAGTTCGTTCCGGTGCCCGTGCATCCATGCCCGGCATGATGGAAACAATCCTCAACGTCGGATTGAACAACACCACGCGCGAGGCTTTGATTGCAAAGACAGGCAACCCGCGCTTTGTATATGACTCTCACCGCCGCCTGATCCAGATGTACTCTGACGTAGTTATGGAAAAGGCAGCAGGCATCGAGCCGGCAGAAGGCAAAGGCGTCCGTCAGCAGCTTGAGAAAGAGCTTGAAAAGATGAAGCATGAACGCGGTGCCCAAAGCGATACCGATTTAACTGCTGATGATCTGAAAGAATTAATCGAAATCTATAAGGCAAAAGTTCAGGAAGTACTCGGAAGACCTTTCCCTGAAGATGCAATGGAACAGTTGTGGGGTGCTGTCGCCGCAGTCTTCCAGAGCTGGATGGGAAGACGTGCAATCGCTTACAGAAAGTTTGAAGGGATTCCCGACGACTGGGGAACTGCCGTTAATGTTCAGTCAATGGTGTTTGGAAACATGGGAGATACTTCCGCAACAGGCGTTGCATTTACTCGTAACCCCGCAACCGGAGAGAATTATTTTTACGGAGAATGGTTAACGAATGCTCAAGGCGAAGATGTTGTTGCAGGTATCAGAACTCCGAATCCTATTAATGAAGTAGGAAAGAACGAGCATACCGCGCATTTAGCATCTCTTGAAACTGCAATGCCTCCAACTTACAAGCAGCTTGATGGTGTTCAGAAGAAGCTTGAGAAGCATTACCATGATATGCTCGACATCGAGTTTACAATACAGGAAGGCAAGCTTTATATGCTTCAGTGCCGTGTCGGTAAGAGAAACGGACCGGCTGCAGTAAGAATGGCTCTCGATATGTACAAGGAAAGATTAATTACAAAGGAAGAAGCCGTACTCCGTGTTCAGCCTTCGCAGCTTGATGAGCTTCTTCACCCTATTATCGATCCTGCTGCGGAAAAATCTTCAACTGTTATTGCAAAAGGATTGCCGGCGGGTCCCGGCGGCGCTTCGGGTCAGGTTGTATTTTCAGCTAATGATGCGGTAGCATGGGCTAAGCAAGGCAAACAGGTTATCCTTGTTCGTGAAGAAACCAACCCGGAAGATATCGAAGGAATGCGTGCTGCGCAGGCTATCTTAACCGGTCGCGGCGGAATGACTTCGCATGCGGCTTTGGTTGCGCGAGGCTGGGGTAAATGTTGTATAGTCGGTGCTGGCTCACTCAAAATAAATTACCCTGAGAAATATTTTTCAGTTGGCGGTGTTACAGTCCGCGAAGGTGAATGGCTTACGCTTAACGGATCGAAAGGAACTGTATACCAGGGTGAGCTTCCTATGATTAAAGCTGCCGAAGAAAATCCCGACTTCGTAGCGTTCATGAAGCTTTGCGACCAGGTTAGAAAGTTAAAGGTTAGAACGAACGCCGATACCCCGGACGATGCTGAAAAGGCTCGTGCATTCGGTGCAGAGGGAATCGGTCTTTTCAGAACAGAGCACATGTTCTATGGAAAGCATTCCGAAGAACCGTTGTTCAAGCTTCGCAAGATGATCGTCTCCAAAACCGAAGCAGAGAGAAGAAGCGCTCTTGATGAGCTCTTCCCGCATGTTAAGTCTGATATAAAAGGTACTCTGGAAGCAATGGACGGTTACGGCGTAACAATCAGAACACTCGACCCGCCGCTTCATGAATTTGTTCCTAACAGAATGGAGGAAAGAGAGAAACTTGCATCCAGCCTTGGTATTTCTCTTGATGAACTGAACGAGCGTGCGGAAAAGCTTCATGAGAATAACCCGATGATGGGACACCGCGGTGTTCGTCTCGGAATTACTTATCCTGAAGTTACCGAGATGCAGGTGCGCGCAATCTTTGAGGCAACCGCAGAATTATTAAAGGAAGGCAAGAAGCCTTTCCCTGAAATAATGATACCGGTAACATGCACAATTAACGAGATCAAACATCAATATGATATCGTTAACAGAGTACACGCCGAAGTCTGCGCTAAATTCGGACTAAAGAAAATTGCTCACTTAACCGGAACGATGATCGAAATTCCGAGAGCTGCTTTAACAGCCGGCAAGATTGCGGAAGTTGCACAGTTCTTCTCTTTCGGTACGAACGACTTGACACAGATGACTTTCGGATTTTCGCGTGATGATATCGGCGGATTTCTGCCGGAATATCTGGAAAAGAAAATTCTGCCGGAAGATCCGTTCCAGTCAATCGACCAGGAAGGCGTAGGCGAGCTGATGAAGGTAGCTGTAGAGAGAGGCAGAGCTACACGTCCTGATCTGAAGATCGGAATCTGCGGCGAGCACGGCGGCGAGGCTAAATCAGTTGAGTTCTGCCACCGCATCGGCTTGAACTATGTAAGCTGTTCTCCTTTCCGTGTGCCGATTGCAAGGTTAGCCTCTGCTCATGCGGTTGCTAAGGAAGCTGTTGCGGCTAAGGCAAAAGTAAAATCTTCTTCTGCAAAAAAAAACAGCAAGAAGAAAGCCGTATCTAAAAAGAAAAAATAACAAGATTATGCCGGCTCTTTCTAATAGAAGGAGCCGGTGTAAGTTTCAATTAAAAATAAAAAAGGTAACGAAGAATGAAATTATCGGACTTCAAGTATAATTTACCGAAGACGTCGATAGCAAAATATCCGGTTTCGCAGAGAGATAAATCAAAGCTTATGGTAATCAACCGTGAAACGCAGGAAGTAGAAAGCAAGACTTTTTCCGACATAGTCAATTATATGGGAAAAGGCGACGTATTGGTGGTTAATGAAACGCGTGTCTTTCAAGCCCGGCTGTACGGGAAAAAAGAAAAGACCAACGCAAAAATTGAAGTGTTTCTATTAAGAGAGTTAAACGCTGATGAATGCAACTGGTATGTAATTGTTGATCCCGCCCGAAAGGTGAGAATAGGGAATAAGATATATTTTAACGACAAGCTGTGGTGTGAAGTAATAGATAATACGACTTCGCGCGGAAGAACAGTCCGGTTTAATCAGCCAGGCAACGTATTCAAGGCTGTTGAAAAGATCGGATTGACGCCGCTGCCGCCTTACATAAAAAGAGAGCCGGAAGAATCCGACAGGGAGAACTACCAGACGGTGTATGCGCGAGTGGACGGCGCCGTTGCGGCTCCTACTGCGGGGCTTCACTTTACGCAGAAGCTGCTGCAGAAAATTGAGAAGAAAGGAATCCACATTGTCCCTGTTGTACTACATATAGGGCTTGGAACCTTTAGACCCGTTGAGGTTGAAGATTTAACAAAGCATAAAATGGATTCCGAATTTTACGAAATAACTCACAGTTCCGCAGAGATAATAAACAAGGCAATATCTTCCAGGCATAATGTTTTTGTCGTTGGTACAAGCACTTGCAGGGCGCTTGAAACAAGCGTAACTGCCGAAGGCTTTGCTAAGGCGAGCAGAGGTTGGACCGATAAGTTTATTTATCCGCCTTATGAGTTTAAGGTAACCAAAAAGCTGATAACAAACTTCCACGTCCCGGAATCGACATTGATTATGCTGGTCTGTGCATTTGGAGGAACAGAACTTGTAATGAAAGCTTATAAGAAAGCATTAAAGGATAATTACAGGTTCCTCAGCTACGGCGATTCTATGCTTATAGTATAACCCGAAGGCTGAAAGGTGAAAGTAATTGCAATTATTCCTGCCGGAGGCAAAGGTATTAGGAGTGACAATGTCACTCCTAAGCAATATCTTAAATTTAACGGTAAAGAATTAATCGCTTACACAATCGGGGTTTTTCAAAAAAATAAATTAGTCGATGAGATAATTGTAGCTGCCGAGAAAAAAAATCATCCTCTGTTAGTAAAGCTCCGGAAGAAATATAGGTTCGGAAAAATCAAAAAAATAGTTGAAGGCGGTAAGGAAAGACAGGATTCGGTTTATAATGCACTGCTTTCCGCATATGCTGAAAAAGATGATTTGATAGCAGTACATGATGCCGCACGCCCGCTTCTTCCGCAGGAAGTATTAACCGGCGCAATCAACACGGCAGCGGCAAAAGGTAATTCGCTGGTTTGCTTGAAAGCAAAAGATACACTGGTTAAAGGCGCTAACATTGTTGAATCATATCTAAATAGAGATGAGATATATTACGTCCAGACTCCTCAGATCTTCAGATATAAAGATTTGATGGGCGCCATGAAGAAGGCTTACAAATCAAATTACTGCGGTACCGACGAATCGGTTCTTATTAAAAGAACCGGTAGGAAGGTTCATATAGTTGAAGGCTCTGTATTGAACTTCAAAGTAACTACCAAAACTGATATTTCGCTTCTTAACCTGATTATTAATGGTGCGGGTTCTAAGAGAAGGGAATAAAGTTTATGGGAATATTTTCGATAATAAGTAGATTGTTTACGGACAAACGGGCATATTCCGTGCAATTTGTCATTGCTATTTAGTAGTAATCTTTATAGCTTAGATGCCTAAGGGTTTTTTAATTATTTAAAATTATGTTTTTATTAGCAGTAATTATAGTTTTATCATACCTGGTCGGTTCTATCCCGAACAGCATTATTGTAAGCAAGCTTTCCAGAGGAATTGACATAAGAGATTATGGCAGCGGTAACGCAGGCGGCACAAACGTAATGCGTGTGCTTGGATGGAGGCAGGGACTTTTAGTAATAATTTTAGATGCTCTAAAAGGCGTACTGGCAGTTGTTGTAATAGCCCGGCTTCAATACGGCTCTATACCTTTTAAAAACTTAACTCCTTTTGATGATTTTACTTTGGTTCAGATTATTGCCGGCGTATCTGCAGTTATAGGACACATCTGGACAGTGTTTGCAGGATTTAGAGGCGGCAAAGGGATTGCTACTGCGCTCGGGATGCTTTTAATGATCAGCACCGTTGATATGCTTATTGCAATCGGCGTCTTTGCTGTTGTTGTTATTATTTTCCGTTATGTTTCTCTCGGCTCAATAATCGGCGCGATTACTGTACCGTTGGCTTTGATTATTAGAGAAAATGTTTTTAATGTAAACATACCGAGCTATAACACGCTTCTTCCGTTTGTTATTGCCTTATCGCTGCTTGTCATTTTCACACATCGTAAAAATGTGGTCCGGTTGATAAACGGCAGCGAGCACAAGCTGAGCTTTTCAAAAAAGAAAAAATCGGCAATTTAGCAGATGAAAATTACGGTCTTAGGTGCAGGAGGCTGGGGCACAACCCTGGCTGTTTTGCTGTTTAATAACAGACATCATGTAACACTCTGGGAATACAAAAAGGACTACGTTGAAATCTTAACTAAAGCCAGAGAGAACCGGCTTTTCCTTCCCGGCATAAAAATTCCTGAAGAGATTAGAATTACACACGATCTTGAAGAAGCAACAGTCGACAAGGACATTGTTGTGCTCGCCGTGCCGTCGCAGTTCCTTAGGAGCGTAATTAAAGATGTAAAATATCCAAACATAAAAGATTCAATCCTCGTAAGCGTAGCGAAGGGGATAGAGATCAAATCTTTAATGACAATGTCCCAAATGCTTAAGGAAATTTTTCCGTCACTATCAGAAGAACAAGTTGTGGCACTGTCCGGTCCGAGCCATGCGGAAGAGGTAAGCCGTCATGTTCCTACTGCCCTGGTTGCTGCATCTAAATATCATAATACTTCAAAAGCGGTACAATCAGCTTTTATGACAGCTTACTTCCGCGTTTATTCTTCAACGGATATTCTCGGAGTTGAGCTTGGCGGCGCATTTAAAAATGTAATAGCAATAGGTGCAGGTATTATAGACGGCGCAAAGTTCGGCGACAACACCAAGGCGGCAATCATGACGCGCGGTGTAGCGGAGATTGCGCGGCTTGGGGTTGCGATGGGTGCAAGTCCCGAAACATTTTCAGGCTTATCAGGAATGGGCGATTTAATCGTAACCTGCATGAGCCGCCACAGCAGGAACCGCTACGTAGGCGAGCAGATTGGCGCAGGAAAGAAGCTGAAAGAAGTATTAGCCTCGATGGAGATGATTGCGGAAGGGGTAGAGACGAGCCGCTCCGCCTCGCAGCTTTCGAAGAAGCTGAACGTTGAGACGCCGATTACAAACGAAGTCTACAAAATTCTTTTTGAAGACAAAGACCCCGTTGAAGCAACAAACGACCTGATGACCCGCGACATGAAGATGGAATGACCCGCCGCTTTGCTTCCTAGATTAATTAGCGATTCTTTTTCCTTTGAATGTATGCAGCTGTTTAACCCTTTGATCTTCGTGCTATAGAGGATGCATGCGGTTTCTTGTTAATTCTTCCCGCTTAAATTATTTTTCACTCCAATGAATTCTGAAAAAGAAAAAATATTAAGCCAGCCGGTTCAGTACATCAAATCGGTCGGTCCGAAGCGCGCGGAAGCTTTTAAGAAGATAGGCATCTCAACTGTTAGAGACTTGCTGTTTTATTTCCCTTCACGTCACCTTGACAGAACTACCACACTCAGCGCATCTAAAGCTTACGGATACCTGATGAACGGATACGAAGGTGAGCTGACTATAATTGCTAAAGTCGCCGACAAAGAAAAAAGATTCTTTGCAAAGAAAGGTTTGCTTAAGGTTCAGTTCAGGGATTCAACCGGATTCTTCGAATGCGTCTGGTTCCAGGGAATAAAATATTTCGAATCTGTCTTTAATGATGGAGACATCTTCGCCGTCTCAGGAAAGCCTGCGCTGTCGAAGTTCGGCAACCTTCAGTTTACTCACCCGGACTTTGATAAAATTTCCGAGGAAGAATCAAACAGCTTCCTTAACACCGGGAAGATAATCCCCTTCTACCGCATCCCGAAAGAGCTGCGGACAACAAACATTGGCGACTTGAGTCTGAGAAGAATTATCAACCATGCGGTTGAAGATTATGCCGATTACCTGGACGAGACTTTACCCCAAGAGATAATATCTAAGAATAATTTAATGAGGCTGCCGGAGGCAGTAAAGAATTTTCATTTTCCATTCAGCAAAGAACATCTCCGGCATGCAATCGATAGATTTAAGTATGAGGAACTGTTTTATCTCGAAATGCTTGTTGCTTTAAGACAGCACAATTATAAAAGTCAGCTAACGGGTCATTCATTTAAAGTTCATACAAGTATAATCCATGATTTTCTGAAAGTACTTCCATTTGAACTAACTAAATCTCAATTAAAAGTGCTGGGTGAAATAAGGAAAGACATGGAAGAACCGGCACCGATGAACAGGCTTTTGCAGGGTGACGTTGGAAGCGGCAAAACAATTGTCGCTTTGATCGCAATGCTTATTGCTGTCGACAACGGTTTCCAGGCGGTAATGATGGTACCGACTGAAATTCTGGCAGACCAGCAGTCAAAAAATATTTCCAGGCTGCTAAAGAAACTATCTTCCGTCTATAAAGAAAGAGAAATCAAGCTTAGCCTTCTTCTTGGCGGGCAAAAGAAAAGTGTTAAAGAAAAAAATCTTCAGGACATCGAGTTAAGTGAAGCGGACATTATTTTCGGTACTCACGCTTTGTTCGACGAGAAGGTAAGGTTCAAGAATCTGGGTCTTGTTGTAGTTGATGAGCAGCACCGCTTCGGCGTTGCACAGAGAGCCGGCTTGATGAGCAAAGGAATCACTCCCGATGTAATAGTAATGAGTGCAACTCCAATCCCGCGTACGCTGTCAATGACAGTTTACGGCGATCTCGACCTTTCAATCATAGATGAGATGCCAAAGAACAGGAAGCCGATTAAGACTTTACTGCGCGGTGAAAGCAAGCTGCCGGATATTTTTAAATTCATAATTGATAAAAGGAAAGATGGTTATCAATCTTTTATAGTCTATCCTTTGGTCGAAGAATCTGAAAAGCTGGAGCTTAAAGCCGCTGAGAGTCATTACAACGAGCTAAAGGAAACATTTTTAAAAGATGTAAGCCTCGGTATGATTCACGGAAGAATATCATGGCAGGAAAAGGAAGAAGCGATGACGCTCTTCCTTGCAAAGAAGTATGATGTTTTAATTTCGACTACGGTTATAGAAGTTGGAATCGACATACCGGATGCAAACATAATTTTGATTAACGACGCAGACCGTTTCGGCTTGTCTCAGCTTCACCAGCTTAGGGGAAGAGTAGGCAGGAGCGGCAGGCAGGCTTACTGCATACTTGCAACTAAAGATGAATTCGCCGCACGCCAGGATAAGCTCAAGTTTGACTTTGATTATCTTTCGCCTGCACAGTTGGAAAAGTATAAAGCGTCGGTCAGGCTTCAGTCGATGGTTAAGTACAGCGACGGATTTAAAATTGCTGAGATGGATTTAAAGCTGCGCGGACCCGGGAACATTTTCGGCACGCAGCAGAGCGGCTTTCCGGAGCTCCGGCATGCAAACATTGCCGAGGATCTTAACATTTTACTAAAAGCAAAGGAAGAAGCGTTTAGTATTGTTGAAAACGATCCTCATCTTAAAGACCAATCGAACCAGGTTGTTAGAAAAAATCTGATTGAACACTACTCGAACAGACTTCGTTATGCGAAGATTGCTTAAAAGATTCTCTTGTTCCCCGCGTATCTTTCTAAAATGTAGAACAGACTTCGGTCTGTCAACCCATTATTTCTATTTAAAATTGATTCTCGCCGAC
>JBJKRP010000149.1:0-17583 GCA_046704565.1 Ignavibacteriaceae bacterium | reverse complement strand
ATGTTATATCCGCCCAAACACCGTTGTCTTTTTTTTGTTTTGCCCATAAGTCGATTAGAACAAAATCTCCGCGCTTCATTTCTTTATGATTTTTCTCATCGGGGGCGTAGTGAGGATTACCGCTATTCTCGTTTACTCCAACAATAATAGGCGGCTCGGTTTCACAACCGCATTCTGAAATTTTATTATCAATATATTTCTGTACGTCAAATTCATTTAATGTAACGCCGGAAAGAGTTTTAGCTTTTATAAAGTTAAAGGCTTCATGCGCTATTTCAGTCAATCTATCAGCAACCGGAATATTTTCAATATATTGTTCATCACTCCATACTGCATCAAACAAAGAAATCAGGTCTCCGCTGGTTACAACTTCGACACCATAAGATTTAATTTGTTCGATTGTACCGGCATCGACTTTAGAGACATAAGGAATTGCATTAAGAGGAGAATATTCCATTGCTATTTTCTTTACGCTCTTCAAAGTAGTGCCAAGATGGTTTGAGAGGGAAGCATGACTTGAATATTTTAATTGTTTTCCCGGAAGATGATCGAGATGAAATGCTTCAATCGCATTCACAATCTTTACAGGCATATCTTCTTTCGGAATAAAATAATAAAACCTTCTTGTCAGATGGCTCTCTTTGGGTATATCCAAAATATTTTGCGCAATGTCGTTCGACTTTCTAAAATCATAAAGTAGCCAGGCATCAAGATTCATCTGCTTTAATATAGATTGAATTTTATCAAGATTAAATTTTCCCATGTCAATCTCCGTTGAGTTTATAAATTCTAATAATGGTTGAAATTTAAGATTAATACTTTATAATCAAAAATAGAATAGGTCACTGTCCGCGGAAATTTATAAATTTGGAAGAGTAATAAAGTGTAGGCAGAAACAGAATTTATGGTCTAGTATTGAAAGAAAAACGCCACAAATTTATTTTTTGATAAAAAAAATTCTAACTATATTACAAATCTTAATTTTGAAAAAAGTTGATTAACAGGAACTTTGATTTCTCTATCATAACGGTCTGAATAAATTTTATTCTTATTTTGAAGTTCAATTAAGATTTTTTAAAATGACCATATTGAAGCATCATAGTTTTTCAAAAACAATCCGAGGGATTCATGTATAAATTTTTAGGTACATACCATGTCGTTCCGTCGCTTCCTGAGAATCTTGAGAAACTGAGGGAAGTGTCATATAATTTACATTGGACCTGGAACCAGGACGCACGTGAATTATTCCGCAGGCTGCATATGGAACTATGGGAAGATTCCAACCATAACCCGGTCATGATGCTCGGGAAAATCAGTCAAGAGCGTCTGAATGAAGTTTCGCATGATGACGGCTTTATTGCCCATCTTGACAGGGTGCATTCAAAGCTTCAGAATTATTTAAATGAAAAGACGTGGTTCCTAAAGGCTTATAATTACTCCGATAATATTAATATAATTTATTTCTCTGCCGAGTTTGGGCTTACAGAATGTTTACAGACTTATTCCGGAGGACTTGGAGTGCTTGCGGGAGATCATCTAAAGGCTTCGAGCGATCTCGGTATACCGCTTGTCGGAATAGGGCTGCTTTATAAGGAAGGATATTTCCAGCAGTATCTGAATTCGGAAGGCTGGCAGCATGAGCGCTATGAGATAAATGATTTTGACAATCTACCAATGAAACTTGTCCGAAGCGAAAAAAATGAACCGTTGATCAACTCGGTAAATTTATCCGGAAGGACTGTTTACTTCCAGGTCTGGAAGATTCAAGTAGGACGTATACCGTTGTACCTCCTTGATACTAATACCCCAATGAATAATGACAGCGATAGAAAGATTACCGAAACTCGTTATGGCGGGAACGTCGAGACCAGAATACAGCAGGAAATAATTTTGGGCATAGGGGGTATTAGAACCGCACATTCGTTGGGAATAAAGCCGATGGTCTGCCACATGAACGAGGGACACTCTGCTTTTATGGCTCTGGAAAGGACAAGACATTTAATCCAGAATGAAGGATTGACTTTTAGAGAGGCAAAAGAAATTGGATATTATTCTAATATTTTCACGACACATACTCCCGTACCGGCAGGTATAGATGTTTTCTCGAATGAACTGGTCGAAAAATATTTCGGCAGCTATTACCGTAACGAGCTTCAAATTTCCGATAAGGAATTTTATTCACTCGGCAATATATACAAGACGAATGAGTCCAACGTATTTAATATGGCTCATCTTGCAATGAACACTGCGGGATATATTAACGGAGTAAGTAAGCTTCACGGCGACGTATCCAAGAAGATGTGGGTGTCCGGGTACAAAAATGTTCCCTTCAATGAGATACCAATAGGATATGTAACAAACGGGGTTCACATGCGCTCTCACATTTCACATGAGATGGAAGAACTTTTCTTTCAGTACATGGGAGAGAAGTGGGTTGAAAATCCGGCATCGGCTGTCTTATGGGAAAGGATCGATAAGATTCCGGATGAAGAGCTGTGGAGGACGCACGAGAGAAGGAGGGAACGTCTTGTAGCATTTGCACGGAGAAGACTAAACAGGCAAATTAGAAACCGCGGCGGGAGCCAGGAAGAGCTTGCAGCCGCAAGAGAAGTTCTTGACCCGAGCGTGCTGACTATCGGTTTTGCCAGAAGATTTGCGACTTACAAAAGAGCAACTCTTATCTTCCGGGACATTGACAGGCTTGCCGATATTGTAAATGACAAAGAATTCCCGGTTCAGTTTATAATTGCCGGAAAGGCACATCCAAAGGATGAAGAAGGGAAACGGTTAATTCAGGAAATTTTCCAGATAGCAAAGGAAAGCCGGTTTAGACGTAAGATTGTCTTCATAGAAAATTATGATATGAATGTTGCGCATTATATGGTGGAAGGATGCGACATCTGGCTGAACAATCCGAGGAGACCGCTTGAGGCTAGCGGAACTTCCGGCATGAAGGTTATTGCAAACGGCGGATTGAACTTCAGCGTATTGGACGGCTGGTGGGATGAAGGCTTTGATCCTGAAGTAGGATGGAAAATAGGGAATGGAGAAGAATATACCGATCCCGATTACCAGGACGAGGTTGAATCGCGTTTATTATACAATACTCTTGAAAGCCAGATAGTTCAACTGTTTTACTCGCGGGGCGAAGACAGACTGCCGAGAAAATGGATTGCCCGCGTAAAGAATTCTATGAAGAAGCTCGGACCGTTCTTTAATACGCATCGTATGGTTCAGGAATATTTTGAGAAATACTACAGCAAATCATTCGAGAAAAGAACTCTTCTGAAAGAAAGGAAGTGGCATCTCGCAAAAGAGCTAACTGCGTGGAAAGGTAATATACTGCAGAACTGGAATTCGGTAAAACTTGTTAATACTGATCTGAACGGTGCTGCGTCGAGGCAGCTTTTTGTAGGAGAGGAGCTTCCCGTAAAAGCAGAGATTGACCTTGGCAGCTTAACGCCGGAGGATGTTGAGGTACAGATTTATTTCGGACCCCTTGAGAATAATAATCCTCAAAATAATGCAACTGTAGTTATGAGTCCAGAGTCAAGGAAATCTAAGAACGGTTTTTACCGGTACAGCGGAAATGTTAAGTGTTCAAGAAGCGGGCAGCAGGGCTATACAATAAGGATTGTACCAAAGCATGCATTGATGATTCATCCTTTTGAACTTGATGTTGTTTATTGGGCTGGTTAATAATTTCACAACCCGGAACTGTAAATTAAAACCTTCATACGCGGGCGGCTCAAGCCATCAGCGAAATTTTCAAATTTTTGCCTTCCCGATTTTTGCGTAACTAATCTTATTATCTTATTTTTTGCCTGTTGTAAAATCAAGTTTGGTAAATGCTGTTAGAAACTCTTGATATAAAAAAAGATGATGTAGTAATTTATTCGCAGAATCTTTTTGATCTTGAAAAGAACTTCAAGATAATTTATAAGGATGACCCCGGGAAACAACCGCAGAAAATAACCTATAACCAGGTATGCCGTTTTATCAATGAATTTACTCCTAAGAACCTGATAATTTACAGGCTGCTCACCAATATAAAAGATTTTAAGATCAATTTATCCAAGTACGGCTATTTCATTAATATTAACGGAGCTTCCGAGCTTATATATTTCGATCCAGTCTTTGCTGTTAAAGAGCTTGAAGATTACCCTGATGCTATTGATTTTTACGGTCTTAGGTTCAGGATACAACAGGTCGGGTTAACAACCTTGAATCGAAAAGATGACCTCCCGAATTTTGCAGAAATATATTCGATTGATCTTATTGCCACCGAGGCAAAGTTTCAAAACGACAAAGTGTTTGCAGATGCTATCTTTCTATTTGATAATGACGAAAAGCAATCCTTGCCTAACGACAAGTCCTTTAAGGAATTAATTGAGAAAAAGCCTGTTGCAGTAAAAAAGATACCGGAGAATACGAAACCGAAAGCCGGTGTAAAAGCAAAAGCCATTGAGCAGGGTAATGAAAAAGAAAAGAAAGAGCAGGAGACCGGCTCTGTGAGAAAACCTGACAATATTTCCCAAAAGACTCATAGCTTAAAAGATGATTTTAAATATGAAGTTAAGCCGGACAAAGAACATATAAACGGCATTAAAATTATCAAGCACGAAATAGACGAGGATACGGACTTTGATTACAGGCAGATTTTAAAAGTAGGGCACAGGAAATCCAAAGAAGAGCCTAACCCTAAGCAGGATTCAGTAAAACAGGATAGTTCAAAGAACTCCGACGCATCTGCCAAAGAAGTCTTTCCTAAGATCATCTCGAACAAAGATGAAACCAAAAGCGCTTTTGGAAAATTTATCCAGGAAAGGAAATCCACGGCAGCAAAACAAAGCATCGACGTTAACTCATCAACAGCGGAGAGAAATTCTCCGTTGATGGACATATTTAAATCTCCTTCTTCATTCGATGATTACATCAAGGAAAGGGAGAATAAACAGATTGTACTGAAGCTTAACAAAAAATAAGCTACCTGTAGAAATCATCGGTCCCGGTTATACCCTGATCATCATCATCTTCTTCATTGCTCAAAGTAAACATAGAACTAAGCATATCTTTGAATTCAACTCCGTTTTCAAGCTTGAACTTACTAAGCATGGAATACTCCGCCAATCCATGGAGGACAAATTCCATTAAAAGTAATTGACTTTTCTCGTCAGTCTTCGGCTGGAATTTTTTTACCACCTCTTTCAATCCCGGAATTGATTTTAAAGTATCCTCATATTCTTTTTCAGAAACGCTGGAGAGAATATCGACAATATTTCCTTTCCCGAACCAATTGATTACCATCTGATATGGATTCCCTTCGCTGCTCTTTTTTGATTTTTCCGGTGAAGGAAAATAATTCAGGAAGAGGGACTTAATGGCTTTACCAATTAGGATGTACGCAACTTTAGAAGGTCCTTCCTGTTCGCCTTCATACACCAGTTCAATCTTACCGGTTATCGAGGGTACTATTCCGTAGATGTCTGCAATCCGGAGGTGGGTTTCTTTTTCGTTGTTAATTATCATACGGCGCTCGGCTGTACTTATAAGATTCTCAAAAGCCGAAATAGTGAGCCTGGCAGAGACACCACTCTTCGCATCGATATATTCGCTTTGTCTTGCTTCGAAAGCAACTTGCTCAATTAAATCCTCAAGCAGTTCATTTTGTCTGATACTATCACATTGCTCCCTTGTAAGGTTTGATTCCTGTCTGGTGATTTGACGGGAAATCCCAACAGTCTTGGGATAATGTGTAAGGATTTGACTGCCAATTCTATCCTTTAAGGGAGTAACGATAGAGCCTCTATTTGTATAGTCTTCCGGGTTTGCCGTAAAGATAAACTGGATATCAAGCGGCAGTCTTATTTTGAATCCCCGGATTTGGATGTCGTTTTCCTGAAGTATGTTGAACAGCGCCACCTGAATTCTTGCCTGAAGATCCGGAAGTTCGTTAATTACAAATATAGACCTATGCGATCTGGGAATTAACCCAAAATGGATTACTCTCTCGTCGGAATAGGGGAGCTTAAGTGTTGCGGCTTTTATCGGGTCTACGTCGCCTACTAAGTCGGCTACCGAAACATCCGGCGTAGCAAGCTTTTCAGTATAGCGCTCTGAGCGATGGATCCATGCTATAGCAGTTTCATCACCTTTTTCGTTTATAATGTCCTTTGCTGTCCTGGAAAGCGGGTTGAATGGATCATCGTTTAGCTCCGATCCAGCAACAGAAGGGATATATTCGTCGAGAAGATTTATGAGCATCCTTGCAATTTTGGTCTTCGCCTGCCCGCGCAGACCAAGCAAAATTATGTTGTGCCTGGAAAGGATAGCCGTCTGTATATCAGGGATAACTGTATCCTCATATCCCAAGATTCCTTCGAATGGACTATGACTGTTCTTCAGCGAGTTCACAAGGTTCTTTCTCAGTTCATCTTTTATTGAAAGAGATTTATATCCGCTTCTTTTCAGTTCGCCGAGTGTTGTAATTGAGGTTAATTTCATCTTAGTATAATTCTCCTTACAAAATTTTGAAATTAAGTTATCTGACCCTTTTCCTTCTGTTGCGGATGTAGTCTTCAAAAATATAATCGCCTAATCCGCTTAGGCTGCTGTAGAAAGCGCGACCGTTATTTATCTTTGTGAATTCCCTAACGAACTGCTGCAGATAAGAATCGCGGGCAATCATAAAAGTGGTTATGGGTATATTCAATTTACGACATTTGGCTGCCTGGTCAAGAGTTTTGTTTACAATTTTTCTGTCCAAGCCGAAGCTGTTCTTATAATATTTTGCGCCTTCCTTCAGGCATGTCGGCTTTCCATCCGTAACCATAAAAATTTGCTTGTTGCTTGTCTTTCTTCTCCTTAGAATATCCAGTGCAAGCTGAAGACCGGCAACTGTATTTGTATGGTAAGGACCTACCTGGAGGTAAGGCAGGTCTTTAATTTCAATTGGCCATGCATCGTTGCCGAACACTATGATATCCAGCGTATCCTTCGGATATTTTGTAGTTATTAATTCGGACAAAGCCATCGCAACCTTTTTTGCCGGCGTAATTCTATCCTCGCCGTATAGGATCATAGAATGAGAAATATCTATCATCAAAACAGTTGAAGTAAGAGCTTTGAAGTCCCGTTCTTCAACTTCAAGATCATCTTCGGTAAGTTTGAATTCATCAATACCGTGATTTATCTGGGCATTACGGATAGAATCGGTGGCATCTATTTGATCAAGTGAGTCCCCGAAATAATATTCTCTTCGATCGGATGTCGATTCGTCTCCAAAACCCGTATGCGGCGTAACATGATTTCCACGGGTAGACTTTTTTAACTTTCCGAAGAGTTCTTCAAGAGACTGGCGCCTGATCGTCTGTTCGCTCTTGGCGGTTAATATATAATTTACTTCACTATTGCTTTCTTCGATATAGTTCTTATCCTTCAGCTCCTGAATAAAATCTCCCATTCCGTATTCATTATTAGTTAACCCGTATTTCTTATCCATCTGGTTCATCCAGTTAAGAGCCTCGGAGATATCACCGGACGTAATTGTAAGTAACTGCATGAATACTTTCAGAAGATTATTAAAACCCCCGCTTATTTTCGGAAGCGGAACATAATCCGTGAATCTAATTCCAAGCATTTGCTTTTCTCAAATCTTTTTTTATTCTCAAAATTGTAACAACAAACTAGTAATTCAAGGAAGAAATTAAAGCAGTAATTAATTTAATTTTTTCCTATTCGTTGCTTTCGAATATAAGCGAAGTAGATTAAATATTCATTGCAAGTGTTGTGTTACTTATCAAACAGAATGATTGAGTAATCTATATCAAGAATACTTATTCAGATTCAATCTTCTTAATCATTTTTTTTGCATAAGCATTTACAGGATTGATTGCCAGCGCCTTTAGATATGCTTGAGTAGCCTTCCCCTTGTTCCCGTCATGATAATAAGAGTCTCCAAGTCCTAAGTAAGCGGAAATATTATCCGGGAATTCCCTGCAAAAAAAATCAAACCATTTTATTGCATCGTAATTTTTTTTTAAGCTAAGAAGGTCGTATCCAAAAAGCTGGTATTCTCGTAAAGAGTTGTCGAACTTATTTGAACTATCAGTCCTAATCAACTGGCACGCGGCAATTGCTGAATCCAGACCGGCATTCAGAGTCAAGGTCATCATTTCATCGGACAACGGCTTCTGCGGGAAGGGATTCCCCTTATCGAGTATTATTGAAGCTAAATCCAGAGCCGGACTACCAAGATTTCTATCGTCGGTATTTATTAGAGTTACTACGGCGGTTGAATCTTCCGGATAGATAGCAAGGAGCGAGACAAAGCCGGTACCAAAACCGTAATGACCGATAAATTTATCGCCGAACGAATCTTTTTTAATTTCAAAACCGAGACCGCTTTCCATTATTCTACCGTCTGAAAGTCTGGTCTGTACCATCATAGAATCGAGAGTCGAATGTCTGATAAGTTTTCCCTTCAGAAGCGCATCGGAGAATTTAAGGATGTCTCCGGATGTCGAAATAAGTCCGCCGCCGGCAAGCTTTATGCTTAAATCTGCCAAAGGTGCGTTTTCAATTTGCCTGAACTTATTTTTATTGTAGCCTCTCGCTTTGTTAGGAATAATCTCTTTCTGGAATTCGGCAAGAGTGGAATGCATCCCGGCTGGTTCAAATATATTTTTTCTGATGTATTCGGTAAAGCTCAACCCGCTTACGTTTTCTATTACCGCAGCAAGAAGATTATAGCCGAGAGTCGTGTAAAGAAACCTTGTCCCGGGCTTGTATAACAGAGGACTCTTACCAATTAAGGAAACTGCGTCTTTAGTAGATGGATAGAAAATTGTGCTGTTAAATTCGCCGGGATAATAGCTACGCAGCCCCGCTGTATGCTGAAGAATTTGTCTAACAGTGAATTTCCATTTTTTCCTTGGGAAATAAGTAATATATTTTAACGCATTCTCATCGAGGTTTATCCTATCTCTTTCCCAAAGCTGCATTACTGCAACAGCGGTAATTACTTTTGAGATTGAAGCGATCCTATAAACCGTTTTGGGGGTTGCAGGAACTTTGTGACTAAGGTCGGCATAACCTTTCGCATCAAGCCAGATTATCTTTCCTTTATGGAGAACTCCTGCCGAAATAGAAGCAACATTCTTGCTAGCGAGATAGGCGTTAAGATATTGATCGAGACGTTTGTTTTCGTATTGAGACTGGCTGAACAAAAAACGGCAATTAAGAATAAATAGAAAGCAGATAGGAATAATCTTTAAGGAATTGAATGATCGCCAGGTAAAATTATTGTAAAACATTTTTAAAAATAAAGCGAGGCTGACCAAAAAGAGCAATTCACCCTTACGGCGGCGCCGGCAAAAAGAATTACCTTTGGTCAGCTACACTGCAAAATTTTATTTCTTGGGTACCGGGATTCTCTTTTCAAGTATATTGTCGATAAGATTATATTCTTTAGCCTCGTCGGCAGAAAGGAAATAATCCCTGTCGCAGTCTTTATAAATTTGATCAAGACTCTTGCCTGTATGATCGGCAAGTATCTTGTAAAGAATATCCCTCGTCTTTATCATTTCTTTAGCATGGATTTCAATATCGGTTGTTTGTCCCTGCAAGCCCCCAACCCACGGTTGATGTATCATAATCCTTGAGTTGGGAAGCGAGGTACGCTTGCCTGCGCAGCCGCCCGCCAAAAGAATTGCAGCCATACTTGCAGCCATTCCAACGCAGATGGTTGAAACATCGGGCTTAATGTATTTCATTGTATCATATATAGCGAGACCTGCAGATACGCTTCCGCCGGGCGAATTGATATAGAGATTGATATCCTTTTCGGAATCTTCGGCTTCAAGAAAAATCAATTGAGCAATCGTTAGGCTTGCAATGTGATCATCAATAGGAGTTCCGATAAAAATAATCCGCTCCCGCAGCAAACGGGAGTAAATGTCCATGCCTCTTTCGCCACGACCGGTCTGTTCTATTACGTAAGGAACCAACTGGTTGTAAATTTCCGTGTAGTTATTCATTTTATTTCCTCCGGTTCTTTTTGTGAATATTTATCCGATTCAACTTTAGTAATTGTATTCTTTTCTCTTAGAAAATCAAACATCTTCTTATCAAGCAACTTGGCACCTGCATTTGACGATTTATAATAGTTCAGCAGCTTGTCAACCGAAATACCGGTTTCTTCCGCATCCTTCTTAGCAAGCTCATTCAGTTCTTCGTCGCTTACCTCAAGCTTTTCTTTCTTAATAATAGCCTCTTTTATAAAATGCCATTTAGCTTCGTATTCTGCAAAAGTGTTTAATTGTCTTGCTGCTTCATTCCTGTCAAACTTTTTATATCCCTGTTTCTTTGCATTTTCTTCCTCGGACTTAACCATCTCTTCAAGAAATAAACTTGTAAAGGCGACAGGCGGGTTGAAGTCATTATTCTTTACGATAGCACCGATGAGCTTGTTATCAATCATCTCGCTTGTCCTCTGATCATAGATAGCTTGGATATCTTTCTTAATATTTTCCCTAAACTCTTCTTCGGATGAAACTTTGTCTTTAGTAACCTTTTTTATTAATTCTTCATTTAATTCAGGAAAAGATATTTTCTTTATCGCTTTAATCAAGGCAGAATAGTAAAAAGTTTCGCTTACTTTCTTTTCTTGTCCCTGCTCATCTTTATCGTTTCTTTCAAAAGTATGGGAGTAAGTAAATGTCTCTCCAACCTTTTTCTTTTTTGAGCTCTCTATTATAGATTTATCAACTCCATCGTTTGAGAGATCAAACTGAAAAGATTGGCTTTTAGTGCCTTCAAAAGGCTTTCCGTTCTCATCAACCCTTGTCAGCTCAACGTCTAGAAGAAAATTATTATCATCGCCTACCTCTTCAGCGGGCTCCGAGGTACTGTTCGCTTTCAGGATATATTTTATTTCCGACTCTACCTCTTCATCCTTTACAACCATAAGTGGAACTTCAACTTCCAAACCGGTATAATCCTTTACTTCAAGTTGAGGTACTACCTCATATTTCACTTTAAAATAAAATTCCTCTCCCGGCTTAAACTTAATGTCTAAAATTACCGGCGAGCCTATGGGATGAAGGTGCTTCTCTTTAGAAATTTCACGGAATTGATCGGCGGCTATCGTTTCGGAAGCTTCATGTTCCAGCGATTCCCCGTACATTTTCTTTAACAGGTGAACCGGTGCCTTTCCTTTGCGGAAGCCCGGCAGTTGAATATTTTTTGTCTGTTTCTTTACCTCGCTCTCAAAGTGAGCCTTTATTTCGTCATAGGAATAAGTAACCTCAATTTCTTTTTCGGAAACGGACAGATCATTTATTTTGTATTCCAAACCAACCTCTATTTTAATGTTAAGTGCGAGAACGGGGACTCGAACCCCGACACCGGTTAGGTACTAGATCCTAAGTCTAGCGCGTCTACCAAATTCCGCCATTCTCGCTTATTAAATAAAACCTTGCATTCCGGGATAACGGGAATAAGCAGAAGAATTAAAAGCTGCAAGCCCTTTAAAACCGCCGGATAGAACCGGTTAATATGCAAAGGTACCTTAAATCGGATGGTAAAATTAAAGGTTTTTTTAGTTAAAACAAAGGTGAGTACATAAACAGGTTTGCCTGTGATAATTGCAATTGTGAAAAAGATCTATGCTGCTACTTAGCAAAACAAAATAGATTTTTTCTTTACAATAGAAGCCGGGACCAAATAGTTGTTTTGAATAGAACTTTCTATTGAAAAGCCTGCCACAGGTCGAGAGGTTTTTCTCTATAGTATATGAGCACATATGTAAGCCAATAAGATTTAAATAGAATTATTCAGTTGACGTACAGATTTCTTGCAATAATTTACCTGTTTATCTATATTTACACGCCAATTTTGAAAACATTCGGGGAAAAACCGAAGGTTAAGATTCCAATTTTCAAATTCCTCCGTACGGAGTACTTCGGACAAATTCCAATGGAGTCTGAAATTTGTATTTTGGAATTTGAGATTTGTAGATTGTTCTTTTATTTGCCGGGATGGCGGAATTGGTAGACGCACAGGACTTAAAATCCTGTGGGTGTTTTCACCCGTGCCGGTTCGAGTCCGGCTCTCGGTACAATAAAAATTTCAAATTCCATTTACCAAATTACAGCTTGGAATTTGAGATTTGTATTTTGTTCTTTCACATACTGGGATGGCGGAATTGGTAGACCTGCCTACCGGCAGGCAGGCGCACAGGGCTTAAAATCCTGTGGGTGTTTTCTCCCGACTTTGTCGGGATCGAGTCCGGCTCTCGGTACAATAAAAATTTCAAATTCCAATTAACAAATTCCAACGGAGTTTGAGATTTGTGTTTTGGTAATTGATTATTATATGGGGGGCTCTTAGCTCAGTTTGGTTAGAGCGTCTGTTTGACGTACAGAAGGTCAGAGGTTCGACTCCTCTAGAGCCCACGACTAAAATATTATGATTAGCTTTCAGTCTTAATCTTGCCTTTACTTGGATTTAAATTACGATTAAGAGAAAGAGCAAGATTTTGATTAGATAGTTGTTTATGAAAAAGAAGATAGTTGAGAAAGTTAGTAGAAGAAAACTAAATCAAATTCAACTATCAGAATTTGAAAAACTGATTCCTTTAGTTTCAAAGGATGAAATGAAAGAAATCATCAAAAAAGTATCAGACTCCTTCTAAATATGATGAGAAGGAATTTATAGATATCACTGAATGGATTAGAATGTAATTAAAAATTAAGTCATTCGGTTAGTTTTTGGCGATAATCGGATTGGAGTCCGATTTTTTTATATAAAATTTATGGACAAAATAAAAATAACATTTCCGGATGGAAGCAGCAGGGAGTTCGAGCAGGGAACTTCGGCGTACAAGGTTGCGGAGTCAATCTCTCCGCGGTTAGCTGAGGAAACTCTTGCCGTTGAAGTGAACGGCATTATTAAAGACTTGCACGCCCCGCTGAATTCAAATGCTGTTGTAAAATTTATTACCTTCGATGATGAGAGGGGAAAGGAAGTTTACTGGCATTCAACTTCGCATTTGATGGCGCACGCAATACAGGAAATTTATCCGGAAGCAAAATTTGGAGTCGGTCCGGCGATTGAAACCGGGTTTTATTATGACATTGATATTAACTCAAATCTTACTGAAGATGATTTGAAAAAAATCGAAGGTAAGATGACAGAGTTGACTAAAGAAAATAATTCTTTTGTTCGCCAGGACCTTTCAAAATCCGAAGCGATAAAATTTTTTGAAAAGAAGGGCGACAATTATAAGGTTGAAATCCTTTCAGAGATTGATGAGAATTCCGAAGACATCAGTATCTATAAAGAAGGAAATTTTACAGACCTTTGCCGCGGTCCGCATCTTCCATCAACCGGGAAGATAAAGTACGTTAAGCTTCTTAGTATTTCCGGTTCTTACTGGAGAGGCGACGAGCATAATAAACAGCTTCAAAGAATTTACGGCGTATCTTTTCCTAAAAAGAAAATGCTCGATGAATATCTTCAAAGATTGGAAGAAGCAAAAAAACGCGACCACAGAAAATTAGGAAGAGACCTCGAACTTTTTTTCATCTCTCAGAATATCGGCAGCGGACTCCCGGTATGGCTTCCGAGAGGAACTGTTCTTAGAGAAACTCTGGAAAATTATCTTAGAGAAGAACAACGCAAGCGCGGCTATGAGCCGGTAATTACTCCGCATATTGGAAATATAAATCTTTACAAAACCAGCGGACATTATCCTTATTACAAAGACAGCCAGTTTCCTCCAATAAAATTGGATGACGGCAAAGAAGAATATCTTCTTAAGCCGATGAACTGTCCGCATCATTTTCAGATTTATCTTTCGAAGCCGAGAAGCTACAGAGACCTTCCTATTCGTTATGCGGAGTTCGGAACTGTTTACCGCTACGAGCAATCCGGCGAATTGAACGGACTGACTCGCGTTCGTTCTTTTGCTGTGGATGATTCACATATGTTTGTAAGACAAGACCAGTTAAAGGATGAAGTCTGCAACGTAATTGAGCTTATCCAGGTTGTCTTCAGCCAGATGGGATTTAAAGAATTTACAACTCAGCTTTCTTTCCGCGATGACAACGTTGATAAGTACGGCGGTGATGTTGCTCTTTGGGAAAAAGCCCAGCAGGAAATTAAAGAAGCCGCCGACAAGATGAATCTAACTTATTACGTTGCTGAAGGCGAAGCCGCATTCTACGGACCTAAAATCGACTTCATGGTTAAGGATGCGCTTGGCAGAAAATGGCAGCTCGGTACGGTTCAAATTGATTATGTAATGCCGGAGAGATTCAATCTTGAGTATACCGGCAGCGACGGACAAAAGCACAGACCGGTTGTAATTCATCGCGCTCCGTTCGGCTCGCTTGAAAGATTTATCGGAGTTTTGATGGAGCATTATGCCGGAGAATTTCCGCTGTGGCTGGCGCCGGTTCAGGCTGCGGTAATTCCTATTTCGCAAAATTACGTCGACTACGGAAAATCTGTTTACGAATCTTTAAGGAAAAGAAACATCCGTGCAGAGTTTGATGAGAGGAATGAGAAAATCGGATATAAAATCAGAGATTGGGAAAACCACAAGGTACCTTACATGCTGATAGTAGGCGAGAAGGAACTGACTGCGCAGATTGTTTCGGTAAGACAGCATAAAAAAGGTGACTTAGGTTCTTTGGCTTTGTCTGAATTTATTGATAATATTGAGACCGAAATTAAAAACAAAATTACGTCAACAAATTAGAGAGGTTGCTAATCGCTCAAAAAGAAGAAGTTCGTGTAAATGAAGAAATCAAGGCGTCGAAGGTTAGACTAATAGATGTCGATGGTACCCAGTTAGGAATATATACAGTAAGAGATGCATTAAGAATTGCGGGTGAGCGCGGAATGGATTTAATTGAAATAGCTCCGCAGGCAAAGCCGCCGGTGTGCAAGGTACTTGATTTTGGAAAGTACAAATATGAACAGCAGAAAAGGGAAAAGATTCAGCGGAAGAACCAGCAAGTAACCTTGTTGAAAGAAATCCGTCTGCATCCGAATACGGACGTTCATGACTTTGAGTTTAAAGCAAAGCACGCTTTAAATTTCCTTGAGGAAGGAAACAAAGTAAAAGTTGTAGTTATGTTTAAAGGAAGAGAATTAGCGTATACCGAACAAGGCGAAGAACTGTTAAACAGATTTGTCGAGAAAGTTCAGGACGTAGCCAAAGTTGAAGTCCCTATCCGTTTGGAAGGGAAAAACATGACGGTAATTCTTATTCCATCAAAGACGAAAAGTAAGAAATAAATAGGAAGATAAAATGCCAAAAATGAAAAGCAACAGCGGAGCGGGAAAGAGATTTAGAAAGACCGCATCCGGGAAGTTTAAGAGAGTAAGCGCTTACAAAAGCCACATACTTACTTCCAAAAGTACAAAGAGAAAACGCAAACTGAGACGTCTCACGTTGGTATCCGAAGCCGAGGTAAGACGTGTAAGAATTATGCTTCAGAAATAATGTAACGAAAGGTAAAAAATGCCGCGCTCAAAAAATAAAGTCGCTTCGCACAGAAAACGTAAGAGAGTTTTAGAACAAGCCAAAGGCTACTGGGGTGCCAGAAGCAAAGTTTGGACTGTTGCCAAGAACCATGTTGAAAAAGGCTTGGTTCATGCTTACAGGGACAGAAGGCTTAAGAAAAGAACTTTCAGACAACTCTGGATTGTTAGAATAAATGCCGCCGCCAGAATTAACGGAACAACATATTCACGGTTAATTAGTGCGCTCAACAAAAAAGGCGTTGATATAAACAGGAAGATTCTTGCCAACCTCGCCGTTGAAAACCCTGCAGCATTTACAGAAATAGTTAAGTTTTCAGCTAACTAATTTTTTCACCCTCTTGGAATAAAAAAGATCTTTCCCAGGAGGGTATTATTTTAAAAATCTTATGCTTGAAGAAAAAATCTCATCCATCAGTTCAGAGTTCAACCAGGATATTGCTTCTATAAAAGACCTAAAGCAGCTTGAAGAACTGCGGATAAAATACTTCAGCCGGAACGGTTTAGTCTCGCAGCTTTTTGATGAATTAAAGAATGCATCAAAGGAAGGAAAGCCGTTACTGGGAAAATCTCTCAACACACTTCGAAATGATTTAACTGCAAAATTCGAGTCGCTGAAAAATCAATTCGAAAATTCCAGGGTAAAAGAAGAAGATAAAATTGATTTAAGCCTGCCCGGCACAAGAAGGATAATCGGCAGCAAGCATTTAATCACTCAAACCCTTGATGAGATTAAAACAATTTTTAAAGGACTTGGATTCTCTGTCGTCGGCGGACCGGAACTTGAATCCGACTACAACAATTTTGGCGCGTTAAACTTTCCGCCGAACCATCCGGCAAGAGACATGCAGGATACGTTTTTTATCACGGAAGATTTTCTTTTAAGAACGCACACTTCGCCGGTACAAATACGAGTGATGGAAAAGTACAAACCGCCAATCAGAGTTATTATGCCAGGGCTCTGTTATCGAAACGAAGCTATCAGTTCGAGAAGCTATTGCGTATTCCATCAGGTTGAAGGATTGTACGTTGACACCGATGTTACCTTTGCGGAGCTTAAAGGAACGTTGGTTTCTTTTGCGCAGCAGTTTTACGGCGAAGGATTGAAATACCGGTTTCGTCCAAGCTTTTTCCCATTTACAGAACCGAGCGCCGAGATGGATATTACATGCTTCCTATGTCACGGCAAAGGATGCAGAGTCTGCAAACACTCCGGCTGGCTTGAGGTTCTCGGGTGCGGTATGGTTGACCCGAATGTTTTCGACAACGTAAATGTCGATCATGAAAAATACACCGGCTATGCATTCGGAATGGGAATCGAGAGAACCGCTTTATTGAAGTATGGTATCGACGATATCCGTATTTTCTTTGAGAATGATTTCAGGTTCTTAAAACAGTTCTGATTTTTAGATTAATGAGTTGATAGTTTGAAAGTATCCTTAAACTGGTTAAAAGATTATATTGATTTAAAAGGCATCCCAACGAAAGATATAGTTGAAAGACTGACTATGTCCGGTCTTGAGGTTGAAGATGTTGTTGACGAGACCGCGATTTACACGGACTTTATTGTTGCTTACGTAAAAGAAAAGAAGAAACACCCGAATGCCGATAAACTTTCTCTCTGCACTGTAAATACAGGTACTGAAGACTTGCAGGTAATCTGCGGCGCGCCAAATGTTGAAGCGGGACAAAAAATTGTATTTGCACCAATCGGTACGCTAATTCCCAAAGGAAATTTTAAGATTACAAAAGCTAAGATTCGCGGAGTTGAATCTTACGGAATGATTTGTGCCGAAGACGAGCTTGATTTGAGTGATGACCACTCAGGGATAATGATCCTTGATGATCAAGCGAATGTTGGCAAGTCAATCGCTGATGAGCTTTCTTTGAATGATACCTTAATTGAGATTGCAATAACTCCAAACAGACCGGATGCACTTTCGCATATCGGCGTTGCAAGAGATTTGGCTGCAATCTACAATAAAGAATTTAAACTCCCTTCGCTTAAGCTTCATGAATCTTCACATAAAA
>JBJKRP010000148.1:0-56709 GCA_046704565.1 Ignavibacteriaceae bacterium | reverse complement strand
CTTCATTAGTCTAAGGATATCTCGCACGCACCCGATGGCGTCGAACTGCTCGGCTACAAGCTCCAGCTTATCCGCTTCAATTCTGGATAGATCGAGGATGAGGTTGAAGGTTTCGAGGAGCCTGTTGCCGCTTACAAGAATTGTCTCGGTCATTTCCTTTTGTTCTTTATTTTTCAGTTCGTCGTTTAATATTTGTGAAAAGCCGAGGATGCCGATCAGCGGAGTGCGGAGTTCATGACTCATGTTTGCAAGAAAGCTCGTCTTCAGCCTGCTCATCTCTTCGGCTCTTTCTTTTGCCAGCAGTATTTCCTGTTCGGCTTTTTTCCTTTCTGTAATATCCAGCAATGTCCCGAATATAAAAGCGGGATTTCCGTTAAAATCATTCTCCAGGTCGACATTTTCAAGCAGCCACAAGGTATCACCGTTCTTTTTCTTTCCTATGAATTCGAAATTTCTTAAAGCTTTATCCTTAACTAAAATTTCAACATACTGGTCCCTTTCGGAATTTTGGGTATAAAGATTTTTAGCGTCAACGCTGAGAATTTCTTCAGGTGTTTCATACCCGAAAATATTTGCAAATGATTGATTGCAGGAAATTATTTTTCCTTCTATGGTGGAAAGGTAAACGCCCGCTAAATTTTTCTCAAAGAGCATCCTGTATTTCTCTTCGCTTTCTTTTAGTGCAAGCTCTGCAGCTTTTTTGTCGCTTATGTTTTCGATTAGGGTTAGGTGATAAAGAATTTCGCCTTGCACGTTTTTGACTGTTGTAGCCGTCAAATTAATCCAGATTTTTCCGCCTGATTTGGTAATATATTTTTTTTCGAAATTTATTATTTGACTGTTCGGAGATTTTGTCTGCTGGAATTTCTGTCTTGTAAATTCTTTATCTTCTTCCGGGGTAATATCATAAATGCTCATATTTACCAGCTCTTTTTCCGAATAGCCGATTAATCTCTCCAGCGCCGAATTTGTCTCTAAATACATTCCGTCCGGAGAAACTCTTGCAATTCCGATTGGAGCCGATTCAAATAAGTTCCTATACAAAGCTTCGCTTTCCTTTAGCTGTTCAAGTGCCTTTGTCTTTTCTTCTGTAAGCTTTTTGTTTGTCTCGAACTTTTCGGCAAGACTCATCACCGAAGCCAGGAAGACTAAGAGCAGCTTCATTAAGCTCACATATTCTTCCTTAATTGAGCCGGGACGCCTATAACAAATATTTATAATGTTGGTAATTTTATTGTTATAGTATAAAGGAAATATCAGTAAAGAACGGATATTCATCATTCCGGCAACTGTATGGTCTACCTGCCCTTCTTTATCCGTGTTCTGGCAAATAATAAACTTACCGGTTTTGTAACATTGACCAGAAAGGCTGCTGTTGATGTTAAGACTAAGATTATTGAAATCTTTATAAATACCTGATGATACCTTAAAGTTTATGTTTTCGCCTTCTATCGTACCGATAGTTGCGCCGTCTGCTTGAGTTATATTTTGAGCATTCTTTAATATAATTTCCATTATATTCTCAATATCGAAGTTTGAAGAAAGAATATTTTGCTCAACCGAAATAACCGTTTCGAGCTGTAAGTTGTTTTTCCTTATTCTTTCTTCCACATCTTTACGTCCGGTGATATCCTCATGATTAATAACGAGTCTAACCGGACCTTCATCTCCAAACTTATTTATCGTGCTCAGAAACCATTGCAGTCCTTTACCTGAGGTACATGAATATTCTTGAAGATATACTTTTTCATTTCCCTTTATAACGGATAGAATACCTGCTGCAAACTTTCTGCCTTCGGGAGTTTCGCTGCATCTTGCAAGATAGTTCTCACCTTCTATAACCCCTTGAGGAACAGGTGAGTTCTTTACAGCTTTTTCTTTCCACGTCTTATTGATGAAAATTACTTCGCCGTTTTCTTCCATAACTGCAAGATGAGTCCTTATTGAATTCAGAGTTGATTTGGAAAACCTTAGAGACTCATGAAGTGCCGATTCAGCCTGACGCCGTTTTTCTATTTCTTCAATTTCACGTAAGGCTCTATTTATTGCGGGGACGAGTTTGGCAGGCTTGTCCTTTAGAACATAATCAGTGGCTCCCATTTTCAATGCTTCTATTGCACGCTCTTCACCTATATGACCGGAGACGTAAATGTAAGGGACATCCGGAGCCAAATCCTTTGCAAGCTTCAATGCTTCCAGACCGTTGAACGAAGGGAGCGCAAAATCCGAAATAATTAAATCGAAGGTTTCGTCCTTTAGCGATTGCGTAAAGTCGGATTTATTTTCCACCCTTTTGATCTTGCAGAATGTTAGTTCAGTATTAATTGTTTCATGAATTAATATTGCATCCTCTTCATCATCTTCAAGATGAAGAATATTTATGATTTTGTTCATTTAACCCCCGGGTCAATCAGTAAAAAATCTATCTAAATAATAATACTCTGTAATTGTTTTTATTTTTTATTAATGCTAACGGGCGGCGGCTCGTTTATTACCGCCCAGAATAGTCCAAGTTCCTTAACGGCACGCAGGAACTCTTCAAAGTCTACCGGTTTTACAACGTACGCATTAACTCCAAGCTTGTAGCTTTCCACCAGGTCTTTTTCTTCACGGGAAGAAGTCAGGATTACCGTTGGTATTGTTTTAAGTTTGTCGTCGGTCTTAATTTGTTTTAATACTTCCAAACCGGTTACTTTCGGCATCTTAATGTCAAGCAATATCAAAGCCGGGTAACCGTTTGTTCTTTCTGCAAACTTTCCGCGGTAGAACAAATAATCAAGAGCTTCTTCTCCGTCGTTGGCAACAACAACCTCGTTAGCAAGATTAAACTCATTCAATGCCGAAAGAGTTAACTCTATATCCCTTTCGTCATCTTCGGCATAAAGTATACGCTTCAACTCATTCATAATTTTCCTCAATTCTATTCAGTGTAAAGTAAAATGCAGCACCGCTGTCTACTTCTCCTTCAGCCCACACCTTGCCCCCGTGGCGGCTGATAATTTTTTTCACTATTGCCAGCCCTATGCCGGTGCCTTCAAACTGGCTGTCGCTGTGAAGCCGCTGAAAGACGCCGAAAAGCTTATCGACATATTTCATCTCGAAACCTGCTCCGTTATCCTTTACGTAAAACTCATACTCGCGAGCCTTTGATATGGCTCCGATCTCAATTATCGCTTCTTCCTTTTTGCTTGTATATTTTACTGCATTGGAGATCAGATTCAATAATACCTGCTTAAGCAAGGCTTTGTCGCCACATACCACCGGAAGGCTTTCCAGATTCCATTTCACATTCCTTTCTTTTAAATCATCTGATAAATCATCAATGCATTCTTTGACTAATTGATTAAGATTGACATTAGACCTTATGAGCTCAGTACGGCTCATTCTTGAGAATGAAAGCAGATCATCTATCAACATTCCCATCCTCTTAACCGAGCCGGTTATATAGTTGAAATACTTTTTATCCTTTGTTTCCAGGCTTGAGCCGATGTTTTTCTCCAGCAATTGGATAAAACCGGCTATATGTCTTAAAGGAGCCCGGAGGTCATGAGAGACGCTGTAGCTGAATGATTCAAGCTCTTTGTTCAGCTCTTCAAGCTTGAGAGAATGCTCTCTCAATTCTTCCGAGGCTTTCATTTTTTCGGTCGTATCTTTTATTATCTTAATAAAGCCGGTTATACTGCCGTTCTTATCCTTTAAGACATTAATCGTACTAAGTGTCCAGAAACGGGTCCCATCTTTCTTTACCCTCCATCCCTCTGCTTCAACTTTCCCCTGGTTTAGAGCTACGTCCAATTCTTTCTTTGGCAGCAGCTTTAGCTGGTCCTCAGAAGGAAACAATATTGAGAAATGCTTTCCCACTACTTCATCCTGTTTAAATCCCGTAAGCTTCTCGGAGCCTGTGTTCCAGTCCTTTATAAAGCCGTTTATATCCATAGGGATAATCCCATAGTCATTTATACATTCGAATATCAGCCTGAGGTTCTCTTCGCCTTTTAGCTGCTGTTCCAGTGAGGTATTAAGCTCGTCAGTTTTCATTTCAAGCTGAAGAGTACGTTCTACCACCAGCTTTTCAAGATTATTCCGGTAAAGGCTCAGCTCTTCGTCGGATTCTTTTTCATGAGTAATGTCTCTGGATAAAATTAGAACGCCTTCAGGCACCGGTTCCATATTCAGAATGAACCAGCTTTTTCCTCCATCCGGATACGTAAATTCGTTCTCCATAGTTATTTGGATTTTTTTCTTCAAACATTCGGTAAGCTTCGAAAACATTTCAGTGTTTTCAATTCCCGGATAAACTTCGCTCATGGTATTGCCAAGTAATTCTACTTTAGCTTTCCTTCCATGTTCAGCCGCAGCCTTGTTTATGTAAAGATACTTGAAGTCGTTCCCGATAATCTGGAATCCTTCCGCCATGTGTTCTAATGTAGAGCGGTAGCGGTTTTCGGCTTGAATTAATTTTTCCTGTGTTTGTTTTCTTTCCGTTATGTCGATTACACTGGCTATAACCGACAGACCATCATCCAGTACCAGCGGGCTAAGACCGATCTCAAGTGGGATTTCTTTCCCGCTTTTATGCAGACCGTATAATTCTTTCCTGTGAGTTATTTCTCTTGGACCCGGGTTCTTAAAATAATTTAGCTCATCCTTTCTATGAGTATTTTTAAACCTGGGAGGAATTAGAAGATCAAGCGGCTTGCCGATAAGTTCATCTCTAATGTATCCAAATAATATTTCTGTTTGTTTATTTATAAGAGTTATAATTCCTCTTTTGTTAGTCAAAACCATTGCATTAGGCGAAGCTTCAATAACAAGCCTGAAGTTCTCATGAGCCCTCTTCTTTTCCGTTACGTCTATTGCAATAACAAATCTTGCATTAACGCCGTTGTACAATATTTCGTGTGAAATAATTTCAACCTCTATAATACTCCCGTCTTTCTTTTTATGGCGCCATCCTTCCGACCATTGGTATGAAGACTTTTCCCTTTTTACATTATCAAGAAGAAGCTTTACTTCTTCTTCCGGTCTAATATCCTTTAGAGTCAGGTCTAGATATTCTTCTTTGGTGTAGCCGTATGTTTTAATTGCTGCATCATTGACTTCTAAAAATTTTAACGTATCCATCTCATATATCCACATCGGGAACGGGTTCGATTCGAATAGTATTTTATACTGTTCGTCGTTTCGTGATGGAGAAGTATTTTCGATAAACATTTCTGTAAAAGTATTAGAGCTTCACAAAGAAAATTTTTTTTACTTTTATTATGCTGAGTTTAAAGCTTGTTAAGTAAAAAATATATTTAAGCAAAAGCACATTATATCTCTCTAAAAAAAGAGAAAGCTTAGTTATTTTAGAATATCCGCAATGATGTAAAATCAACCTACGTTAATTATAAAAAATTTTACTAAAAATCTGTAGCTTTATTGGTGACGGCAGACAAGACTTAACTCAATATCAAATAAAGGTATTTTCGGACAACTTGGACGTGGAGTTATATGCATTCTGAATTCATTTGTTCTGCATTCTATTATTGGAACTGAATGCAGAACAAATCCATATTGAATTCAGAATATTTTTTGAAATGAACAATAATTTACTTAGCTCATAAGAGCGGCTATTGCAGCGGCGTTGACAATATCATCAGCGTTGCATCCGCGGCTTAAATCGAAGCAAGGCTTCTTTAATCCCTGCACTAAAGGACCGATCGCTTCGCATTTGCCAAGGCGCTGTGCAATCTTGTAACCGATGTTTCCGGCATTCAGGTCCGGGAAGACAAGTACGTTGGCTCTGCCGGCTACTTCGCTGCCGGGCGCCTTTCTTTTCCCGACTGAATCAACGATAGCGGCATCGAACTGAAGCTCGCCGTCGATAGTAAGGTCTGGTCTCTTTGATTTTGCAATCTTCAGAGCCTCTAATACCTTATCCACCATTTCATGTTCCGCGCTTCCTTTAGTAGAAAAAGAAAGCATTGCAATATATGCCTTCTCGCCTGTAAGCTTTGAATGGTTTTCAGCGGCGGATATTGCTATGTCTGCAAGCTGCCCGGCATTGGGATTAGGAACAACACCGCAGTCCGAGAAAGTATAAGCTTTGTCGGGAAATACCATAAGGAAGAAGCTTGAAACAGTTGAAATTCCTTCCGGCATGCCGACGCATTGAATGCCCGCGCGAAGAACATCTGCTGTAGATGCAGTTGAGCCTGCTACGCTTCCGTCTGCCATTCCTTCTCTGACCATCATATCGCCGAAAAATAAATCCTTCGAAACGGTCTCTCTTGCTTCGTCTATAGAGATTCCTTTTTTCTTTCTTAAATTGAAAAAGATATTTGTAAAATCGGACAGCTTTTCCGATTTAGCCGGATTGATAATTCTAACACCGGATAAATCTACTCCCAGCCTGGAAGCATCCGAAGAAATTTTATTTTCATCACCCAAAGTGATGACTGAAACTATCTTATTTTTTGTAAGAATTTCGGCGGCTTGCAGAACTCTTTCGTCATGAGATTCCGGAAGCACAATCGTTTTCCTGGATTTTGAAGCCTTTTCTTTTATATTTTTTAGTAATTGGTTTTCCATAAATTAACCCCGGTTAATGAATAAATAATTAACACCTCAAAATTAGTGAATTTTACAAACAAAATGTTTATAATTAAAGGTCAAGTGTAAAAAAAGTAGTAAAGATATTAGTTAAATCTCGTTGATTATTGATTTTAAAACCTATAAATTCACAATCTTAATTTTGATATGATAGCTGAAAATATCCGTAAAGTTAAAGAGCGGATCAATAAGAAATGTAATGAAAGCCGGCGCGATTCTGCCGGGATTAAGCTGATCGCTGTTTCGAAGAATTTCGGCACCGATGAGATAAATGAGGCTTACAATTTAGGGCTGCGGGACTTTGGTGAAAACAGAGCACAGGAGCTTGACATAAAATTTTCCCGTTTAGGCAATAAAATTTCCTGGCATTTCATCGGAAGTCTTCAAAGGAACAAAGTCCGGTTTGCCGTTAACTGCGCAGATTATATTCATTCGGTAGATTCGCTAATGCTTGCAACCGAAATAAATAAACGCGCAGCGGCAGTCAACAAGATGCAGAAGATTCTTTTACAGATAAATACGTCGGAAGAAGAAACCAAGTCCGGTTTAACGGACTATAGCGAGATTAAGGACCTGGCGGGATATTGCAGCAATTTTCCCAGCCTCGATTTGGTCGGGTTAATGACGATCGGTCCGCTGACTGACGATACCAGTCTGATAAGAAAAAGCTTTAGCCGGCTTAGGAAGTTGAAGAACAGGTTGAACAGCGACGGGCTTCCAAATGTAAAAGAGCTTTCGATGGGGATGACGTCGGACTTTGAAATTGCAATTGAAGAAGGTGCTACAATGTTGAGGATAGGCTCGGCAGTTTTCGGCGAAAGAGATTATTCAAAAGACTGGAGGGAAAATCTATGAAGTTTTCTCCTTTAAATATTAAGAGACAGGAATTCAGCAAGTCGGTAAGAGGCTACGACAAAGATGAAGTGCAGGCTTTCCTGGACAAGCTGGCTGACGAATTCGATTTGCTTCAGAAAGAAAATGAAACTCTGAAATCCGAGCTCGAAGAAGCAAAGACGAAAGTTTCCGAGTTCAGAAAGATCGAAAAGAACCTGCAGGATACTTTGCTGAAAGCACAGGAATCTTCTACCAAGTCGATTGAGTCGACAAAAAAGCAGGCAAACCTGATGCTTAAGGAAGCAGAGATAAAGGCTTCTCAGATACTTGAGAAAGCAAGAGAGAATGCGAACGAGATACGCAACGCAGTAATTAACTTAAGAGAAGAAAGAGATTTAATCGTAGCGAATTTAAAGTCGATAATCGGTTCCCAGTCGCGTCTTCTGGAAATAAAAGTTGAAGATGCAGGCGAAGAAGCCGTGGAAGTAAAAACTCCTGAACAGGCTGCCAGGATGGAGGTAAACATCGATGATATTGTCAATAAACTTTTATAAAGATCAATGAGTGATTTAATCGACAAAATAAATGAGACCCTAAGGGTCATTCGAACCAAAACAAAAGATGATTATCCCGTTGGGATTATTTTAGGCACAGGGTTAGGCGGACTGGTTAAGGAAATCAAAATTGATTTTGAGATCGATTACGCAGACCTTCCGCATTTCCCTTTATCTACAGTTGAATCTCACAAAGGGAAATTGATATTTGGAGAGGTTAACGGGAAAAAAGTTGTGGCTATGCAGGGACGCTTTCATTATTACGAAGGCTACACGATGCAGCAGATAACTTTTCCTGTCAGGGTAATGAAATTTCTGGGAGTGAAGTCGCTGCTTGTATCGAATGCATGCGGAGGAATGAATCCGCTGTACAGGCGCGGAGATATTATGCTGATGGTTGATCACATAAATCTGCTCGGAGATAACCCGCTTATCGGAAGGAACGAAGACGAGCTCGGACCGCGCTTTCCCGATATGAGCGAGCCGTATAGCCTTGAACTAATAAAGCTTGCCGAACAAGTTGCTCTTGAAAATAAAGTTAAAGTTCAAAAGGGCGTTTACGTAGCGGTTCCCGGACCAAACCTTGAGACAAAAGCCGAATACAGGTTCTTACGCGCAACAGGTGCGGACGTAGTAGGTATGTCAACCATCCCGGAAAATATTGTTGCCAACCACATGGGCTTGAAAGTGCTTGGAATCAGTATTATAACAGATGAATGTTTCCCGGATTCACTGAAGCCTGCCGATGTGAATGAAATTATTGCTGCCGCAATGGAAGCCGAACCGAGAATGACGCTGATTATGAAAGAAGTTATTAAGAGGCTGTAGATGGAAATGAAGAGGCTCTTAAATTATTTTACGCCGGCTCTGCTCTGCGTTTTAATGTTCGCATCAAATTTCCTTAATACCGATTTTTTTAAGTTCGGCGGAAACAACTTTACGGTCTGGTTTGTCCTGTCAGTATTGTGTTTTGCCTGCGGCTGGTTTATTAACAAAACACTTGGCTGGCGGTACGGCGGAAAGGTTGTGTTTGCAATGATAGTGTCAGTTACAATTATCAGTGTATTGATGATCTCTTTCTTCCGCGATTATTTTGCCGCGAACGATCTGCTGACAGAGAACCTGATCCTGTACAGCCTTCGCGATATAACTCTCGGCGCGATGGCATTTTTCGGGATGGCTGTTGTAGAAATTCTTACTCTTCAGAAAGATCTTTTTGTTGCCAGGGAAAAGATTAAGACTTACGAAGATGTCTCAAAGGACTTTAAGAAAGAAGCCGAACTTGAGCTTAGAGAGGCAAAGCTAACTGCACAAAAGATTGTTGCGGACGCCGAGCTGAGCGCGAAGAATACGATTCTTAAAAAGGAAAGAATTGAAAGAGAACTCAAAGAGTTTATTCAGGCTGAGAAAGAATTGATAAAGAAATATGAAAATATAGACTGAACACAGCATGATTGTATGGACGTAGGCTGTATGACCATCATTCAATCATGCCGGTCGGGTTTTAAGCTAGAAAATTTTATTTATTAAAAAGTATTTAATCCTAATGTAATTTTAGTGCGTTGATGTTTAAGCAAAACTTAGAAAAAATAAATTATCCTGAAATTGAAGAGAAGATATTAAAGTTCTGGGAAGACAATAAAATTTTCCAGAAAAGCATCTCTACAAGAGATGAAAATAAACCGTTTACATTTTACGAAGGACCGCCGACGGCAAACGGCAAACCGGGAATTCACCATGTAATGGCGAGAACGCTGAAGGACCTTGTCTGCCGTTATAAGACACTCCAGGGATTTCGTGTAGAGAGAAAAGGCGGATGGGATACCCACGGGCTCCCCGTAGAAATTGAAGTTGAGAAAAAGATCGGCATTAAGCATAAGAGCGAAGTGCTTGAATACGGAGTAGAAAAATATAACCAGGCATGCCGTGAATCTGTTTTTACCTATCTTGATCTCTGGGAAAAGATGACAACCCGGATGGGCTACTGGGTCGATCTGAAATCCGCATACATTACTCTGAAAAATGATTACATCGAATCCGTCTGGTGGGCGCTAAAAACGCTCTTCGATAAAGGATTGATCTATAAGGATTATAAGATTGTTCCGCAAGATCCCAAGTCGGAAACAGTCCTTTCTTCGCACGAGCTTGCCCTTGGCTACCGGGAGACGAAAGATCCCTCCGTTTATGTGCTTTTTAAAATTAAAAATAAGGACGAATACTTTTTAGTCTGGACTACAACTCCCTGGACTCTTATTTCCAACGTTGCTCTTGCAGTAGGCAAGGACGTTGACTACGTTAAGATAAACCACAACGGCAAAAAGATTATTCTTGCCAAGGAACGTCTATCGGTTATCGACGGCGAATATGAAGTCATCGAAGAAATGAAAGGCAAAGATTTAGAGAAGATTGAATACGAGCAGTTCTTCGATTATTTAAAAGCAGACAAGAAGGCATTCTTCGTATGTCTCGGAGACTTTGTCAGCACGGAGGACGGATCAGGCATTGTTCACATCGCGCCGGCATTTGGAGCCGACGATTATGATCTTTCCAAGCAATACGATCTTCCTATGCTTCAACCGGTAACGAGGGGCGGCTTGTTTACTCCGGAAGTAACCGACTTTGCAGGTCAGTTTGTGAAGGATGCGGACAAGGGAATCATTCAGAAGATGAAGGAAGAGGGAAAGCTTTTCAGGAAAGAAACAATAACTCACTCTTATCCTTTTAGCTGGCGTCATGAAAATGTTCCGGTTATTTATTATGCTCGCGAGTCGTGGTTCATACGAACAACATCGGTTGCCGGTAGAATGGTTGAACTTAACAAGACTATTAATTGGCAGCCGCCCGAAGTAGGCTCTGGACGTTTTGGTAACTGGCTTGAAGAAAATAAGGACTGGGCTTTATCGCGCGACAGATTCTGGGCGACGCCGCTGCCGATCTGGGTGAGCGATGACGGCGATATGTTTGCTGTCGGAAGTGTTGAAGAATTAAAGCAAGGCTTCGTTGAAGAAGACGGCAAGAGAGTTTACGTAAAGGATATTGCGGACATCGATCTTCACAAACCTTTCGTTGATAAAATCTTCTATGAGAAGAACGGGAAAATTTATAAACGAACTCCTGAGCTGATAGACGTCTGGTTCGATTCAGGATCAATGCCTTTCGCTCAATATCATTATCCGTTTGAAAATAAGGAACTGTTTGAGAAGCATTCTTTCCCGGCTGACTTTATCTGCGAAGGAATTGACCAGACGAGAGGCTGGTTCTATACGCTGCACGCGATAGCGACTATGCTTTTCGACAGCGTAGCTTTCAAAAATATAATTGTAAACGAACTGATATTGGACAAGAAGGGACTGAAGATGTCCAAGTCGCGCGGCAACACGGTCGACCCGTTTGTGCTGTTTGATAAGTACGGCGCAGATGCAACCAGATGGTATCTTGTAACGAACAGCCCGCCCTGGCGTCCTACTCTGTTTGATGAAGACGGTCTTATTGAAGTTCAGCGTAAGTTTTTCGGAACGCTGGTTAACACTTATTCCTTCTTCGCACTTTATGCTAATATAGACGGGTTTGAATTTGCGGAAACCTCCGTTCCTTACGAAAAGAGACCGGAGATTGACCGCTGGATTATTTCGAAGCTGAACTCGTTAATTGCCGACTATAAAAAGCTGATGGACGATTATGATGTAACAAAGGCTGCCCGCGCGGTTTCAGATTTTACGATCGATCATCTATCAAACTGGTATGTTAGAAGATGCAGGAGGCGGTTCTGGAAATCCGAGATGAATGAGAATAAGCTTTCGGCTTATCAAACTTTGTATGAATGCCTGGTAGCAGCAGCAAAGCTTACTTCGCCATTTGCGCCGTTTATATCCGAAGAGCTTTATCAAAATTTGAACTCTGTCACGAAAAAAGAAAAAATTGAATCGGTACACCTGACGGAGTTTCCGGGACCTTCATATTTTGAAAAAGAACTTGAAGAAAAAATGGAAATTGCTCAGAAAGTTGTATATCTTACAAGGGCGATGAGAGCGAAGAATAATTTGAAGGTAAGGCAGCCGCTGAAGAAAATAATGGTTGTTGTCGATAAAGAAAAAAGAGAAGCTCTTGGAAAGATGAAAGAAGTAATCCTGGATGAGATAAATGTTAAAGAGCTTGAAGTTCTTGCAGACGATTCGGGAATTGTAAGCAAAACGGCAAAGGCAAACTTTAAATCGATCGGACCGAAGTTCGGCAAGAAGGTTAACCCGGTTGCCGATGCGATTAAGAATTTTGGTAAGGATGAAATAAGTACGGTTGAAAAAGGCGGCGAAGTAAAGATTCAAATTGAAGGCGAACAGATAAACATTACGAGAGACGACGTTGAGATTATAAGCTCCGAAATAACAGGCTGGATTGTCGAAGCAGAAGAGGGCGTAACGGTTGCTCTCGATACGGAGTTAAGCGGTGAATTGATAAACGAAGGGCTGGCAAGAGAGTTTGTAAACCGGGTTCAGAATATGAGAAAGGATGCCGGCTTTGAAGTTACAGACAGAATTAAAATAAAATTTAACGGCAGCAAAAATCTTGTTGACGCGATAATGATTTTTAATGATTATATCTCAAACGAGACGCTGGCAGAGCAGCTTGTTAATGAAGCCCGTCTTAACGGCGGATATAATCAAGAATGGCAGATAGGCGAATATAATTGTTCAATCCACATAGAAAAGGTTAATCCCTAATAAAAAGGAGACCATTATGGCTAAAAAATCTACTACTAAAAAAACCGCGGCAAAGAAGGCAACTGTTAAGGCTGCAAAGAAAAATACACAGCCGAAAAAAGTTGTTAAGAAGAAAAGTCCGACACCCGTTAAAAAGAGTGCCGCAAAAGCTGCTGTAAAAAAAGTTGTTAAGAAGGCTGCTGTTGTAAAGAAAACCAAGAGTGTGAAAAAGAAATTAATTAAAAAGAAACCTATAGAAAGAAAGACAGGATTAAAGAAAGAAATGCCAAGGAAGAAGGTAGCAGTAAAAGAAACAGTTGAAGTGAAGGAAACCCAGACTATTGTTGTGGAAAAAGTAAAACCGGTAGTTAAAATTAAGGGGTACGGTCAAAAAGACTTAGAACATTTTAGAGAAATAATTTTAGCGAAGCGCGATGAGATAATCGAACAGCTTCAGAACTTAAAGGAACAGATGCTTGACCCTACTACGGGCGAATATATAAATGAAAATTCACCGTATTCTCTTCACATGGCGGAACAGGGAACTGATGCCATGGAAAGAGAGAAGACCTTTTTGTACGCACAGAGAGAAAACAAGTTCTTGGGATATCTCGAAGACGCACTTAAGAGAATAGACGCCGGAACATACGGAATTTGTATAGAGTGTATCGAAGAACCGCAGCACCTGTGTGAGACGTGTCCGCTTATTCCGAAAGCGAGGCTGGAAGCAGTTCCTCACAGCCAGCTTTGTCTTCCGATAAAGCAGAGACAGGAGAAGCGGTAACCTGTATTTGCCGGTCCATTCTAAGTTTACTTTGGAGTGATGGGTTATTGGAATTATGGAATAGGTGCGTGGTGTATCCAATCTTTCTCCATCATTGCAATATTCCGTCATTCCGTTTAATAATACGGGGGTATTTGTCTAAAGTTTATTTGAAGAAAAGTTATTTATGAATTCAATAGGAATTCTGTGAGAGTACTCTTCGTTACGTTTATCGTAGTTCTAATAGACCAGGTAACCAAGCTGGTAGTGAAAGGTATTTCAATTCCATTCCTAAAAATTAATTTGTCAGGGATGGATATTGGTCAAAGGATACATTTGATCGGTAATAATTTAAATATCGCCTTTGTTGAAAATCCCGGTATTGCATTCGGGATTGATCCCGGCAACTCAATAAGAATTCTTATCCCTTTATTTTCGCTTGTGGCTTGCGCAGCTTTATTCATTTATATTTTTATAAGCAGGGCAAAGCCATTAGGCTTCAGACTGTCTCTCGCATTAATCCTGGGAGGTGCTATTGGAAACCTGATTGACCGCATTTTCTATGGAGTCATTTACGGATATGCGCCGCTTTTCTATGGAAATGTAGTTGACTTCTTTAATATCCGCTTCTTTAATATATTTATTCTGAACCGGGTCTTCGGAAGTTACGTTTTTAACTTTGCAGATTTTGCTGTTACTGCGGGAGTCATCAGCTTTTTAATCATACTTGGTATAGAGAAGAGAGCTGAATCCGGGGAAGCCGGCGTTGAAGAATTATTAGCTGAGAATAAGGATTAGATTGAGAATTTTATTTGTCTCGCTTGCCATCGTAATAATTGATCAGGCTTCGAAATTACTTGTAAAAGGATTTTCAATCCCTTTCCTGCATCTTCATTATGCGGGAATGTATGAAGGTGAAAGAATACCGATCATAGGAAATTTCTTCAGGCTTACCTTTATTGAAAATCCCGGAATGGCTTTCGGCTTTGACCCGGGCATTGATATGAAGCTGTGGGTTTCGGTCTTCTCTCTTGTTGCCAGCATAGGCTTGCTTATTTATCTTTATATTATCAGAAAGAAAAGCTTATCTCTAAGGCTTGCAATTGCTTTTATACTTGGCGGTGCGGTCGGCAACCTGATCGATAGAATGTTCTACGGAGTCTTTTATCATTATGCCCCGCTGTTTTACGGCAGAGTTGTAGACTTCCTTGATTTCGATTTTTTTAATTTCAGTTTATTCGGAAGAAGCTTTGACCGCTGGCCTATTTTTAATTTTGCCGATGCGGCAGTAACAATCGGCGTTTTAATTTTACTCTTCTTTTATAGACAAAATAAAACGGAAGAATATCTTGAACCTGAAGTCGGCGTCTCGTCTTCAAATGTAAATTCCGAAGTAGACGACATGTCAGATGTTGAAGATGAGACCGGAAGAAACGGCAGCGGAGAAATTAGAGAGTTCGGAAAGAAAGAAACTAAAGATGATTTAAGCAATGGCGAACCTGATAACGGAAAAGAAGTACAGGATAAAAATTCCTGAAGGGAAAAAGAAGGAACGCCTTGATATCTTTCTTGCCAGCCAGATAGAAAATGCAACACGCACCAAAGTTCAGAAACTGATCGAAGCTAAACTGGTTACTGTAGACGGAGGATTTGTAAAACCGAGCTACAAAGTACTTCCGGGCGATGTTATTGAAGCAGCAGTGCCTGTTTCCCCACACCCGGAAGAAGCCGAGCCCGAAGAGATTGCGCTGGATATTGTTTATGAGGATGAATTTCTTCTGGTGGTTAATAAGCCTGCAGGTATGGTTGCACATCCGGCTTTTGCAAACTATACGGGCACACTTGTTAATGCGTTGCTGCATCATTCTCAAAAGCTAAGCAATCTGCATGAAGCCGGCAGACCGGGAATTGTTCACCGTATAGATAAAGATACCAGCGGACTTCTCGTAGTAGCAAAGGACGACTGGACACATGCAAAGCTTGCCGAGCAATTTTCAAAACATACAATAGAAAGAGAATATTGGACTGTTGCCTGGGGATTGTTTAAAGAAAAGAAAGGTGAGATAAATTTGAATATAGCCAGAAGCAAATCCGATAGAAAAAAATTTTCCGTCAGCGCTTCCGAAGGCAAGACTGCAATAACTTTTTATGAGGTACTTGAAGAGTTTGAGTTTGCTTCTTTGTTAAAGATAAATTTGAAGACCGGGAGAACACATCAAATCAGGGTTCATCTTTCAAGCATACATCACCCGGTGTTCGGTGATGCAACTTACGGCGGCAGACAAATTGTCTACGGCTCAAATCTTCCAAAGATGAAAAGCCGGGTACAAAATCTTCTCGAGGTTATGACTCGTCAGGCGCTGCATGCAAAGACGCTCGGTTTCATTCATCCCCGTACAAAAGAATTAGTCAGATTCGATTCCGAGCTGCCCGGGGACATAATTAACCTGATAAAAAATTTACGGAGTGAGAATACCTGACAATGTTGATCGGCGAACTATTTGCTCTTGTAACAGCCTTTTGCTGGTCAGGCTCTTCTTTTGCCTTTACGGAAGCGTCGAAGCGGCTTGGCTCGCTGCAGCTAAATATCCTCCGGCTGATTCTTGCTGGTATATTCCTTTTCATTACAATTTTTGCGCTGGGAATAAGCTTGAAGCTTTCATCGCCGCAAATAATGAACCTTGCAATAAGCGGAGTCATCGGGTTTGTTTTTGGCGATTCGTTTCTCTTTAAGGCTTTTCAGCATATAGGTGCAAGAATCGGAATGCTGCTGATGTCGCTTACTCCGCTGATAAGCGCCTTGCTTGCATTCATTTTCCTGGGAGAAATTATTACGTCCTGGGGAATAGCAGGTATCTTTATTACAATCGGCGGAGTTACGCTGGTTGTTTTTGAACGGAAGGAAATTCCCTCCGGGAAATACAAGATCAGCAAGATAGGAATTCTGTTCGGTATTCTCGGAGCCGTTGGACAAGCCGTAGGCATGATATTTACGAAAGAAGCTTTTAACCTTGGCGACATAAACGGATTTGCAGCTTCTTTTATAAGAATAGCCTCGGCAGTAATTATTCTGCTTCCGATGATGATTCTTTCCGGGAGATTTAAAAATCCGGTTAAGGTATTATCAGGAGATGTTAAGGCGTTTACATCCACGTTAACCGGGACAATATTAGGTCCGTATTTTGGAGTAACATTCAGTCTTCTTGCAGTAGCTCATGCTAAAGTGGGTATAGCAGCCACGTTGATGACGACCTCACCGATTATAATGCTGCCTATAGCGCATTATGTTTATAAAGAAAGACTAAACTGGAGAGCAATAGGAGGGGCTGTTTTAGCCGTCGCCGGCGTTGCAATTTTGTTCTTGAGATAAATATTAATCAGAACAAGTTTGTTTGAATAGAAAATTGTATTCTCTTCCAGCCACCGGTACTACAATTTTTACTGTATCTGCGCCGGGAATTATCGGAAGAAAAACTTCTCCGTCTATTTCGTCCCCCGAATAGAGTGTAGTAATTCTTAAAACTCTTTCTTCCCAATATACTTTTTCATCCTTTAGAGAATTCATTTTATTATTGAAATCTATATTTTCATTATTCACTGTCTGGTAGAAATCTTCTCTTGTTTCCTGTTGCTTCTGAATTTCTTCGTCAGACTTTTCCTTTCCGATTGTTGCTACCGTAGAGGCTAAAT
This sequence comes from Ignavibacteriaceae bacterium, assembly GCA_046704565.1. Classification (GTDB taxonomy): domain Bacteria; phylum Bacteroidota; class Ignavibacteria; order Ignavibacteriales; family Ignavibacteriaceae; genus FEN-1297. Next base: position 39,574 of record JBJKRP010000148.1, on the reverse strand, counting down.
CTAAAAAGCCAATGAAAAGATTTATTCCGTCATCAGTCTTTTTCTGAGCAATGGTTCCATTTATATCGTGGTCGATGTTTCTTAATTTCTCTTCAGGATTTATCGCGAAAAATTTTTCATCTGACTGTTCTTCGCTGCCTTCAGCCTTTTCAGAATAGATATTTTTGGGGTCAAACACTATGTCTCCCGAAGTATTATTCGTAACCGAAAGATAAAATGCATAATTATATTGTGACTGATTATCGAATCTCAACATTATTCTGGCAGTTGAATCATTTCTCATTACTGTCTCCATACCGTTATAAAAGTCTTTGTTTTTTTCTATAGAATTTAGTCTGTAAACCGGCACAGGCGCGCAGCCAATTATAAATAAAAGGACTAAAGATGAAATAATTATTTTAAACATCTCGCTTTCTTCCGAAAATCATAGTGCTCAACTCAATTTGAATGCCACAAGACAGTCTTCTTAGAAAGCGAAATTCACTTTGCCATCATATAGCTTGTTAATATTTATAGACAGGCTGAATATTTTATTAAACAAAAATTGGGAGGATGAAACTACTGGATAGTTTATGTTAAGCTTAAACCAGCTTTGCAGAGAGTTCCTTATATATTTCAAAGTCAAAGTGGCTGAAGCAGACAAAAATTACTTTTTCGATAGAGTTGTCTGATGATAAAAATTCTTTGACAGTTTTTAGGGCGGTCTTAGCCGCATATTCGAGTGGGTAGCCGTAAATGCCAGTACTGATAGCCGGGAAAGCTATACTCACCAGGTTATTTTCAACGGCAAGACGGAGTGAATTCTTGTAACAGTTCGACAAAAGGTTTGCTTCATCGTAATTACCTCCCCGCCAAACAGGTCCAACAGTGTGAATAACAAACCTTGCGTGTAGATTAAACCCGGGAGTTATTTTAGCTTCACCGGTTGGACAGCCATTCAGCTTTCTGCAATAGTCTAAAAGCCCGGGACCTGCAGCGCGATGGATCGCGCCATCCACGCCTCCACCGCCAAGCAGCGATGAGTTTGCAGCATTAACTATGGCATCAACATTTAATTTAGTTATGTCGCCCTTAAGAATTTCAATTCTATCTTTGAATGAAGTTACCATAGTTAACAATCCGGCAGCGTTTTCATTAAAGTAAAAAAAATTGCGCTTCGACAAGCCCGTATAACATGCCTTCAGCTCATCGAAGCAACATATTCAATAAAAAATAAAATTATTTTTTGAATAACTCTGTGACCATCTTGTCCCAGTCGGCATTATCAAGCTTTTCAAATTCTCCTATATAAAGTTCGTTGTTCCTCTGGGTCTGCGAACTATCCTTAACCGGAATATTTTTCCTAAGCTGAATGAACCTGTCTATTTCATCCTGATAGAAAGTGACTGCGCTCTTGCCGATATTCAGGGTTTTTAGTTCACTATCTAAATCTTCAGTATCAATTACACAAATCCAGTTGGTATTATATGAGGTAACATCAAGGACTTCAAGATTTGTCGGCAGGATAGTATTAATTTTAATTACCTTGCCGCTCAACGGCGAATTGAATGCGACACTGCGGTCATCCTGTTTAATTGTAAACAACGGCTGTCCGGCTTTAACAACCATTCCCAGGTTGGGAAGCTCGATACCGGTAATTTTACCAATGAGCTTTTTGGCAAAGTCATCGATACCTACTTTTGCGGCGCCGTCCTGTTCCATGCTTGCCCAGCAGTGTCCTGCGGAGATGAAAACTCCTCCAGGAATAGCGAACTCGTAAGTCATAAAATGTTTAGATTCGGCGAAGTGAGTGATGTGAACCTGCGGTTTCAACTGTTTCTGAATTCTATCCTGCCGTTTAATTAAAATTTTCTTAACGAAGTCAAGCAGTTCATCCTCGGTGAAAGGCTTCTGTACATAGTCCATTGCACCGAACTTCATACACTCAACGGCGGTTTCAACAGTAGCGTACCCGGTTATGATTACAACATCAATATCGGGTCTTATGTGCTTTACGGACTTGGTAACCTCAACTCCGTCCATTTCCGGCATCTTTAAGTCGGTGAAAACGAAATCATAATGATGTGTTTGAACCAGCCCTACTGCTTCCTTTCCGTTTTCAACCGTATCAACCGAATATCCTTCAAGCACAAGAATTTTCCGGAAGCTGTCGAGTATTACCGGCTCGTCATCAACACATAAAATTTTAGCTTTAGGACTTTCAACTTCAACGCGTTTTAAGGACTTTGCCTCTCTTGTAAAATCAAGATTCAAACTTACGTTTAAAGCGGCTTCGCGGTCTTTGCGTAGCTTCTTTTCCTGTATCCTTTTACCCGAGTATCTTATCAATACATCGGCGATAACAAATAATATAACTGCAATAATTAAAAGTGGCATATTGTATTCTCCTTAGAGTTTTTCTTCCTCTCGTTTATTATAATTCTATTTACATTCTATCCGAACTGCACGGTATTAAGTTTTGTATTTCGTACTGCCAATCGGATGGTATTATTCTGTAAAGCCATCCGTTAAAGTACGGGTCTTTTTCGATGGTGTTAATTTCTTCAATCAGGCTTTCGTTCCTTTCTATTATTCTCCCGCTGACCGGGCTTAACACTGCATGGGAATAATATTCCTTTGAGCTTAATTGAGCACATGAATTTCCCTGCACTATTTCGCCGTCGACCTTTAGCAAGTCAATTCCGTTTATTGAAGCGATGGTCTTAAGGAATAAATCCGTAACTCCTACAACAGCAGAGCCTGAGGTATCTGAGTTAACCCAGCTTGAATAACCAAGTCTGTAATACTTAGCCGGACATGGAACATAGATTATAGATTCATCATTCCTGCGGCTTCCCGTCTCGAATAATTTTTTTTGAATTTCCAAATATTTTAAGCCGCGTGAGACGGATGAAAGTAATTCATCGGCTGTAAACGGTTTCGGTATAAAATCTATTGCCCCGTTGTATAATGATTTAACGGCATTCTCTACTGTCGAAAACCCAGTAGTCATTATAACGGGCGAAATAGTTTTTTTCTTAGAGACCTCATCGAGAAACTGGAATCCGTCCATCCCCGGAAGCATTATATCGCATAATATCAAGCGGTAAAAATTCGTTTCAAGTTTAATGATTGCATCTGCGGCATCAAGGCTCGAGTCGACCCTGTATCCTTCCGCCGAACAGATTTTGTTTACTGCTTCGGTAATAACTTGCTCGTCGTCTATAATCAATATGTCGAATTGTTTATTCATTCCATTCGCCTATATAAGCGGCAGCCTTATGGTAAATTCCGTTCCTTTATTTAATTCGCTTTCAACACCAATAGTCCCGTTGTGGTTATCGATAATTCCCCAAATAACCGCCAAACCAAGTCCGGTTCCTTTTTGTCCCTTTGTACTAAAAAAAGGCTCAAATATTTTTGATAAATCTTCTTTTGCAATTCCACACCCGGTATCGGATATTTTTACTTCAATATATTCTTTCTTACCGCCGACATCAACGTAATCCCATTTCTGCCATCCACAGCCTTTCCTTGTACAGCCTTCAAAAAAACCTTGAGACGGGATCTCGAAACTATAAACCGGTGCCTCACACTTCGGGCATTTCTTTCCCTCGATAATTAAGGATTGACTGCACTGCGGGCACATCATTGCAATACCTTTTTTGATATCGGGCTCAATTCCGTACTGGTGCCTGGTCTTTCCATAAACAGGATCTAAATTAATAAAACCTTCGCTGCCGTTCGAGCGTACTTTTACTTTTATTGAAGCCATACCTTCGATCTTTACTTCATTATCCATCATATCATGGCGTTTAGGACATAGAGCCTTTTTAATATGAGTAATCCCGTATGGCGAGAGGCTTATCTTAAGGGAAGAAATAGTAATTGTACCGCCTTCCTTTCCGGTTGCATCATGCGCATTTACCAGAAGATTGATTATAACCTGTTGTATCTGGTTGGAGTCTATCGTTGTGTTTGGAAGATCGGGGTCAAGATTTTTTATTAATTTAATATGATCGATAGCAAGCTGGTTTTCCACAACGCTAACAGCGTGAAGAATAATATCGTTTATGTTTGCATCATTCTTTTTAGGAATTGATTGACGCGCAAAATCAAGAAGGCTTTTTACAATTTCACGGCTTCTTTTGGTCTCCCGAACAATCACCTTCAAGTCTTCCTGCATTTCGGGATTGTTTTGAGTACGTTTTAAAAGAAAGCTGCTGTAAGTCAGGACTCCGGTCAGAGGATTATTTATTTCGTGTGCAACTCCGGCGGCAAGTCTTCCGAGCGAAGCCATTTTATCCGATTGGAAAAGCTGCATGCGGGCTTCAGAAAGTTTCTTTGTCATATTGTTGAATGAACGGGCAAGCATTCCAAGTTCGTCATCGCGTCTGTCCTTAATAGTATAATTAAGGTTCCCGACTCCAACCTGGTTGGTAGCATTCAATAATTCTTTTACAGGCTTGTCAACCCATCTTCGTACAAAAAATCCAACGATGAAGCTTAAAGCAATCACACCTGAAATCGCGAAGATTACAATTTCGATTTCACCTTTTTTGATTTGAGCATCAACATCGCTTAAAGATATTGTAACATCAAGAACGCCGAGTACCGTCTGGCTTTTAGAGTGGGCATGGCAGTCGGCTTGCCAGCAAGAAGGCTCGTTATAAATGGGGCTTATGATTCCCATAATCCTGGATGAGTCGGGGCTTATTCTAAAAATTCTTGTCCTGTCTCTAATCGGAAGTCTTTCAAGAGGCTTGTCGGCGGCATGGCATTTATAACAGCTTTCGGTTTTCTTATCAACCATCTTGCCGATATCTTCAGTGTGAGAAGAATAAATAATCTCTCCCATTTTATTAAGGACTCTCACATCTCTAATCCCTGGCTGCTCGCCAATAGTATTAATAATTTTATGAATACGGTCACGCTGGTTCAGAAGCATGTCGTAGCGCGTACTATGCTTTACAGTTTCACTGAGCTGGTTTGCGCTCCGTTCGACTTCTGCAAGTAAACTGCTGGTATGGGACTGTATATTGAAATAAGCAAAAATACCTATTGTAATAAGCGCCGTAACCCCGACAGCTAATATTAACTTGAAACCGATTTTCCTGAACATGTTTTCAATTTTCCCAAAGCGCAAACATTTCTTTAATTACCAACAGAAATCTACGAGAATTAAATCAACTTTGTTACTTTTATTTTTCCTTTTTTAACGAAACCTTAACTTCCTTGCCGGGCTTATTTTTAGGATAACTTTTATCATCATGGCAATTTTTGCATGACGGAGGATTCGAAAAATTCCTTTCAAGATGACAATCAACGCAGTCGGCGTCCTTATGATTTTCATCCAGCTTAAGACCGGTTATACTATGATCGAACTTACCCGCAGCAAAATTGTTGTGGCAGCTCTCGCACTTGTTATCAAGCCTGGTGAATCTACCTGAAGTACCATGACACTGCGAACAAGCCAGCACTTTATGAAATTTATTCAAAGCCCAACCTGCTCTTTCCGAATGGTCAAAGGGACCTTCAGGCTTGTTTGAATGGCATACAGTGCACTTATCCTCGCTATGGCAAGAAAAGCAAGGCTTATGATGCTGGGCCGCCGGCTTGTGAATTTCTATAGGAACATTTGCCTGCCTTTGAGGCATTGAGGTTTTTTGTTTGTCATGACACTCTGTACAGTTTTCCTGCTGATGGCACTTGATGCAGCTTATGCCGAATAAATTAAAATGTTCATCATGATAGAATGTAACAAGCTTGCCTTTACTGCTGGTTGTCTTATAAATAACTTTTGCCGGTTCTTCTATCTTAGGATGATTTATAGATTCAGAATTTTTAGCCGTAGTAACATGTACGGCGCTATCTTTTGTCCTTAATGCATGGCATGAAACGCAGCTATTCTCGTGGCTCCACTCGCGATGGCAGTTAATACATTGCCGGTGGTATGCTGCCTCTAAGTCCGGCTTGCTGATATCGGCTCTGTTCCTTTGGGCTTGATGGCAATTCTTACATGGCTGTATTGGTCCGCTCGTGTTGTAATGATGGCATGTCATACAGCCGCCCGACATTTCCGACATTTGAGCATGAGCTCTATGCGGAAAAACAACATGTAAATATTTTTTTGACAGCTCATCAAGCTTGACTACATTGACAGTCTTGTCTGCTGATTGATGAACTGTCACCATCTGATTTCTTGGACATGGAGTGAGACAAGGGTCTTGCTTCGTCGGGACTTCGCATCCATGGCATGTTTTGCATGTCAGCTTTGTTAAGAGTTCATGACCTTTGGGAGGCTTTGTTTGCCCAATAAGAACAGCTGTAAATAATAGAGCGTTTATGAATATTATTTTTCTCATAGCTCGCTGCCTCTAATTGTGTATTTGGTTCTTGGGGTACGATACCTGTCGAAGACGCTGATTACCGGGAAGTTAAAGACAATAACCCGGTACAATAAGACGAGTAGAGAAATGAATCCGACAGTCACTGAAATTTCTCCAAACGAGGGGAAGTAAGAGCCGAATGAATAAGGAGGCGTATAAGCCGTAACAAAGTTATTTATTCTATTTATCAGAACTCCGAAAATTACCAGGCACGAAGCGACAAACAACCAAAGGGGTGATTTTAAAACGGCTTTGGATAGAAACATCCTAAGCGGGATTATTATCCCGAACAAAACTTCAATTGTGAACATTACACTTTGCGTATTGAAACTTCTAAGATAAACAAACGTTTCCCTGATAAACATATCGCCTAACTTGAAAGCAAGATATACTCCAAGAATAGGCGCTACTATTGAACCCAACCTGGACAATACTTCCATTTCAGGCTTTAAACCGAATGAACGTGCGGCGATCATCGATTCAAAAATTACCATTGGAAACCCAACAGAGATTGCCGACAATAAAAATAGCAGAGGCAAAATGGGTGTCTGCCATAACGGATGCATTTTCGGTCCTGCAATAACCATTAATGTTCCGAGAGAGGATTGATGCAGACTTGAAAGTACAACACCGGCGATAATAAATACAAACATTACTTTTGATAATCCTCTATCTAAAACCACGAGGAGTTTTTCAACAGGTTTGTTTAAGAAGGAAATTGCGCCTTTAAAGTTTACATGATTGATAAACCTTTCGGTGACTATTGGAAGAAATTCGATATACAAAACGGTTAGATAAATCATCACGCAAATTCCTACCTCAAAGAGCGCAGAAGTTCCATTCCACATTATTAGAGGATGCCAGATGTAATACCATCTTCCAATATCAATTGAGACACTCAATGCGACAAATGTGTATCCGAGCATTGCTGTTAATAATGCAGGTCTTACAATATCGTGATAGTGTGTACGGTGCATAACATGACCGAGCGCTGCTGTAGTAAAACCGCCTGCTGCTAAAGCAACACCTGCCGCAACATCAACTCCGATCCAGATTCCCCACGGATATTGGTTATTAAGATTCGTGACTGCCCCAATTCCAAAAAACAATCGGGCAAACAGGAAACAAAGTCCGTTTACCGCAAGAAGAATTAAAACAAAAACTCCGGGCGTAAGAAATTTTTTAGTAATCGGAGACGGTTTCATATAAGATACCATGATTTATTCCTCCTCTGAATTTTTTCTGTTTTTAGTTATCCACATTATGCCGCCGAGAAGGGCGTAAAGCGAAACCGGCGGAACAAAATAAGCAAAGATTCCGTGCTGGATTGCTTCGGATACGCCGGGTGCGGGCTTGTCCCCGAGCTTTGGAAATGCTTTCTTTCTTAGATCCTCGTTCCCTATATACATCCATGCAGTTCCGCCGACTTCATATTCGCCGTATATGTAATTGAAATATTTTTCCGGGTTTCTTTTAATCCTTTCACGAGCGATCTTAACTAAGTCGTTGCGCGGTCCGTAGGTCAGCGCTTCAACAGGACAAATTTCAACGCACGCGGGAAGCTTGCCGGCTCTGGTTCTTTCAAAACAAAAATCGCATTTCTTAATTTCCGGATTTATTGCTTTGTCATATTCAAATGAAGGCACCTGGAAAGGGCAGGCTACCATGCAATAGCGGCATCCGATACAGCGTTTCGTATCCCAGATAACCGAACCGTTCTCTTGCTTTGAAAACGCCCCGACAATACATGCGGATACACATGCGGGATGATCGCAGTGCATGCATTGTACTTTTATATCTGTTGGCAGTTCAGCGTTCTGAGGATTTGAATATTCATTAACAACAGTAAGAGCGTTTACATCAGGGCGGCGCATTTTTTTGAATACCGATCTGTCGCTGTATTTTTCAAGAGGCGGTGTTTCAATTCCATGTGCATTCTTGCATGCCCATTCACAGCTTCTGCAGCCTATGCACGCGGTTGTATCGACAAGAACTCCCATTCTATCTTCGGATAAAATATTTTTCGGGGCTGCCTTTGTCGTACCTGAAAATAAACCCGTGATTGCAGTGCCTAATAATGCTGAAGTCTTAAAGAATTCTCTTCTATTCTGTTTTTCCACCTTACCCTCTTTCTTCGTGAAAAATTAATTTTTTACTTATGTCCTATTATTTAGTTAATTCGACCTTTGAAGTTTATATAAAAGTATGCCAAGAACTGTTACCTGCAATATTTCTATTTCTTAATTTTTATAAACATTAAAATTTAAATGGAATAAAACCTTTGAAAAATTTTTTCTGTTTAATGTAATAAAAGGCTTCTCACCAATGGCAACACATCTCGGTTTCTATTGTTGTATTTGAGAATTTATTTTGGGATTTGTAAAGAAATTCTCTGATCCTTTTTTTCGTCTGGTATACTTATTTCAATTGCTAAATAAAAATAGTTGTTAATGCGCAATTAATTTTTTCTCGCCTACGATTATAATTCTGCAGGAAAAAGATGCAAGCGCAGTAATGAAAGACTCCGTTGTTTGACGGAAAATTCAACATAAGACTGTTGAATATGCCTACATTTTTTTAATTCCATTCTATTTAGATATTCTCCGGAAACTCTATAACTCATTACCTGTCATACTCTTACGAAAAGGGGAAATCATATTTTCTTTATGGTATATTAATTGATTTTTTAGGATAAAGTAACAGATAGAAATAAGGAATATGTCATGCTTACGTTTATATTAGTTCTAATCCTTGTCTTTGCTGCAGTTGACCTTTTCGTTCAACTTATAATTAATCCGATGGCGTTAAAGTCAAAGGGTAAGCGTATGGAAAAAATTTCAACAAGTAATACAGAGCCTATCATTAGTCTCGTAGGAGCCACAATGTATGACGGCGGTAAATCGAAAGAAAACAAAGAGGTGAATAAAAGCTCCGGGATTGATATTACAGATGAAAAAACTGCTGAGACTAATAAGAAACAAAATCAAAGCGAATAAAATAATTTTCGAATCAAAGAAAAATAATGGCTGTAATTTCCGTAGCAATGCTTTTATATCTTCTGCAATAATTGATGCCAAATATATCTTGAGATCTTAATGGGGGCTTTCTTCTTTCAAAGACAAAAAAGAAATAGTAAGGCAAAATCTAAACGATTAATTTTAAGTGAGTAAAATGAACGAAGATAATTTTTATTCCGATAACTCTTACGGCTTGCTGAAGTGCATATGGATGGCGTCTAATGTTATTGAATACAAGCTGTGCGATAAAAAGTTTGACTGTGAAAATTGCCGGTTCGATAAAGTAATGAGAAACTACGGCGAGAATGAGATGCAGACAAATAACATCCTGAGCGCCGTCAACTTAGTTGAAAGAAGACTGAAATCAATTAAGTATGATGAAAAATTTATTTACTTAAAGCATTGTTTTATTATCAAACAGGTTTTGCCAAATACTTATTATCTCGGGGTTAATCCTCTCTTCATTTCATTCCTCGATCATGTCGGAATAATTATGGATTTTAGTCAAAGCAGAAGCATCTTAAGCGGGCAGCCCGTCGTTCAGTTCTTCGGTGAGTGGGGAACAAGCTCCTTAACCGCACCGATGAACTTTTCCATCTACGATAAGGTTAATAATCCAGCCGATGATCTTGCAAAGTCAAAATGGATAGCTATAATCGGTGCTATTGAGCAGGAAGTTTCTGCCGGGAGGATAGAACATAGCGAATGGCAGGTGCTACAGAAAAAATCATTTGGGATTGTCGAAGAGATTAAATCAAACTATCCGGAAGTCGGGCTTACTATGCTTGACGGAGGCGATCAAGTTAAATATTTACATCAACTTGTTGGGCGGGAAAAATACGTCGGCATACTTCAAGCTCTAATCAGCTAAAAGACTTTGCTTAATCTTTGTGCTTTTAGGTCTGATCGTCATAAAGTTGGAAGTAGAAAAAGTTCTTCCTAATTTTACGGCAAGGGAATAGGGCTTTTATGACAACTAAGTTGATAAATAAATTAAGTGTAAGACTTATAGTTTCCATCTCTCTGATACTCTTCAGCATTCTTGCCGCGTACACATATTTTATCGTGAGGAATCTTGACGGATATTTAACCGAATCACGTCTTGAAAGTGCATACAATATCAGCGACTTGATTAAGAAGTCGACGCGTTACAGCATGCTCCTGAACCGCCGTGAAGACGTACATGAAATTATTAAGACACTCGGAACCGAGATGGGTGTTAATAATATCAGAATTTACAATAAGCAGGGGATGATAATATTCTCGACTGATACTGCAGAAATAATGAAAAAGGTAGACATGTCAGCCGAGGCATGCATTGTTTGCCACAATAGTAATGTGCCTTTAAACAGCTTAAACAATCAAAACAAAATCCGTATTTACAGGAATCCTGAAAACAAAAGAGTGCTCGGTCTAATTAATCCGATCCAGAATGAGCCTGACTGCTACAATGCCGCCTGCCATGCGCATTCACCCAATGTTCAAATACTTGGTGTACTTGATGTTGTGGTAGGGCTGGACAAGCTTGATGCGATTATAGCGAAGAATACCAGGGAAATTATTCTAAATGCATTATTGATTACCCTTGTAATTTCTTTCTTCTGCGGACTATTCATTACTGTACTTGTCAATAGACCGATTAAAAAATTTACCAAAGGGATTGAAGAAATCAGCAAGGGGAATCTTTCATATAAAATTGATCTCGATACCCAAAATGAACTCGGACAGCTTGCGCATAGATTTAATGATATGTCTGTAAAACTTGATGATGCATACAAGGAAATTAAAAATTGGTCCGAGACCTTAAATGATAAGGTGAATGAAAAGACGGAAGAGCTAAAAAATATTTATAACCAGGTAAATCAGATTGAAAAGCTTGCATCGCTAGGAAAGCTGTCAGCAACAGTTGCACACGAGCTTAACAATCCGCTGGAAGGTATTTTGACTTACAGCAAGCTGATTACCAGGAAGCTTCAATCGATGCAGAGAGATTCGGAGTATTCGAGATTAATAGAATATCTTGAGCTGATTTCAGGCGAATCCTCGCGCTGCGGGAAAATAGTAAAAGACCTGCTGCTGTTCTCTCATGAAGAAAGAGATGAGTTTTCAAGGGAGAATCTTACCAGGATAATAGACAAGAGCATAACGGTAATACAGCACCATCTTGAAATCTATCACGTTGCAATTGAGAAGGAATATCCTGTTGAGACAATTGAGATTAACTGCAGCGCACAGAAAGTTCAACAGGCTTTAATGTCCCTGCTAATTAATGCGATTGAAGCAATGCCGCAAGGAGGTAAGATAGTTGTTCGACTTGCCTGGGAAAATAATGCTGCGGTTATCAGGATAATTGACGAGGGGACAGGCATTTCGAACAAAGACCTTCCGCATATTTTCGAGCCGTTCTATTCCACTAAGGAAGCTTCAAAGGGAACCGGTCTTGGGCTGGCGGTAGTTTACGGAATTGTTACAAACCACAACGGCTCAATAGAGGTTGAAAAGACTTCGCTTAAAGGAACGACATTCAGATTGATCTTGCCTGCAAACGAGAATATTTCTTAGGTAATTAAATGGATAAAAAGGAAAAAATATTAATTGTGGATGATGAAAAGATCGTAAGAGAATCTCTCTTCCACTGGTTCGAAGAAGAAGGATACGATGTTGATACTGCCGGGGATGGAGAAATAGCTCTGCAGAAATATGAAGAGACTAAATTTGATCTTCTCCTGGTTGACATGAAAATGCCCGGGATGAGCGGTATTGAACTATTGAACAGGATTAAATCAATCGATAAAGACTCGGTGATAATTCTTATTACCGCTTTCGCATCCGTTCCGACTGCAATAGCTGCTCTTAAAAACGGCGCCTATGATTATGTTACCAAGCCGGTCGACCCGGACGAGCTTGCTCACCTGGTAAAAAAGGCTCTTGAGCAGAGAGCGCTGAAGATTGAAAATATTCACTTGAAGGAAAGCATCGACGAGATCATCAGACCGGACAATTTGATCGGCGAGAGCTACCAGATGAAGAAAATTTATGATCTTATTCAAACTGTTGCGCCGACAGACACTACTGTAATGATAAGAGGCGAGAGTGGAACCGGTAAAGAGCTTGTAGCAAAGGCAATCCACATTAACAGTAAGAGAAAATATTTTCCGATAATCCCGGTTAACTGTGGGGCTTTAGCAGAAACAATTCTTGAGAGCGAGCTGTTCGGTCATGAGAAGGGCGCATTTACGGGTGCGCAGTTCAGGCGCAAAGGCAAGTTTGAGCTTGCAGACGGCGGGACTATTTTTCTTGATGAGATCGGTTCTATCTCAATCAAAATGCAGATAGAGCTGCTGCGTGTGATAGAAACAAAGCAATTTAACCGGGTAGGCGGCAACGAACTTATTAAAAGCGACTTCAGAGTTATTATTGCGACCAACGAACCTCTTGAAGAGCTCGTGAAAGCAGGAAAGTTTAGGGAAGACCTATATTACCGGCTGAATGTTTTTTCTATTATTATACCTCCGCTGCGCGAAAGGCGAGATGACATACCGCTGCTGGTAAATTTCTTTATCAATAAATTTTCATTAATGATGAACAAGTCGGTAAAAGGTGTTTCAAAGGAGGCTATGGATTTCTTAATTAATTATGATTGGCGGGGCAATGTTCGCGAGCTTGAAAATGCTGTTGAGAGAGCAATGGTCGTTGGAAAGACGGACTCTATCCTTGTTGAAGATTTGCCGTTCCATGTTTCGTTAAACAACTTATACTTTGATGAGGAGTGCAAAAGCCTTGCTGCTATGGAAAAGAGATACATCAACAAAATACTGAACGAAAATAATTGGAACATTTCGCGCAGCGCTCAGGTGTTGGAAATTGACCGTGTTACTCTCTATAATAAAATCAATAAATATAACCTTCAAAAAAATGCCGACTGATGAACATCTTTATTGTTCCGGTAAGATTTTCGAACGCCTGGCTGCTCAAAAACATTTTAGTTAATCTATCTAAAATGTTTACCTCTCAGGTGCAATTATTAGAATTGAACCTGGAGCTTGAAAATTTCCTTTCTAAAGAAAGGGGGCAATACTATTCTACCGGCGTAATTGCCAGGGCAATGGAGCTAACGAATAACGTAGACGGCAAAATAATTTTAATAACCGACGTAGATATTTTTGTCCCCGTGCTTACATTTGTTTTCGGCGAGGCTCAGCTCGACGGAAAGCATTCTATAGTCTCTGTATGCAGGCTGCACGAAGAATTTTATTCCGGTAAATCTAACAACAATCTGCTTTTGGAAAGAACGATGAAAGAAATACTGCATGAACTCGGTCATAACTTCGGTCTTCGTCATTGTACTGATTGGGATTGTGTAATGCATTCTTCTCCCGGTATTGAAGAAGTGGATATAAAAGGAAACGGTTACTGCCGAAGTTGCGCCGATCATGTTGAAGCCTACAAATATTTCTGCAGCTAATAGTTTTTAATGCGATTACACGGCTGATTTATTTCTATAGAGACTTTCAATTAGCCTCTCTCACTTTTTAATGAAATTAAAATTTTTTGTATGGATAAGTGAATTAATCTTTCTCATCCGTGGCAATACAGGTAAAAAAAGTTTGCTGTTAGTGAGAAACAAAACCGGCAGTTTGTGGCTTGTAGATTCCTTGTGTTCAAGAATTTTTTGATTTTATAATCGGGATATTGAATGTTTGCCAATAATTGCCAGAGGCAAACAATTCTTTGGTAATCAGAAAAAATTGTAAACCTATTAACTATATTCCCACAAATTCTAACCCTTATGTCTTGAAATTGCAGAAAAACTGCCTACCTATTTAAGAATAACTATGGGAGCGAGAGATATCTAAGAATGAATTGGCTCGCAGTTTGTATTAATGACTTCAGATAATTTTGGAAGGTTTGAAAGGGGCTTTTAATGGCTGGGAACTCGTTAGATATAATGAAATATTTTTCATCCGAAATTCACTTTTCGAAAATGCATTCCTGGGCTCAGAAAGATGAATACCGTTTAATTAAAATCGTGATGACCCTTTATTTTAAAGTGTACTACGAAAAAATCTTTGCTGCCGGTTCTATTAGTACATTTCCAATCATAAAAGCCGGCTATAAAATCTTAACATTCTTTTAATAAATTGGGAAAGAATTGAAATGAATAAAAGAGAGAGAATATTGGTTGTTGATGACGAAAAGATTATTCGGGAATCTTTATTTAACTGGTTCGAGAACGAAGGCTATCTTGTTGAAATTGCCGGGGACGGCGAATCCGGCTTGGAAAAATTTCAAAAGCAAAAATATGATGTTGTATTGGTTGACTTAAAATTGCCCGGAATAAGCGGACTGCAGTTATTAGAAGAAATTAAAGCATTGGATCAAGATTCAATAGTTATTATGATTACTGCTTTTGCATCCGTTCCTACAGCCATTGCAGCTTTAAAGGAAGGCGCCTATGATTATGTCACTAAACCGGTAGACCCGGATGAGCTGACTATCCTTGTTGAGAAGGCAATTGACAAAAGAAAGCTTCAGATTGAGAACAGGTCCTTGAAAGAAAATATCGCAAGCATTTCAAAGCCGGATTTACTTATCGGAGAAAATATGCAAATGAAAATATTGTTTGAGACGATAAGTACAATTTCCGCAACGGATGCCTCGACACTGATACTTGGAGAAAGCGGCACGGGAAAAGAGCTGCTGGCAAAAGTAATTCATACCAACAGCAGCAGGAAATATTTTCCGTTTATTTCAGTAAAATGCGGAGCCTTGACCGAAGCAATGCTTGAGCAGGAATTGTTCGGAGAAGAACCGGACGTGGAAAGAGGAGTTCATCTGCGGAAGAAAGGCAGCTTTGAATTGGCAGAAGGCGGTACTCTATATCTTGACGAGATAAATTCAATTTCGCCGAAGATTCAAGTTGAGATATTAAAGGTGCTCGAGACAAATAAGTTCTTAAGTATTGGCGGAAGCGAACCCGTAAACACAAACTTTAGATTGATAGCTGCTGCGAATTCAAATTTCGAAAAGTTAATGAATGAAGGCAAGTTCAGAGAGGATCTGTTTTATAAGCTCAAGGTTTTTTCAATTTTGGTTCCGCCTTTACGTGATAGGCGGGAAGATATAATTCTGCTGGCTAAGGCGTTCATAAAAAAATTTTCGAATAGATTAAATAAACCTGCAAGAGATATATCCGCGGAAGCCGCAGAGTTTCTTGTTAATTACGACTGGCCCGGCAATGTACGGGAACTTGAGAATGCGATTGAGCGTGCTGTTGTTGTTGGAAGGTATGATGAAATTAATGTTGAAGACTTGCCGATCCGAATTTCTTCAATTCATTTTGAAGTAGATGACGGCGACATGAGCCTTTCCGCTATAGAGAGAAAGCATATCTACAAAGTGCTGAATGAAAACAAATGGAATATTTCGCGCAGTGCTCAGGTGCTGGAGATTGACAGAGTTACCCTGTACAATAAGATAAAAAGATATAACCTGCGGCAGTGATGAAAAAAAGAAATTCCCAGTGCGTTTTAAATTCCGAACTCTTCTTTCGCTTCTTTGAATTTAGCTATTGCAAATTCCAAATCTTCTTTTGAATGCGCCGCTGAAACCTGAACTCTTATTCTCGCAGTTCCCTTCGGAACTACCGGGTAGAAGAAGCCGATTACATAAACTCCTTTTTCAAGCAGACGTGCAGCCATCTTTTGTGAAAGTGAGGCGTCGCCAATCATAATCGGGACTATAGGATGAACACCTGGTTTAATCGTCAAGCCCGCCTTGGTAATACCTTCGCGGAAATATTTTGTATTCTCTTCAAGCCTGTCCCTTAGCTGCGTTGATGATTTTAAAAGTTCAAGTACTTTTAACGAAGCTGAGACAATACTCGGAGCAACGGTATTGGAGAACAGATATGGACGCGATCGCTGTCTAAGCATATCGATAATTTCTTTCCTTCCGGTAGTATAGCCGCCGCTTGCACCGCCCAGCGCCTTACCGAGTGTTCCTGTTATTATATCAACTTTTCCTAACACATCATTATATTCATGTGTGCCTTTGCCGCGCTTTCCCATAAAACCGACTGCATGCGAGTCATCGACCATGACCAGTGCGTTATACTTATCCGCAAGGCTGCATATGTCGTTCAGTTTTGCGATGAAACCGTCCATGGAAAATACTCCGTCGGTGGCAATCAGTTTTATCCTTGCATTCGAGGCTTCTTTAAGTTTTTCCTCGAGGTCGTTCATGTCGCTGTTTTTATACCGGTAGCGCTGTGCTTTACAAAGACGAACTCCGTCTATGATGCTTGCATGGTTTAATTCATCGCTGATTACTGCATCTTCTTCGGAAAGGATTGTCTCGAATAATCCGCCGTTTGCATCAAAGCATGAGGTATAAAGAATTGTGTCTTCGGTTTCGAGGAAAGCGGAAATTTTTTCTTCGAGTTCTTTATGTATTTCCTGGGTACCGCATATGAAGCGTACCGATGAAAGTCCGTAGCCCCATTTATCATAGCTTTCTTTTGCGGCTTTTATTATCTCCGGGTGATTGGCAAGACCAAGATAATTATTGGCGCACATATTTAAGACTTGCTGTCCGTCTTTAACTTTAATCCTTGCGCTCTGCGGACCGGCAATAATTCTTTCACCTTTAAATAAGCCTTCGCTTTCTATTTGTTGAAGCTGACTTGTATAAAACTTTTTTATTGATTCTTTCATAAGTATTCCTTTCTTAGAAATTGTGTTTCTTAGCAGCTTGTAGTTTCAGCGGTCTTTTTTTTTACCGCTAAGACGAGAAGCTGCAATACTAAAATTTTAAATCCATTTTAATATAATTTTTCCTGAATTTCCGGATTTCATTAATTCAAACCCTTCTTTGAATTTTTCAAATGGAAACCGGTTCGTAATGATCGGCGAAATGTCCAATCCAGTCTGGATCATTACAGTCATTTTGTACCAAGTTTCGAACATTTCTCTTCCGTATATTCCTTTCAAAGTTAATCCGTTGAATACAACGGTTTCCCAATCAATCGCTGCATTATTAGGAAGAATTCCAAGCAGCGCAATTTTTCCGCCGTGGCACATTGCCGATAGCATGCTTTTTAATGCTTCTGTATTGCCGGACATTTCCAGACCAACATCAAATCCCTCCTTCATTCCAAGCTCGTACATAACATCTGCAAGCTTTTCTTTTGTTACATCTACTGTACGCGTTACCCCCATTTTTTTTGCAAGCTCAAGTCTCCGGGGGTTTATATCCGTAATAACTACGTAGCGGGCGCCTGCATGTTTAACAATTCCTGCAGCCATTATTCCGATTGGTCCTGCGCCGGTAATTAAAACGTCCTCGCCAAGAACATCATACGAAAGCGCCGTGTGTGTTGCATTGCCGAATGGATCGAATATAGCAAAAATGTCTTCGGGAATCGAGCGGTCGCAGTGCCATACGTTCGAAACAGGGATGCTCAAGTATTCTGCAAAGCAGCCGGGTCTGTTAACTCCAACTCCTTTAGTGTTTGGGCAAAGGTGTCTTCTGCCTGCGCGGCAGTTGCGGCAATAGCCGCATACAATATGCCCTTCGCCGCTTACTAACTCTCCTATTTTTACATCCTGTACGTTGCTTCCGATTGCTTCGACTGTTCCAACATATTCATGTCCGACGACCATTGGCACCGGGATGGTTTTTTTTGCCCAGTCATCCCAATTATAGATGTGAATGTCTGTTCCGCAAATTGATGTCTTGTGGATTTTTATTAGAACGTCATTCACTCCGACTTCCGGCACGGGCACTTCTTCCAGCCATAGCCCTGGCTCGGCATTTTTTTTAACAAGCGCTTTCATCTTTTTCATTTGTTATCCTTGATAAAATTTTAGAGGTTATTTTGAACCTGTTTAGTGTATTAAAACTATTAAAGTTTGTGTGGTCAAAATTAGAGATATGAAAATTAAACAACAACTGTAAGGTGATTTGAATATACAATCGCACGAATCAGCCATCCTTATAGGAAATTTTTAAGAACCCCTATATGAGGAGAGGTTAGGTGCTTTAAAAAAGGAAGTCTCTTTCATTAAAAAGAAAGAAAAGGTAAAAGCTTGAGATGTTAAATTATTGAAAACAGAGCCATGTCGCTGTCCGGTTTTGATTTCATTACCTCTTTTAGACTTTTCATCTTTAAGTCAAACCAATCCTGTTTTAATTCATTTACGAAGGCAGTTGAACGCAGCCAATCAATTTCTTGTTCTGCTGGAAGATTATCCGCAAACGCCAGATTAAGTCCGTCAACTACAAATGATTCGGCTATTTTTCTGTCGGAGAATTTTATGGGGCTTTCGGAAATATATTTGTTTGCAAGAAGCCCGCGGATAGTGTCTTCATAAAAATCGGAAGCAAAGCCCAGTTTTTTTGCTATCCCTTTGAGAATAACTTTTTCGGGTTCCGTTAGACGGTTATCCTTCTTTGCGACAACTAAAAGTCCCTTTAAGTAGTTACTCCTGTCTAGTTGAGTAAATTCCATTAAAGCCTCTCCATATTATAGATTAGTAAATTTATTACTTACAATCAAAAAAATCTTACTGTAATATTATCGGACAAATTAAAGTTTTTTAAATACTTATGATCCTAAATATATAAAAACTTACGGTTTGTTATAAAGAATATGAGAAACATTTCAACTATGCAAAGTTAGCATCAACTGCAAATCTTAGCAAGGAAGAAATTATGCAGCTTGCAGCAAATGTGCGGTATTAGTTTTTAATAAAAATCCTTTAGTCTCCCAGCTCGAACACTTCCGGAAATTTTTGAACAACTGCGCTGCCTATCATCTCAACAGCTTCGTCATCTGAAATTATAAATGAATTTATTGTGAGATGATAAAGGTGCGGGTCATTAATATCCCTATGGAAATATGTCTGCACGAAATCCTTCCTATCGTGATCTTCATGCTTAATAAAATCAATAGCTTCCGAACGGGAATAATTAAAAAGCTCCCTTACATGTTCTATCCTGTACTCTATGGGCGATACGAGCCTTACGTGAAACGTATTACTCAGTTTTGAAGTGATAATATTAGCGGCTCTATCAAGTATAATAACGTTTCCAATTTGAGCTAATTGAAGGATCGTTTCCGTAGTCTTATGAACGAGGGTAAAAATGGGAGGCTGTCCTCCGAGAAGTTCAATCATTATAGATTTAACGGCGGAATATTTCTCCTCTCCCATAAGCCTGCTTAAGCTCTGAGGCAGATGATGATCCTGTATTACTTTTTCAATTAAATTTTTATCGAACACTACCCATGGCATTTGATTCGCCAAATTATATCTTTGAAAAAAGCCCACGAGCCTTTCGCTTATTATATCGGCATGAGCTCCTGTTTCGCGCGAGATTGTAATGCATGGTCCGCCGCATGATTCTTTCTTTTTAGCCGCAGAAGTATCGGATATTTTAGGATGTGATTCTATATATAATTTTGCCTTCTCAAAAGGACCTTTAACGAGCATTATACTTTCTTCCTAACGTCGGTGCGACATTCTATAAATTGAATATTGGGGAAGTTCAACAAATATTCCCGCAAATGATTTTCCGTGTAACAAATTTATAAAGCAAACGGTTACTATCTTATACATTAACAAGAGAAAATCGTTTCAAAAACATTTGTATAAATATATCAGTTAGAAATTTTCTGCTGTGATTGGAAACATTTCGCCGTTGGGTTAAGGCAAAGCCGCCTCTGAATTAGATATGAGAGGCGAGAGCAGATGATTTGGGAAAATTAAAATTGTAAAGTTGCTTGGTTTCATTTCGGGAATTTAAGAGCTGTATGCATTTTAAATTTAATCACGGTTCCATGCCAGACAATTTTTCGGATACAATATTTATTTTTCGATTTATAGTCTAAAAAATTTTTGTAAATTTCATAAAACATTTTTCAGACTTTGGTAATTAGATTCATTACCGATGTAAATCAACAAAACTCTAAAGGTGAAAAGCATGGAATACAGAGTTGAAACCGACAGTATGGGCGAGATTAAAGTCCCAACCGATAGATACTACGGCGCACAGACCGCACGTTCTTTAATGAACTTTAAAATTGGCGGAGAAAGATTCCCTCGGGAAATAATAAGGGCGCTCGGTACCTTAAAAAAAGCTGCTGCAATAACAAATAAAGAACTTGGACTCTTACCGCCGGATAAAGCCGATTTAATTATCAAAGCTGCCGACGAGGTAATTGAAGGAAAGCTTGACGAACATTTTCCTCTTGTTGTATGGCAAACCGGTAGCGGAACTCAAACAAACATGAATGCCAATGAAGTTATTTCGAACCGTGCGATTGAACTTGCGGGCGGACAGTTAGGAAGCAAAAAGCCTATTCATCCAAATGACGATGTAAACAAAGCGCAGTCTTCCAACGATACCTTTCCCACTGCAATGCACATTGCCGCGGTTGAAGAAATTCACCGCCGCTTAATTCCGATGGTGACAAAGCTACGCGACGCTTTGGCAAAAAAATCAGAAGAGTTTAAAAATATTATTAAGATCGGCAGAACCCATTTAATGGATGCAACGCCTCTTACGCTTGGACAGGAGTTTTCCGGGTATGTTCAGCAATTGACGAACGGACTTGAAAGAATTAATGGCTGCCTCCCTCATCTTTACGAACTTGCCCTCGGCGGAACGGCAGTTGGTACCGGCTTAAACACTCATCCTGAGTTCGCAGTTAAAGCCGCAAAGAAAATTGCCGAGCTTACGGGCAAGCCTTTCGTCTCGTCGAGAAATAAATTTGAAGCGCTTGCGACTCACGATTCTCTTGTAGAAACAAGCGGAGTACTAAAGACTCTTGCTGCTTCATTGATGAAGATTGCGAACGATATTCGCTGGCTTGGTTCCGGTCCCCGCTCAGGAATAGGTGAGTTGCTTCTTCCCGAAAATGAGCCCGGAAGTTCGATTATGCCGGGTAAAGTAAATCCTACCCAATCAGAAGCAATGACGATGGTATGCGTGCAGGTTTTCGGTAACGACACAACAGTGACTTTTGCCGGCGCAAGCGGGAACTTTGAGCTTAACGTTTTTAAACCTGTAATAATTTTTAATGTACTGCAGTCAATGAGGCTTCTGGCAGACGCATGTGAAAGCTTTACGGACAACTGCGTTGTTGGAATTAAGGCGAACGAGGCAAACATAAAGAAGAACCTTGAGAACTCGCTGATGCTTGTTACTGCGCTTAACCCTCATATCGGTTATGATAATGCGGCAAAGGTTGCGAAAAAGGCACACAAGGAAAATAAAACCTTAAAGCAGGCAGCAGTCGAATTGAATTTGCTCACGGCAGAAAAGTTTGATGAAGTAGTTCGCCCTGAAAAAATGATTGGACCAAAGACATAAGCCAGAGAAGTTTTTTTCTCGATTAAATTCAGGCAGTGCTGCTAATGACTTTTAGAAATATGTAACTAATCAATGGTGTACCTGGCTGTTAAGGACGGGTACGCCATTGCGCTTCAGGATCGGAATTAAATAAATCCTGGAATCCCAAAATATGATTTCTGACGGAATACAGGAAGTTTCTAATCTTTTCGGAGATGCGGTCAATTTAAAAAAATAAAAGGTGAATTATGATTAATTGGGACGGTCTTCTTTCACTTCTGCTTGCGTGCCTGGAATTTATTCTTCTTATTAATTTGCTCATCTTTGCACGGAAGAATGGAGACAATGTTATGGCATTCGTTCTAATTGCGCTGCTCACGGTTTACCAGTCACTTGAATTTATGATATGCACTTTAAGATTACGATATTCATTTATGGCTTATCTTGCCTTTGCGGATATTTCTTTCCTGCCGCCGTTGAACTTTTATTTTATCTTTCATTATTCCGGTTACAGGAATAAGCTGCTAAAGATGATATTTCTCCCCGCAATTGTATTTGTTGTTTATTACTTCTTGGTTATTGATAAATTTGCCGTCACCGCATGTTCGGTTCTTGACGCCTCCTACAACTACCCGTTAGGCGGCTGGTATGCTTTCTTTTATTACGCACCGATTGCTGCTTCAATTATTTCGATCGTAATTGAAATTAACGGACAGACAGATGCGGTTCGGGTTAAACTTTTAAAAACACTACTGTCGGGTCTGTTATTTACTTCGCTCCCGGTAATTGCTGCATTTGCTTTGTGGGCTTCAGGCAGCGGTCAATTGCTGGGGATAATTGAAAGCATCACATGCAAGTTTGCATTTGTATATGCAATCTGCCTGGCATATTTTGCTCTTGTAAATAATAAGTAAGTCTATGAATGAAATAATTCTGAATATCTATCTTATAATAAATGAAGGTTATGTCGTCGAGTTCCGTGCAATTGCATATGAGATTGAAGGCGGAGACGATAACAAAATAAAATTTTTGAAAAGCAAAGCGGTTGATGATTTTCAGAAATCCTACCGTTTTAGTGCACCTAAAAACAAGCGGGGAAAATTTATGAAATATCCCAAGTTCTCAAGGCTAGAAAGCCAGGGGATGCAGTACCAGTTGTTCGAGGAGATTTTTGAGAACTTTAAGGTGCCGCAGAATCCGATAATATGCGTTACGCCGGTCGTCGACGGAAAAATTATTGCCGGTAAATGAGATCATACTATAAGTGTTTCTGTAAACTGATTTTAAATTTCAGCAGGAGATAAATGTTAAACTCCTACCTATTTTCCGACGATTATTAACATAGTCACGGGAAATAAAATATATTAAAACAATTTTTACGATTTTAGTTTTTACTTTATAAATAAATATTCTGAAAGGCTCTAATTTGTTCGTTAGCGACAAAAGTAAATCCCATCAGACAGCGGCAAATCCGGACTTCGTTACCGGTAAAAAAGATATTGATAAATATTATTCATCAAAAAGGCTTGGATCTTTTATCGAGAACGGAAAGACATTTTTCAGGCTATTTACTCCCGGTGCCGAGAGCGTTGTACTTGTAACCTTTAATAATCCCGAAGATAAAACCGGAACAGAATATCCGATGCAGCAAGACGGTGAAGGTGTTTGGGAAGCATCAGTCGAAGGTGAGCATTACGGATTGTTTTACGGCTTCAAGGTTTTTAACCCGAAACATCCTTCAACAAAAAACATAATTTGTCTTGACCCTTACGCGAAAGCCGTTGCCTCTTACAATACTTACTTTACTCCGCGCCGTGCAATTGTAGTTAAAGATGATAACTACAACTGGAACGGCGACAGGTGGATACAGAGAGATTGGCGGGACTTAATTATCTATGAAATGCATATCCGGGATATGACTGCTGACCCATCTTCCGGCGCAAGCAAACCGGGTACTTATAAAGGACTAATTCAGCATGGAATAAAGGGCGGGATTGATTACATAAAATCTCTTGGCGTTAATACCGTTGAACTGCTTCCCTCACAGGAGTTTGCAAACATAGAGCTTCCTTTTGAAGATTCGTTAAAAGGAAAATTCAATACCTGGAATCCTTATGAGCGAAACCATTGGGGATATATGACTGCCGCTTTCTTTGCACCTGAATCTTATTACTGCGGCAGCAAGCTTGAATGGAATAAGTGGGAAGGAACTTCCGGTAAACAAATAAATGAATTTAAGGATATGGTTAAAGCCTTCCATAAAGAAGGTATCGGCGTTATTATGGACGTTGTTTACAACCATCTTTCCGAATACGAACTTGGTAACCTGAAGGAGATTGACAGAGATTATTATTTCCGTCTGGATAGACACGGCAATTACATCTCGCAGAGCGGCTGCGGCAACGATTTAAAAACAGAGCGTTCGATGGTGCGGCGGATGATTGTTGAAAGCGTTCTTTACTGGATGAAAGAATACCATGTAGACGGTTTCCGATTTGACCTTGCAAAATTAATCGATTGGCAGACTGTTGAAGAGATTACTCACGAAGCAAAAAAGATAAATCCAAAAGTAGTTTTAATTGCCGAACCCTGGGGCGGAGGATATGATCTTGCGGGATTTTCTCTGCGCGGCTGGGCAAGCTGGAACGATCAAATAAGAAACGGCATCAAGGGAGAAAATCCTTTTAACGGACAGGGATGGATTTTCGGACGCTGGTACGGCAACAACAATCCTGAAAGAATCAAAAGCTACGTTAAAGGAACTTTAATCAGAGATTTGTCCGGGCTATTTCAGAAGAAAGAGCACTCCGTAAACTATCTTGCATCGCATGACGGCTGTACACTTGGTGATTTTATTCGTTTGGGAACAGGCGCCGCAAAACAGGACGAAGTAATAAAGGACGTGGATTCATTTGTAAAACTTACGCTGCCGGAGATGAAGTTAAATAAGCTTGGTGCACTGTTCCTTTTTACATCGCAAGGAATAACAATGATGCAGGAAGGGGCTGAGTTTGCAAGGGCAAAAATAATTCCTTACGATGAAACGGTTCCGGATGCAAATAACGGAAAGATTGACGACAACAGCTACAATAAAGACAACGCGGTAAATTACATCAACTATAAACACGCAGAAATAAACTCGGAGCTTGTAGATTATTATAAAGGATTGATTGCCTTGCGTAAAAAGTATGCTGTATTCCGGAGAGCCGAATATAACGACATCAGGTTTTTTGATACAAATGATACCACATTTGCACTCGGCTACCGGCTTGATTATAAGGACGAACACTTTGTCGTCTTGTTAAATGCGAATAGAGAAAAACCTGAGAGCTTTATTTTACCTGAAGGGGATTGGGAAGTTCTGGTCAATCAAAACGAAGCGGGGATAAAGCCTTTAACCGAAGTTTCAACTAAAGTTGAATTGCAGCCTTCAACGGGAATGGTGCTGAAGAAGCTTGGTGAATAGCGGACTGTGAGCTCAAATTTCATTCAACTCAATCTTATCCACATCTTCGAATGAAATAGTCATCAGGTCATTATCATCCGGGTTAAGCAGGGTAAGGATTCTTTCTTCCTGGTTGCTTATTGCCTTATATAAAATATTTTTTACCGTCCTTGCATTACCGAAGCTTTTATCACGCCTGTCGTATAAGTCCGTAAAGATTTCCAGGAGAAGCTGCCATGCGCCTTCATCAAGCTTGTAGCCGTTCTTTTCGCTTATAATATTTGCAATCTCCAGCATTTGCCGCGGAGTGTAATCTTCAAAATTAAAAATATTAGGAAATCTTAATTCAACACCCGGATTAGAATTTAGAAAATCTTTCATCTCATCAGTATAGCCGGCAACAATAACCACAAACTTGCCGTGATCATCTTCCATCCTTTTTAGAAGTGTATCAACCGCCTCCTGACCAAAATCCGAAATGCCGCGGATAAGGGTATTGGCTTCGTCGATAAACAAAGTACCGCCGAGTGATTTATTGATCACTTCGTTTGTTTTTGATGCCGTCTGCCCCTGGTAGCCCGCAACTAAATTTGAGCGGTCTACTTCGATCAAGTGCCCCTTTTCTATAATTCCAAGCTCCTTATAAATTTTGCTCAGCAATCTTGCAACGGTTGTTTTACCTGTTCCCGGATTTCCGGTGAAAACAGAATTTAAATTTTTGGGAATAACTTTCAGCCCCCGCTGTTTCCGGAGCTTTGCCACCTTCAAGCTACTTATAAGTTTTTCAACCGATTTTTTAACAGATTCAAGACCAGGTAGTTGTGATAATTCAGATAAGTATTTATTTAAAAGCTCCGGGTCGCCTTCGATCTTTGCAGATTGCTTTTCCTTTTTGCGTTCGATTAAACTGCTTACATCTTCAGTAAGGATATACTTTAGTACTTCCTCATGGCGTTCTTCCGACGGAATGTCGGCAACGCGAAGCATCTGGTTTTTCAACGTGCTTTCTACCAGGTCTCGAACAAGCCTTGCATTTCCGAATGTCTTATCGCGGCTGCGGTAGATCTTGTTGAAATATTTTCTTAACGGCTCACGTGCTTCTTCGTCAAGAATATGTCCTTTGCTTTCAAAAAGATTTTCGGTTATCTGCATCAGTTCTTCCGGTGAATAATCTTCAAAGAATATTCTTTTTGTAAAGCGGGATTGAAGCCCCGGGTTCGAGTTGATGAAGCTGTTCATTTCATTTGTGTAGCCCGCAGCAATTACAACAAATTTTCCCCTGTCGTCTTCCATTCTTTTAAGAAGAGTATCAAGCGCTTCTTTGCCGAAATCCGCTCCGCTGCCTTCGCCCGATTTGATCAGAGTGTATGCTTCATCTATAAACAACGTTCCGCCGATTGCCTTATCTATTGCTGCTTTTGTCTTCTCCGCAGTTTGTCCGACAAAGCTTGCAACCAAGCCCTGCCGGTCCACTTCAACAAGATGTCCCTTTGGTAGAATACCGAGCGCAGAATAAATTTCGCTGAAGAGCCTGGCAACCGTCGTCTTTCCGGTTCCCGGGTTCCCGAGAAAAATTATGTGTGAAGAAAATTTGTCGTGAAGATTCTCGCCCTGCTCGGAATAAAATTTTGCCAGCTTCACAAGCTCGTTTATTTCTTTTTTTACCGGCTCCATACCGATTAGGTTATTTAGTTTGTTTAACGCCTTGGTCAAAGCTTCTTCGTCAATTCCAATCTTTGCATCTTTAATTCCTCCGCTTTGAATAATTGCAAGAACATCTTCGTTTAGAATAGTTGTCATCGATTCTTTGTTGCGCTCATTTTCGGGTATCTTCAAATAGCGCTTGCTGAGATGGATTTTAGATTCGTTGAAATAATTTCTAACAAGTCTTGCATTGCCGAACGATTTGTCTCTCTTCCTGTAAAGATTGGTGAACTGTTTTTTCAGGGCTTCTAATGCCTGTTCATGCACTGAGTATTCTTCTCTGTCCGCGAAGAGCTTAAAGATTTCCACGAGTTCTTCGGGCGTGTAATCATCAAAATTAAATAAATGGCTGAAGCGCGATTTCAGTCCGGGATTTGAATTGATGAATGAATTCATTTCCTCCGGGTAACCGGCGGTAATAACAGCAAACTCACTCTTGCCGTCTTCCATTCGCTTCAGTAAAATGTCGATTGCCTCCTGACCGAAATCCTGGGCGTTACCCTCTTTCTTCAGCATGTAAGCTTCATCTATGAATAGAAGTCCGCCGATTGCCTCGTCAATTACCTTGTTGGTCTTCTGCGCCGTCTCGCCGATGTACTGCCCAACAATACCGGAGCGGTCGACCTCAATAACATGTCCGTTTTTAAGAAGCCCCATTGCCTTAAAAATTTTACCAAGCAAACGCGCAATTGATGTCTTGCCGGTTCCCGGATTACCGAGGAATACAGAATGAACGCTGAAGCTTTCCTGCGTCTTTAATCCAAGCTTTTTTCTTTCGTTTAGAAATTTTAAATAATCGACAAAGTCTCTCATCGATTGTTTTACGCCTTGCAGACCGATGTAAGTATCTAACTCAGCCAATAATTCTTCAAGGGATTTTTCTTCCTGCGGCTTTAAGGAAGATGAGCTCACCTCGGTAGGCTGTTCTGTAACCGGCTTTTCAAGCGGCTCCGATTCATCAAGATGAACCTGAGCTTCTTCGAAATTAAAAATCTCTGATTGACCTACCAGGAACCAGCGGCTGCAAACGAGATAGTTGTCCAAATATATATCAACCTTCCCTTGACCTTCCTTCCAGAAGCCCGGCTTCTCGGTTCCCCAGCTTTGAACAAACTCAACAACTTTCCAGTCTTTCTCCATTCCAAGCGTAAAATGATGCTGACCTACCTCGGCTTCGTTCAAATACCAGATTGCGGTGCCTTCAACATCAATGCTCTTGTTCCCGGAAAATGGATTGTCAAGAACAATTTCAACTCCTATATAACGGATTGTCTCTTCGCTGAACTGTAACAGATAAGTTCTCTTTCCTGCTCTCAGGTTTTCAATTAAGTCGTAAGTTTTAACCTGGTAAACGTGAAAAAGTTTGTTTTCATAAATTTCGGCATCAGTGCGTTTTTGGACTGGCTCAATTAATTCTTCCTCAAATATTTCTGAGGGTTCGCCGCTGTACTGCTTAAGGATTTTAGCATACAGAGCCTTAAAACGAACATCATCCTGCAAAATTGCCTTTACAGACTCAGCCTTCTGAAAAGCATTTTTGATCTGGAACATTTCTAATAATGATTTCAGCTCCAATAAATGAGCATCTTCATGTTCATCCTTTAATGAAGGTGTGTTAAGAGTATCTCTTGCAACCCAAAGAGAAAACCACGCTTCCTTATCGCCGAGAGCTTCTTCGCCTTCTTTCATTAAAGATCTTTTCTTTGAAAAGATTCCGCTGAAAAATCCTTCGTCATATCCGAGAGTTTTTCTAAACCAGTCCCTGATTTTTGATAGCTTTTGTGTTTCGCCTTTATCAATCTCGATTGCTTTATTAATTTCTTCAAGACCTTCAAAGAATCTTTCCAATCCTCCCAGTGCTCTTGCTTTATTTAGATGTGCCCAAACAAGCTGGTCCGGCTTCTTCCTGATTGCCCAGTCGAGGTCCGAAATTGCACCATCAAAAATGCTCATCCTCATTAAAAGAAAGCCGCGGTACAACCTGGAGTTTACGTCTTCTCCGCTTATTTGCACTGCAAGATTTGCCATCTCAAGCGCCTGGGAGGGATAACCGTTTTCCAGCAGCGCCCAAGCTAAACAAGAGGCTGCGTTGTAATCGTACTGCCTCTCATCATAAACTTGTTTGGCGGCAGTTAACGCCATGCGGTATCTGCCTTGCCTCAGATGTTCGTAAGCTTCCTTTAGTAAATCATCGAGCTCTTCGGGCGTCAAATATTATTCTCCACTGTAAGATTCTCTTCACAAAAATATTTTCTTCAATTGATATACAATATAGCAATTTATTGTGAAAGGAATAAAGGGGAGCCTGTATTCGTACAAACTTTAATTTAAATGTGCCGGGATATATTTATTTTAAGATGGCTAAGGTATACCGGTATACAGGCATAAGGCGTACGATTTGCACTATACCTGTTTACCGGCAAAACATTATGAGCATTTAGAAACTTCTTTTTATTAAGTTGAAGTTCCGCAGCCGAGATGTTCATTCAAGGTTGAAGAGCAACCCGGCTGTAAGTACAATAAAATCACTTTTCAGATTACCCGAACCGGGAAACTGCTGGAAATCATAATTTAAAAAGACATATCTTATATCTGCAGTCAGAATAGTATTTGGGGAACTGACTGAGCCGCTTAGCGGAAGCTCAACTCCGGCGCCGAAGTGCCATCCGACCTTTTGTTCGGTCTGGTCAGTTATTCCCAATTGATGGAGTGAAGGCGAGTAGGCAATCGAAGTATTATACCAGCCGAATCCAATAGCGCCGTAAACTATGCTTATTGGATAAATCATTCCTGTAACCATTACCGGGTAGCTTGTAACTGTTACGTTTCCGTTGTTATAATTTTCCTGTCTGTAATTGATAGAGCCTTCTACGCCTAATGCGTCGGAAAGCTTAATTCTAACGGCAGCACCGAACATGAATTTGCCGTCGTCAGCGCTTGAAGCTTTCTGCCATCCGACCTGCGGTCCTAAATATAGACCCTGCGCTTTTATAAAAGCAGTAATAAACAGAACCGCAAACAATACTAACACCTGTTTCTTCAACATATAGTATCTCCGTAAATATTAAACATAAGTGCGGCACGAAGTAATGAAATAATAGTTTTTGACACTATGATGTTTTGCACAAAATATTTTATGTCATAGGTAGAAAAATTGGGATAGTTTTCTGGAGGCATGGAGCAAAGCGTTAAAATTTCAATGTAAACTATTTTTTTTTCGAGATTTAAAAATAAAAAGGCGGAATATTACTTCCGCCTTATGAAAAGAATGTACTGTTCCTGTTCTTAAAGTTAGTCTTGATCCATACCCGCTAAAGCTTCGTATGGCAAGCTTAAACTTTTTAGTACATGTCGCCCATTCCGCCGCCGGGAGGCATTGGAGGCATAGGTGGTTCCTTCTCTTTCTTCTCGTAAACAACAGCTTCGGTTGTTAAGAGGAGAGCAGCTACTGAAGCAGCGTTTTCAAGCGCTGTTCTGGTAACTTTAGTAGGATCAATAACGCCTGCTTTAACTAAGTGCTCATAGGTTTCAGTTGCGGCGTTAAAGCCGTAATCGTCTTTTCCTTCTTTTACTTTTTGGAGGACGACCGAGCCTTCAAGACCGGCGTTGTTAACGATTTGTCTTAACGGCTCTTCGAGAGCTTTCTCGACAATCTTAACACCGGTTGTCTGGTCCAAGTTATCGCCCTGCAGCTTTTCAAGAACAGAAGCAGCTCTTACTAAAGTTACTCCGCCGCCAGCTACTATACCTTCTTCTACTGCAGCACGTGTTGCATGGAGAGCGTCTTCTACTCTTGCTTTCTTTTCCTTCATTTCAACTTCGGTAGATGCGCCGATTTTCAATACTGCAACGCCGCCGGAAAGCTTAGCAAGTCTTTCCTGAAGCTTTTCTTTGTCGTAATCGGAAGTTGTCTTGTCTATTTGCGCCTTGATTTCGTTGATCCTCTTCTTTATCTCGTCGGACTTTCCTGCACCTTCAACAATCGTAGTGTTTTCTTTGTCGATGACAACTTTCTTGGCAGTTCCGAGATAAGAGACTGTAGCGTTTTCAAGCTTGAATCCGCGCTCTTCGGAAATTACGGTACCGCCTGTAAGAACTGCGATATCTTCGAGCATTGCTTTTCTTCTATCGCCGAATCCAGGAGCTTTTACTGCAGCTACTCTTAAAGTTCCGCGAATCTTGTTAACCACGAGAGTTGCCAATGCTTCGCCTTCAAGGTCTTCCGCAATGATGAGCATTGACTTTCCCTGCTGAGCGACCTTTTCTAGAATTGGTAAAAGGTCTTTCATAGCGGAGATTTTTTTGTCGTGGATTAAGATGTAGGGGTCTTCCAGAGCGGCTTCCATCGTTTCGGTGTTGGTAACGAAATATGGTGAAAGATATCCGCGGTCGAACTGCATACCTTCAACAACATCGAGACCGGTTTCAGTCCCTTTTGCTTCTTCAACGGTGATGACGCCGTCTTTACCAACCTTCTCCATTGCATCTGCAATTAAATCGCCAATTGATTTATCGTTGTTCGCAGAGATAGCGCCAACCTGGGCGATTTCATTTCTGCCTTCTACGTCGCGGCTTACTTTCCTTAATTGCTCAACAACTTTAGTAACTGCAAGATCAACACCGCGCTTTAAATCCATCGGGTTTGCGCCTGCGGTAACGTTCTTCAATCCTTCTCTGTAAATTGCCTGAGCCAAAACTGTTGCTGTTGTTGTACCGTCGCCGGCAACATCGCTGGTTTTGGAAGCAACTTCGCGAACCATCTGGGCGCCCATGTTTTCAATTGCGTCCTCAAGTTCTATTTCTTTTGCCACCGACACACCGTCTTTTGTAACAGTAGGTGCGCCGAATTTCTTTTCAAGAATAACATTGCGTCCCTTAGGACCCAAAGTAACTTTTACGGCATTGGCTAACTTATCAACACCGCTCTTCAACTTTGCACGTGCATCTGCATTATATTCAATTAATTTTGATGCCATATTATTTCCTCCGTTAAATTAGTTTATTAAATTCCTTGTAAGCCTTTGGCTTATCTGATTAACCGATAATAGCGAAAATGTCGCTTTCTCTCATAATTAAATACTCTTCACCTTCAACGGTGACTTCGGTACCGCTGTACTTGCCGTACAAAACTTTATCGCCGACTTTTACTTCCGGCTTAACAACCTTTCCGTCATCTGCTGTTTTGCCAGGACCGATTGCAACAACGGTTCCTTCTATTGGTTTCTCCTTTGCCGTATCCGGCAGTATGATTCCGCCCTTTGTCTTTTCTTCAGCCTCGCTTGGCTTTACTATTACTCTGTCAGCCAGCGGCTTTAAATTAATTTTTGCCATATTTTAACCTCCTGATAATTGATTACTTATTGTTTATATATTAGCACTCTCAAAAAGCGAGTGCTAATATACATCCTTCGAAAAAATTTGTCAAGAAAAAAGTTTGGTGACTGTGACGGCAAATTAGGGAGAAGCAATGGTCGATGGAATGCCAACGTATTTGTAAGAATATAATTCTAAAGGATTGAAATAAGTTGAGAGCTTTCCCAACATTGTTTCGACATCTTAAATATGGCTGCTGACGAATAAAAAATTCTGTCCAAAGATAATGTGAAGGTAAGCTGTTTAGAGGAATTGGCATGGCAGCAAAAGAAATAAATATTTACTCTTAAGAAATAATATGCTTTCTAAACACACGATGTCACCTCAAAAAAAATAATTGTGATAATTGCTAAAAATTCATAATTGATTGATTTTATTTCAAAAAGCTGGCATGCATTTTTAATTAATAAATTAATTTATCAAACATTCCTAAAATAGTAAGGTGAAAATCAAAATATTTAGTATATTTGGAAGCTGGTTCCTGAATTTAGCTTATTTACTAAATGAATACCGGCAGTTTTTTGCAAAATCTAATTAGGGCAAGTATTAATATGAAATTAATAACGGCAGTTATAAGACCTCACAAACTGGATGAGGTCCATCATGCATTGCAGGAGGCAGGCTTCAGCGGGCTTACGGTCAGCGAAGTTAAAGGTTACGGCAGGCAGAAAGGGCATACGGAAGTCTACAGAGGTGCCGAGTACAAAATTGAATTTGTACCCAAAGTAAAGCTGGAAATAGTTTGCAGCGACAAAAGAGCCGAACAGGCGTTATCAATAATAATTGAGAACTCAAAGACGGGCGAAGTGGGCGACGGTAAAATTTTTATTCTTCCTGTTGAAGGTGCGGTTAGAGTAAGGACGGAAGAATCCGGCGAAGGGATCCTTTAGAGACTTTATTTAGACATGTTTACAAATCATGAAAATAAGACTACCGTGGTAGAATTGTATTACAAGTGCAGGCGCATCTGTTTAATTACAACAAAAGACAGATTACAGACAATTTACTTTCCGTTCTATATTAATTCAGCCGGAATTTCTTTTATATAATGATAATTATTTTTTTGAATTAAAAAAGCAAGGAGGAAAATATAATGAAATATTTCAGGTTGAGCTTCTTATTAATTTTTGCAGCGGGCATTAATGCGGCTTATGCTGCTGCACCGGCAGCCACTGCCGCAATTGATAAAGGCGATACCGCGTGGTTATTGATCTCAACCGCTCTTGTAATGCTGATGACACCGGGCTTGGCATTATTCTACGGAGGAATGGTTAGACGCAAGAATGTTCTTGGAACAATAATGCAAAGCTTTATTGCGCTCGGTGTTGTATCAATTGTATGGATGCTTTGGGGATACAGTCTTGCCTTCGGTCCCGACGTCGGTCATGTTATCGGCAGCTTAAAATGGTTTGGGCTGAACGGAGTGGGGCTAGCGCCAGATCCTGATTATGCGCCGACTGTTCCTCATGAAGCTTATATGATTTTTCAAATGATGTTTGCCGTAATTACGCCGGCTCTTATTACGGGTGCCTTTGCGGAAAGATTTAAATTTAAAACCTACCTGATATTTGTTATCCTGTGGTCGACTTTTGTTTATGCGCCTATTGCACACTGGGTATGGGGAGTAGGCGGGTGGATAAGAAATCTCGGCGCGCTTGACTTTGCGGGCGGGCTTGTTGTCCACATCAGTTCCGGCGTCTCTGCGCTTGTAGCAGCTTTAATGATAGGCAAGCGAAGAGTTCATTTAGATGAGCTTTCAAAACCGAATAATTTGACAATGACATTAACGGGAGCGGCGCTTCTGTGGTTCGGATGGTTTGGATTCAATGCGGGCAGCGCAGTAGCATCCGGCTCACTCGCAGTATCTGCATTTGTAGTTACTCATATTGCCGCCGCTGCAGCAACAATATCGTGGATGCTGACTGAATGGATACACCGCGGGGAACCGACAGTTCTAGGTGCCGCTTCCGGAGCCGTTGCCGGATTAGTTGCCATCACTCCTGCTTCGGGTTTTGTTGGTCCGATGCCCGCTTTAATAATTGGCTTATGTGTTGGAGTGCTCTGTTATTTTGCTGTGAATATTAAGTCCAAACTTGGCTATGATGATACTCTTGATGCTGTGGGAGTTCACGGCGTCGGCGGTACGTTTGGAGCATTGGCAACGGGATTATTTGCCTCAACTTTAATTAACCCGGCAGGAGCCAACGGTTTGTTTTTCGGGAACCCGATGCAGCTTGGCATTCAAGCAGTCAGCGTTGTAGCCGCAATCGGATATTCATTTATAGTAACGTGGGTCATCCTTAAGGTTTTGGATAAAACTATGGGAATCCGGGTGGATCCGGAGGATGAAATGGAAGGACTTGATTTAAGCCAGCACGGCGAGAGTGGTTATTCATTTTAGTGATTTGCCAGTTTACTCTTTAACTAATCCTTCTATCTGCGAACCAGTGTTATAAAAGAGGAAATGAAGCTTGAGAGTTGAATGTTGAGGTTTATCAACATTCAATTCTCAATATTCAGCACTCAACATAAAATCAAATATGTGTAAACTGTACACGATATAATCTTACCTTTCCGCAACGAATCATTATTTATAATTAGTTAGTCAGGTGATCAAAACCACCCGTGAAATTCCGGGAGTTGATTATCGAAAAAATTTTACGGAAATTTACGGTACTCTTAAGAGGGTGCTTACGGTTATTTTCTATTCCTTTTCAGCAGGCTGAATTTTCTATATCGCATCATATTATTTTTTTGGAGTATGCAGCCATGAATAAGCAACTTGGTGTACCTTTTTATGAGAGAACTGTTAATGCGCATCCTTACCCTGTGTGGGTACTTAGGTCCGATGATAATAGTTTTTACTCAGCAAATTTGACTTCGGAAAAGGAGTTCCAATTTACCGAAGAAGAATTAATCGGCAGAAACATAAACGAAGTTTGTCCTTCCTTTAATCAAATTGAATTATTTACACTTGCCTCCGGGAAAAACGGACACGAGGTGTTTACTACAATAAGGAAGAAAGACGGTACCGAGCTACCCGCAGAACTTTATATAACAAGTATAATCGACTGCGGCGAGCTGTATTATTATATAATCGTCTCGCCTTTAATTATGCACGATATAGAGCAAGGCAAGGAAACGCTGACAAATTGTTTCTTCCGTCATGCCGTAAAAAAGAACCTTGTGCCGATGATAGTTGCGGACGAAGCCTCTATGAGGATACTCCAGGTCAATGATGGGGCAATCCGAATGTACGGCTATTCGCAGGATGAGTTCCTTAATATGCATTTCAACAATTTATATCACCCTGTGGAAGGGGAGAATGCCTACAGGATTTTCAGATCAATCAGGGAAGAGTGCTACAACCGCTTTGAGTCAACACATATTACCAAGCATAATAAAATAATTGATGTTGAAATGTACTTCCAGCCTTTTAAGAACATTAACAATTCTCTTTACTTTATCATTATCCATGATGTTACTGAAAAGAGACTAACATTTAAGCTGCTTGAGGAAAGCCTAAACAACTACAAGCTTGTCGCAGCTAACTCTACGGATTTGATTATAAGACAAACGGCGGAAGGGAAAATAAATTATGCTTCGCCTGTCTCGCTTAAACTGCTTGGCTATAAACCGAGCTTTCTTATTGCAGAAAATATTTTCAATTTCATGCATCCGGACGACAAGGCAAGGATTAGCAGCGGTATCCAGAACATGGTGGAAACGGCTCATTACAAAACAAGGTTCAGAATTAAAAATTTCCAGGGCAGATATCTCTGGCTTGAAAGCACGGCTAAGATTATTCCGGGAGACCAGATTTCCGGGGAGAAAGAAATTATTTCAGTATCAAGAGATATTACCGATAGGGTAGAGATTGAAAAGAAATTAAGAGAAGCCGATAGGAAATCCGATGAGATCGAAGAACTGAAGCATATTATTCTTTCCAATTTAAGCCATGAGCTCAGGACTCCGCTGCAGAGCATCCTCGGCTATTCCGAAATAATAAAGGATAAACTGGAAGATTCGGAAATTCTGGAAGATCTGAATAATATTTATGACAACGGTAAAAGACTTCTAAGGATGATAAACCTTTTTCTTAATCTTTCATATCTTGAGGCGAATAACTTCCTTCCTCATTTTGAGTATTACAATTTAAATGAAATAGTCAGACACGTTGCCGGTTCATTTCAGAATTCTGCTAACCAGAAAAAACTGATAATGAATGTTGATTTCCGGGAAGACCCTATTATTGTTAATACCGATAAAATACTTTTGAGGGATATTCTCGATAACTTAATGGACAATGCAATTAAGTTTACGGAAAAGGGAGGCGTTCGCATTTCAACTTCCGTTAAAAATAAAAGACAAGCCGTTATTGAGATCAGCGATACGGGAATTGGAATTCCTAAAGATAAAGAAAATCTTTTATTCCAGGAATTCAGACAGCTAAGCGAAGGTCTTTCAAGAAGGTATGAAGGCATAGGATTAGGACTTGCAATTTCCAAAAGATTGTTAGACAGGATTAACGGCAGCATTACAATAGAAAGCATCGAAGGGAAGGGAACCATTGTAAAGGTGTATTTCCATTTGAGGGCAAATTAATGTGCTTGTAATCATTTATGTCTTAGGCATATTGTTTACTATGGTAACAGTTCCTAAGTTTCAGTAAACAAATTTTAGAAAGCAACGAGTATAGTAAATTGTTAAAAGTCCTTTCTTTTCGGCAAGAGAAGGCTTT
Source organism: Ignavibacteriaceae bacterium (assembly GCA_046704565.1). Lineage (GTDB taxonomy): Bacteria > Bacteroidota > Ignavibacteria > Ignavibacteriales > Ignavibacteriaceae > FEN-1297. Next base: position 2,572 of record JBJKRP010000148.1, on the reverse strand, counting down.
TAATAATTGTTGTACCGTTGCTTTTTTATTTTTAAACATCCTGAGAGGCTAAATGAAAATTATAGGGAGAGACATCCGGATTATTCAACCGGCAGCCGACTTTACTCCAATAAAATTAAGCTGCCGGAAAAAACAAAGCTTAGTCTATTTCTACTTGATCTTTTTATTGTTCATCTGCTCAAATTCCTTTGCACAGGAAAATTCTTTACATCCTGTTAAAAGGACAAGCCTTGCCTTCATGAATCCCAGCACGGTTATTGCTGAATCATATACCGTACCCGATTCGACTGCACAGAACCTGCTTCCGCCGCCCGACAAACCAAGGCTTCTTCCTAAAAATTTGAGCTTCGGCGAGAGAATTCTTTGGGGCGAAAACGGTCTGGTTCACACACTTGGAATTGAGCCGCCTCTTTCACCTCAAGAAAGAATGAGTGAACTACGGCTGCGAAGAACGATGTTGACTGCACACCAGATAGGCGGATTTACTACTCTCGCTTTAATGCTTACTGCAGATTATTTCGGTCAACGAACAATTGACGGAGACAGACGCATGGGAGACATTCATCAGACTATTATTACGGCGACTATTCTTTCTTATGCCGCTACCGGTCTGCTTGCAGTACTTTCTCCCCCTCCGATGATCAGGAGAGATGAAGGCGGTACTGTGGCTATACATAAAACTCTTGCATGGATTCACCTAATCGGGATGATTGTTACTCCGATTATCGGCTCTACAATCAGGCATCACCGCGTGTTCAATATGGATCAGGCACACTTCCATCAGGTTGCCGGTTATATTACAACTGCGGTGTTTACGGCTTCAATGCTGGTTATAGTTTTTTAATTAGGAGAATGTTATGAAGACGAAATTATTTTTTTTGTTATTAATTATACCGTTTACTTTATCATTGGGACAGGTTAAACGCTACCTTGCCGATAAGTCGGATTCATTTATTAAGTACAAGCTAACGCATCCGCTCCACGAAGTTGTAGCGGTCAGCAAGGACGTTTACTGTGCAATAGATGCCGATGTGAAAGCGAAGCTGATAAAAGACGTTGCAGTACAGGTTCCCGTGAATTCGTTCGACAGCGGTAATTCCAACCGTGATTCCCATGCAATGGAGGTTGTTGAAGAGATCTATTATCCCGACGCAAGGTTTATAAGCAGTTCGGTAACACAGAAAGGAGACAGCCTTCAGATTTGGGGCAGCCTTTCTTTCCATGGGGTTACTAAAAAAATTTATATTCCTGCCGCAGTCGTTTGGAAGAATAACAAGCTTACTGTTAACGGAAAGTTTGACATTAGTCTTACGGAATTTAAAATAAAGCGCCCTTCGCTTTTACTGATCCCTGTTAACGATACGCTCCAATTCTGGTTCACTCAAAATTTTAATATTTAATTACCCGGATAAATTGCCAAACATAATAAATAAGCGGTCATTGCGACCGCTTTTTTAATTCTATATAAATTCTTTTTAAATTGAGGCTAAATATGAAAGCTGATATTCCCTGCAGCGACTATCCAAGGACAACCGCCTGTTAACTTTTTTTCTTTGATTTAATCAAGCTTCCTCCGAGAAAAATTCCGGCTGCACTTAATACCGGATTGATCAATAAAATCGAAACAGGCTGCTCGGCATTCTGCATGGCTTCAAGATTGGTTACGTTTCCTATTCGTATTTTGTTTGCGGCTGACTCCGGCGAGACAAGCTTGGGTACGGCGGATGCAATACCGACAACAAGTATAAAGGCAGCCAATACCAATACAGTTCCTTTATGTTTTGCGATTAGCATACAAACAACGCCGCCGTCAATGGCGCCAAGAAATGTCAGGATAATACTAAACACAGCCCAGTTGGTGGAGATTTGAAATGAGCCCGGCTTAAAAGATCCGTCGGCACCCAGTACCGAATACAGGATTGAGAATGTGACGAACAAAAATATAGCCATTGCAATATATCCCGCAATTAAACCGATTATTTTACGAGCCATGCTTCCTCCCGGATAATTTCGAATGTATAAAAGATTCTCACAAAAGTTAAAGATTATTTTGTTTTAAGAAAAGGTTAGGTGTGTAAAAAATCGCATGCAGCTTTCATCCCTGAAATAAACATCCGTCAACAGATTTTCATTGCCTGTATATTCCATTGATTACAAGATGAGTGGTAGCTAAAATTGCCCCCGCTACACTTAGCGATAATTAATTTGATTATGTTCAACAAATTAGAGAGGTGTAAGATGAAAGCAATAATCATGTCGGCGATATTAGCCCTGACTTTTATTGCCGGGTCGAATGCGATGAGTAAGAGATCCGAATCAGCAAAATTATCTCTTATCTATTGCAGTTCTAACATAGTTATAAGCGGGGAAAGAATGGAAGATTCACTTTTTACAACCGAAGAGCTAAAGAACAAGCTCGATTTAACAGCCGGCCAGGTAACTACGGTCGACTCAATACTAACATCTGCCAACCAGCAGTTAAGCATGGCTGCCGGTACGCAACAACGGCAGCAGATAATAACCAAAGCCAACATGGCAATCGAAAACATTTTAACTTCCGATCAGCGTGCTA
>JBJKRP010000147.1:0-7875 GCA_046704565.1 Ignavibacteriaceae bacterium | reverse complement strand
GGCATTAGCCCTGGATGGTCACTTCGTAATCGAACAAAACGTAATGAACAAGGCAGTCTTCTTTATTTCCTTTACCGGTACTGGCGGAGTTTGGCGAAGATCATGTATTGAAGATGCCGGCAACTGGGACGGGGATACTTTAACGGAGGATCTGGATCTTAGCTACCGTGCTCAATTAAACGGCTGGAAATTTGTCTACCTGAAGGATTTTACCTCGCCGGCGGAATTACCCTCGGAAATAAATGCTCTTAAATCCCAGCAATTCAGATGGACCAAAGGCGCAATTGAGACTGCAAAGAAAATCCTTCCACTGGTTTGGAAATCTAAAATTCCCTTGCGCGTAAAAATCCAATCAACTTTCCATCTGACCAACAACATTGTATTTCCGTTTATCTTACTTGCCGCCATTTTAAATGTGCCGTTGATCTTTATAAAGAACAGCGGACCGCACCACGCTTACTTTGCGATGATGTCTATTTTTGTTTTAGCCTTTCTAGGGTCATTCCTGTTTTATCTATACTCTCAAAAGGATATACGGACTGATTGGAGGAAAAAGATTGTTCTCTTCCCGCTGTTCATGGCAGGAAGCATGGGGTTTGCCGTAAACAATTCCCGCGCGGTTTTCGAAGGCTTAATGAACCGTAAGAGCGAGTTCGTGAGGACTCCGAAATTTAAGGTGGTTAATGACAAGGATTCATGGATCGGGAAGAAGTACACCAGCAAAAAATTAGGATTCTCGGTTTATGTTGAATTGATCATGGCGGTTTACTGTTTGATTGGAGTTGCCTCTTCAATTTACTTCCTTGAAATAGCTGCGCTGCCGTTTCAGATTTTGTTCTTCCTGGGCTTTTCCTTCGTCTCTTTAACATCAATTAAACATGCATTTACCAAGGTATAGGAAGTAGCGTTTGGCAAAATCGGCGGCGGAAATATTTAACGATAAAGTCAGGATTATTTACGAATACGACAATCAATCGCCGCTGTTCGTCAGGATGGCGAATACGGAAATCGAGAATAATAATGTCGATCTTGCCGTCGAAATTCTAAACAAGGGCATCGAAACTTATCCCCAATACCCTACGGCATATCTGCTGCTCGGCAGAGCCTATACACTGGTTGGAAATTATTCGACAGCTCTTAGATATATTAAAAAGGGAAGCGATTTGATGCGCTCTAAGAAGACATACGAATTTTATTTTAAGGAACTGGAGAATAACAAGAAGCAGAGATCGTTATTCCAGGGAAGCTCCAGGAGCTTCTTTGCACCGGGGTATGACGACCTAAGTGAAAATCCGGGTACATTAGACTTCGGTAGTAAAAACCATACAGAAAATAAAGCCGAAGTCTCAGTTGATGAGCATCTTGAGCAGATAGCCAAAGAAATTTCGAATGCCAGGATACCCGAAGCGAGCGAGGCGGCTTATGTTAAGGATGAGCTTTTAGCTGACCAGACAGGTAACATGATAGTTTCCGAAACTCTCGCAAAAATTTATACGGCTCAGGGAGAATTGAAAGAAGCAATCGATATCTATAAAAAATTAATAATAAAAGACTCATCTAAAGAAAAGTATTATCTGGAAAAGATAAGCGAGCTTAAGTCTCAGCTTGAATCTTGAGCAGATTAATAAAAGAACAGTTTCCCTCTTTAAACATTTCTAATAAAATGAATCTAAAGTCTTCAACAAGAAAATTAACAAGAGATTTTTATACCCGTGACCTTCTGATAGTATCGAAAGAACTTTTAGGAAAGATATTAGTCAAAAAAGAAAACGGAAATATACTAACCGGAAAAATTGTTGAAGTTGAAGCCTACGATGGTTCTATTGATGAGGCGTCTCATACTTATATAGGCAAGACTAAACGAAATAAAATAATGTTTGGCGAAGGCGGTTTCCTGTATGTATATTTTACTTACGGCGCCCATTTCTGCAGTAATGTTGTTACGGGCGTGGAGGGCAGCGGAACCGCGGCTTTGATCCGCGCTGTAGAGCCGCTTCGGGGCATTAAGTTGATGTCGATGAACAGGTATGGTAAGAATTTGGTTACTGAAAAAGAAAGATATAATTTAACAAGCGGTCCAGGAAAAGTTTGTCAGGCAATGTCTATAACCAAAAAGCATTACGGCTGCGATTTAACCGGGAACAAAATCTTTTTGTTAGATCAGCCGAAAATTAAAAAGGAAGACATTGTAGTTACAAAGAGAATAGGAATAAAGAAGTCGGTTGATCTGCCCTGGCGTTTTTATATTAAAGATAATCCTTACGTTTCGAGAAAATGATAAAGCCAAAAAATCTCTTGATAGTCCGTACGGATAGAATAGGCGATGTAATCCTTTCGCTGCCTCTTGCCGGGATAGTTAAGAAATACTTCCCGGAATGTAAAATTACATTTATGCTGAGGGAATATACCAGGTGTCTTGCAAACGGCAATCCTAGTATTGATGAGATAATTGTCTTGAGTGAAGAATCAGGCAGAGTAAATTTGCTTAAGAATATTTCGCAAATTGCAGCCGGCAAGTTCGATACGGTAATCCTGGTTTATCCTACTTTCATAATTGCATTGATAATTTTCTTGGCGCGAATTAAAAACAGGGTTGGAACAGGTTACCGGTGGTATTCATTTCTCTTCAACCGGAAGATTTACAGACACAGAAAATTTGCAGAGAAACATGAGCTTGAATTTAACGTAGAAATGCTTAACGAATTTGGAATTAGAGAAGAGGTAAGCGAGGACAGCGTGACCTTCAATTTGAAGCCTGATGAAGAAGGGAAAGCTGTCATTGAAGATTTATTTAGAAAAAATAAGATTACCGCTGATTTGCCTGTAATAGTTGTCCATCCCGGCAGCGGCGGCAGTGCAGTTGATTTGCCGCTTGAGAAATTCAGAGAGGTTGTACGACTGATTGATAAGGAAATCGACTCGTCAATCATAATTACCGGGTCTGAAACAGAGACATCTATTTGCGGCGAACTGGTAACATCCGGGAAAGTTATAAATCTTGCAGGCAAGCTGTCGCTTTCGGAATTAATTGCCTTGATTGACAGAGCCGATATTTTTATTTCTAATTCAACCGGACCAATTCATATTGCGGCAGCATTAGGAAAATTTACTCTGGGGTTTTATCCTAAAATTCTTTCATGCTCGCCGAAGAGATGGGGTCCATATACAAGAAAGAAGATTATCTTTACACCGGAGATAGACTGCTCGGCTTGTACCAGGCATCAATGTGAAAAGCTGAACTGCATGGACAGCATTGATCCCGCAAAGATTTTTAAAAGTATACAAGAAGTGTTTCATTCGCAATTACGGAGAGCTTAATGAATAAATATTTTGGGCTGTTGTTTATATTATTGGAACTATCAGGTTTAACTTATGCTCAAGGAGACGTAAAGTTTAGGAAATTAGATAATAAGGCATTTACGGTAGGTGAGAAGCTTACCTTCGACGTAAAGTACGGTTTCGTAACTGCCGGAGTTGCAATAATGGCTGTACCAAGGCTGAAAAGAATTTCAGGGAGGGAGGTTTACAACATTACCTTCGATGTTAATTCTGTCCCGAGCTTCGATTGGATATACAAAGTCAGAGACCATTACGACACTTATGTTGATGTTGAAGGTCTTTTCCCGTGGCGTTTCGAGCAGCATATCCGCGAAGGTCATTACAGCAGGGACTTTTCCGCTTTCTTCGATCAAAGAAATGGTATAGCAAAGACAACGGGCGGCGAATATAAAATTCCGCGGTATGTTAATGATATTGTTTCTGCCTTCTATTACGCAAGAACCTTGAACTTTTCCAAATTGAAATATGGGGAGACAATTCAATTAAAAAATTTTTATAAGGATTCCGTTTATACCCTGGATGTAAAATATCTTGGGACAGATAAGGCAACCGTTCCGGCAGGAACCTTTAACTGCATTGTGGTTGAGCCGATTATTGTGAAGGGCGGTTTATTTAAAAGCGAAGGAAGCATCTTTGTCTGGCTTACCGATGATGACCTGCATTTACCGGTGAAGGTTAAAACTAAAGTAATTATCGGCTCTATTGATGCAGTGCTTACCAACTATCAAGGGCTTGCAGGTAAACTAACATCTAAGATTAATTGATTCAACTTTTTTAAATCTTGAATCTGTCAAGATATCCCGGTATTGGACTGAATTTCAACACCTGTAAGAAGCCCGGCAACTTAACTGCTAAATTATTATTACTACCGGAACTGCCCGGTTTATAGTAGAAAATCATAAATGTTTTTTATATTTTCACATTATGGATGAATTAAACAATAAACCTCAACTTGACGAACAAATACCCGAAGCTCATCAGGAGGAAGGGAGCGGCTTGCCTGAAGAAAATCGCGTAAAGCCCAGGATTCACCCGGTTACCGCAGCGCTTATCGGCTTGTTTGGCGGATTTTTCCTTTACCAGATTGTCGGCGGTCTTCTTATGCTTGCGGTATTCGGGTTCGATATAAAGAACGCACCGGTTAACGGCATGAGGTTGATGACTGTTGCCGGAGAGATACTCTTTATCCTTCTGCCAGCCCTGGTCTTTGCAAAGTTTTTTTACGAAGACGTAGGCTACATAATACGTTTTAAATTTCCCAGGATAGAGGAGATATTTCTATTTATTATAGGTATGGCGGTGCTTACGCCTCTAATACAATACTATCTTTCGATTCAGACTTATTTCATTAATGTTTGGTCAAAAAGCCTGCCTTTTGTTCATTCTATTAAGTCATTCCTTGATAAGCTTAACGCCATGGTTGACCAGACTTACAGCAATCTTCTAAGTACTAAGTCGATCTTAGAAGGGATCCTGGTGGTAGTTGTTGTATCCGTAGTTCCGGCATTGTGCGAGGAAGTTATGTTCCGCGGGTATATTCAAAAAAGTTTTGAGCTCAAAATGAAGCCTATCTGGGCGGCAATTATTACCGCAATTTTTTTTGGTCTTTATCATTTCAACCCATACGGGCTTATCCCGCTTATCGGGCTGGGGCTTTACTTCGGCTATGCGGCTTATATGAGCAACTCAATTTTCGTCCCGATGTCTCTTCACTTCGTCAATAATTTTATCGCGGTTATTTTTTATTTTATGTTTGGTGATGACGACGTGCTTAATTCAACTATTGATAAAAACTTTAACTTGAATTCTTCATTAATGATTTTTGCCGGGCTGCTGATTTTATTCGCCGGCATCATATTCTTTATTAAACGATATTATGTGCAAACCAAAAAAGTATAGGAGGAATTATGTCGGTCTGTCCTAATTGTGGTTATGAATATGTTTCCGGAATAACATTCTGCCGCGATTGCGGTATTCCGTTAGTTGCGGAAAGTTTATACCTTAAGCCGGAAAGTTGGAGCGAGGAGAACTGGGAAGTTGTTTATACTTCAAGCCAGGAATTTGAGGTTGAGATGATTAAAGATAACCTTGAAGGCGCAGGCATTCCTGCGGCTATCCTGTCTCAAAGGGATAGAAACTTTCCGGTTCTCGGAGATTTGTCAATCGTAAAGCTGCTGGTGCACAAGGAAGACGTTCAAAGCGCATTGAATTTTATCGAACAGATAAAAAATCAGTCCCCGGATGAGGATGAAGAAAAATAATGACGCATAGTAATGTGGCGAAAAGGGTTCTTGTTTCCGTAATAGCTATCCCGGTTATACTGGCTGTTAGCTATGTGGGAGGCTACCCGTTTTTCTCCTTCGTTGTTGCTGTGGCGCTCGCTTCGTATTATGAATTTTCTTTGCTTGTTAAGAATAAAGGGATAAGCATAAATCTCTGGATCGGATTCCTAAGCCTAATTTTCCTGGCTGTGAATCAATTTGTTAATCTCCTTGATACTTTTACATTTGTCTTAGTCCTGATGATTATAGTTTCGGCAGTTGAGTTATTCAGGAATAAGGACTCGGCGATTTATAATATAGGCGCAACGCTGCTTGGAATTTTTTATATCGGTGCATTTGCAAGCTCGCTGATAGGTATTAGAGAATTTTATCCGGCTGTTGGAGATATTTATTTACGCGGCGGTTATATCATAATCTCAGTTTTCATTTCTATTTGGATCTGTGATTCGGCGGCGTTCTTCGGCGGTACGGCATTCGGAAAGCATAAGCTGTTTTTACGTGTCAGCCCGAACAAAAGCTGGGAAGGCGCTGTTTTTGGCTTTATTTTTTCCGTCTTGTCTATGATCTTGTTAAAGAAAATTTTATTAGGTTTTCTTTCATGGAATACTATTTTGGCGTTTGGAGTTATAGTCGGAACGGTTGGGCAGATAGGCGACTTAATTGAGTCGCTGTTCAAGCGGGATGCCGGTGTAAAGGATTCATCGGGACTTATTCCCGGACATGGCGGAATCTTTGACCGGTTCGATTCAATTCTTTTTACTGCGCCGGTTATACTGCTTTATCTAAAATACTTCCATTAAAAATTCTGAAAATGAAGATGAAGGATAAAATAAGCGTAATTACTTTAGGCTGTTCGAAAAACACGGTCGATTCAGAAAGACTGATGAACCAAATACGCTTAAATAATTTTAAGCTGACGGATGAGCCTGATAAAGCCGGAACAATAATCATCAACACCTGCGGCTTCATTGAATCGGCTAAGGAAGAATCAATAAACACGATACTAAATGCAGTTGAGCTTAAGAAGAACGGAAAAATTAACAAACTGATTGTCTCCGGCTGCTTATCGGAAAGATACAAGGCTGATCTTCAAAAAGAAATCCGCGAGGTTGACGCATACTTCGGTACAGAAAATTACGAAGGTATATTGAAGGAACTCGGCGGTGAACTAAAATATAATTTACTTGGCGAACGGCTCCTTACGACCCCTTCGCACTCCGCATACTTAAAAATATCAGAGGGATGCGATCACCCGTGTTCCTTTTGCGCCATTCCGCTGATGAGAGGAAAGCATAAATCCAAGCCAATAGATGATCTGGTCCGTGAGGCTGAATTTCTTGCACGGAACAACACAAAAGAATTAATACTGATTGCACAGGATACGACCGACTACGGCAAGGATATTTATGGCAAAAGATTTCTCTCCGGTCTTCTGAATAAGCTTAGTGAAATAGACGGCATCGAATGGATCCGGCTAATGTATGCATACCCTTCTCAATTCCCGGATGACGTTATTGAAACGATAGCGGAAAATCCCAAGGTTCTAAAGTATGTAGATATCCCGCTTCAGCATATATCGGACAATGTGCTAAAGTCAATGAGACGCGGAGTTACCGGTAAACGGACAAAAGAATTGATATACAGGCTGCGTGAGAAAATTCCCGGCTTAGTAATACGTACTACTTTTATAACCGGTTATCCGAACGAAAGCGAACAAGACTTTCAAGAGCTAAAAAGTTTTATATCAGAGACGGAGTTTGAACGGATCGGTGTGTTTACTTTTTCGATGGAAGAGAATACTACCAGCTTCATATTAGGCGACCCGGTGCCGGAAAAAATTAAGCTTGAGCGAAAAGAAATATTAATGGAACTGCAGAAAGGCATTTCGCTGAAGAAGAACAAAAAGCTGGTCGGAACTGAATTAAAAGTTTTAATTGACCGGATAGAAGGCGGGTTTTATATTGCCAGATCGTACAGAGATGCGCCTGAAGTCGACGGCGAAGTTCTTATTCCTTTAAACGGTGTTGATGTAAAGGAAGGGAATTTTTATTATGTTGAGGTAACGGATTGCAATGAGTATGATCTGTTCGCAAAGTTTATAGGGAAAGTGAGCATAAAATGAAAGCTTTATCCTTATTGGCTGCCGGTTTACTTTTAACAACAATGCTGGCAAAGGCTCAGGTTGAGGATGCCTCCGAAGCTGCCGGTTACAGCCAGAAACCAAAATTCTACCAGGACTTTCTAAACTTTTCTT
>JBJKRP010000146.1:0-2684 GCA_046704565.1 Ignavibacteriaceae bacterium | reverse complement strand
TTAGTGCGTATCCAAGCGCCAGCTTTGTTGCAATAAATGCCAGCGGATAACCGGTAGCCTTTGATGCAAGAGCAGAGCTCCGGCTTAATCTTGCGTTAACTTCAATTATCCTGTAATCGTCCGAATTTGGATCAAGAGCATATTGAATGTTGCATTCGCCGATAACGCCGAGATGTCTGATTAATTTTATTCCGATTGAACGGAGCTTAAAGTTTTCGGCGGCGGAAAGAGTTTGCACGGGCGCAATTACAATGCTGTCGCCGGTATGTATTCCCATCGGGTCCATGTTTTCCATCGAGCAGGTTGTGATGCAGTTGTTAAACCTGTCGCGTACAATCTCATATTCAATTTCTTTCCAGCCGTAAAGAGATTCTTCAATTAAAATTTGATTTGTAAAGGTGAAAGCCCGCCGCGCTTTTTCAAGCAGCTCTTCTTTGTTGTTTACAATACCGGAACCCAATCCGCCGAGTGCATAAGCAATACGGACCATAACCGGGAAACCGATACTTTCGGCAGCCGCAACCGCCTGATCGATATTGTTTGCGGTTTTACTTAACGCAACCTTTAGTCCAATCTCCGTAACCTTGTTTGCAAACAGCAGGCGGTCTTCGGTAGCTTCGATAGCTTCTACCGGGGTACCCAAAACTTTTACGCTGTATTTCTCAAGAATTTTTTTCTCGTAAAGCTCCACGCCTACGTTAAGCGCAGTTTGTCCGCCAAACTGAAGCAGAATGCTGTCAGGCTCTTCCTTCTGAATTATCTTCTCAACAAACTCAGCTTTTATCGGCATAAAATAGACTTTATCTGCAAAGTGTGCCGATGTCTGAATCGTAGCGATGTTCGGATTAATAAGAACTGAAGTGATGCCGTCTTCCTTAAGCGCCTTAATAGCCTGGCTGCCGGAGTAATCGAACTCACCGGCTTGTCCAATTTGAAGAGCACCGGATCCCAATATTAAAACTTTTTTCGGTTTGCCTCGCTTTATCATTGTTCCTTATTCTTTATTATTCAATTTACTTATTTACTATCAAAATTTACTCTACTTTATTGCACGAAGAAACATGTCAAATATAAATTCCGTATCATCGGGTCCCGGAGATGCTTCCGGGTGGAACTGCGCAGCAAAGAGCGGCTTTGAAATATGAATAATGCCTTCGTTTGTTCCGTCGTTATCATTAACAAACCACTCTCGCCAATCCTCCGGAAGAGTTTCTGCATTAACTGCAAAGCCGTGGTTCTGTGAAGTAATGTAGCTTCTCTTGGTTCCCATCTCATTGCAAGGCTGGTTGTGGCTGCGATGTCCGTATTTCAGTTTGTAAGTATCAGCGCCGGCAGCCAAAGCCATAATCTGGCTACCAAGGCAAACACCGAGAATAGGCTTACCGTTCTTAATTGCCTTTCTCGTATTTTCTATTGTTGCCTCACACATTTTCGGATCGCCGGGTCCGTTGGATATTAAAATTCCGTTTGCCTTCTCTTTAGAAAAATCATAATCATAAGGGACACGCAGAACGGTAATGTTTCTTCTTAAAAACGCCTGGATGATATTGTTCTTCGTGCCGCAGTCAACCAGAACTATTCTTTTCTTATTCCTTGAATATTCAACCGGATCTTTAATACTTACTTCGTTTACCAAATCAAACTTGTTGATATCTTCAAAATCTATTTGTGATTTTTCATCAACCACAAGCTTTCCGAGCATAGTTCCTTTTTCGCGGAGCTTCCTGGTAAGCATTCTTGTATCGATGCCGTAAATGCCGGGTATTTTCTGTTCCGTCATCCAGTCATCAAGCGAGCGCTTTGCATTCCAGTGGGAAAATTCATGGGAGTAATCCGAAATTATAAGTGCTCTTACATGGATTGCTTCAGATTCAAAATATTTGAAGAGTCCGTTCTCCCTTTCATTGCCGGGGACTCCGTAATTTCCAATCAAGGGATAAGTACAAACCAGTATCTGCCCCCGGTAAGAAGGGTCTGTCATGGTTTCGGGATAACCGACCATACCTGTATTGAAAACAACTTCGCCGTTTGTGTTTTTCTCATAGCCGAAGAAAGTTCCGGTAAATTCCGAACCATCTTCTAAAATCAGCTTTGCGGTTTTTGTTTTATTATTCATCAATCTACATATTGTTAAATTTATTCATCCGTAAGCAAAAAAAAGTCCCGTAAAAAATCGGGACCTTTAGTCATTGACTCTTTTAATTAAACTTATTTTGGGTTGAATTATAATCGGGTGCAATTTTCTCTAAAAAAAGTTTAGCAAATATATAGCATTAGGTTTTTAATTTCAACCTGATTTCCGTCAAACCTATTTGAATTATAGACGGGAAGTGATTAATTTGGTTTGTAGTTTTTAGAATTGAAATGGCAAAAGAATCCAGACCAAAGAAATCTCCCAAAATTTTTATCCTCGATACCAATGTAATTCTTCATGATGCAACGAGCATAAATCAATTCCGTGAAAATGATGTAGTAATACCACTAACCGTAATTGAGGAGCTTGATCATTTTAAGCGGGGAAGCCAGGTAATAAATCTAAACGCAAGAGAATTTGCAAGAACGCTTGACTCGATGACCGGCACGGCGTTGTTTAACGGCGGCGTATCGATGGGTAAGGGGAGAGGGAAAGTACGAATCGGCGTCTCACGCGGGATCTCTTCTGAGATAAAAGAAATATTTAAAGA
>JBJKRP010000145.1:0-4115 GCA_046704565.1 Ignavibacteriaceae bacterium | reverse complement strand
AGCTGCACAACATAGAAAAGTTCTATAACAACAAAATCATAAAAACTTTTGTCTTAAGAAACATCAACCTTGAAATAGAAGAAGGCGAGTTTGTTTCCATCATGGGACCTTCGGGAGCGGGTAAGACAACTCTGCTGAATATAATCGGCATGCTCGACTCCCCTTCCGAAGGTGAATATTACTTTTATGACGAGCCCGTCCATAAGATGAATGAAAAGAAGCTTTCCGAGCTGCATAAAACATACATCGGCTTCGTATTCCAGCAGTACCATTTAATTGATGAGCTTACGGTTTATGAAAATCTTGAAACGCCATTGCTTTATCAAAAAGTAAAATCTAATGATAGAAAAGGAAGAGTTGCCGAGACACTGGATAGATTTAATATGGTTGCTAAGAAGGATTTATTTCCCAACCAGCTTTCGGGCGGTCAGCAGCAGCTTGTTGCAATTGCACGGGCAATTATCGCACAGCCGAAATTAATCCTTGCTGATGAGCCGACGGGCAATCTTCATTCAGAGCAAGGAAAAGAGATTATGGACTTGCTGAAAAAGCTTAATCAAGAAGGAACGACTATTATACAGGTTACTCATTCGGAAACTAATGCTGAATACGGGAACAGAATCATAAAATTGAAAGACGGATGGATTGAAAGCGCATAGAGCAAAGAGCAGAGCGCAAAGCGAGGAGGAAATCGTATTATGTTAAAAAATTATTTGAAGATTGGACTGCGTAATTTATTTAGACACAAGAAATATTCGTTAATAAATATTCTTGGCTTAGCTGCCGGGTTTACCGGATTTATCTTGATAATGATTTGGGTACAAGATGAATTATCGTACGATATGTTTCATAAAAATACCCGCAATACTTATCTCGTGCTTAGGACATCGAATGATAAGGTAACGGCAATAACTTCAAAATTGCTTGGACCTGCAATCAAATCTGAGATACCCGAAATTGTTAACGAAACAGATTATGCGCCTCTTCCCGAAGCATTTAAACCGTACTTAAAATATAAAGGAAACGGATTCGAAGAATTATTTGCGTTAGCAGATCCGCATTTCTTTGAAATCTTTGATTTTAAATTTATTGAGGGAAACCCCCGAACAGCTTTTAACGAACCGAATTCAGTTATTATAACTGAAAGAATGGCTAAAAAATATTTTGGCAGTTCGGATGCTCTTGGTAAATCTCTTGAACTGAATTTTGTTGGTATTAAAAAAATAATAAAAGTTACAGGAGTAATAGAAAATATACCGCACAATACGCATTTCCAAAGGGATTTAATTCTGCCGCTGGATTTTATTAAACAATTCGGTGCAAACTGGGACGCATGGTACAATTACAGTGTTCAGACTTTTATTGTTACCCGCGGGAACATTAATAAGTCTGAGCTTGAAAAAAAGATTTTGGAGAGTGAAAACAGACATGCAAAAAATTTAAGTTTGGGCACAACCGGTTATTCGATCATGCCTTTGAGCAGAATCCATCTTTTTTCGAACAACATCGGGTTTTTCGTTTCAACCGGCGACATTAAGTATATATATATTTTCTCATTAGTTGCATGCATGATTTTACTTATTGCATGCATCAACTACATTAACCTTACCAATGCATTTTCATTAAAGCGGACAAAAGAAATAGGCATCAAAAAAGTTATAGGTGCAAACCGGAAGGATTTGATTCTCCAGTACTATGGAGAAACTTTCCTTATAACAATTACAGCTCTCGGCTTATCTTTATTATTTGTCGAAATGCTTTTGCCGTTAATGAACAATTTGACCGGGTAACAGCTTCCGTTTAATTATACAAACCCGGAATTTATTTATTCGATTACTCTAATAACATTTATTACCATCCTAATTGCGGGCATATTCCCTGCAATTTTTGCGACGAGGTTTAAACCGGCGCAAATTCTCAAAGGTAAATTTCAAGATAAATCTGAGGGATTAAATCTTCAGAAAGGATTGGTAATTCTGCAATTTGCCTTATCAATAGCTGTTCTTACCTGCACGTTCATTATAATGCAGCAGTTAAGCTTTATTCAGAAAGCAGACCTCGGTTATAATAAAGAAAATATTATAGATATTAAGGTAAATGGAAATATTTATGATAAGTATGATTCTTTCAGAAACAAATTGCTTTCGAATCCTACAATACTTTGTATAACACGTTCGGAACCGATGGATGGAAAATCGTTGTCGAGTACTGAAGGAATAAATTGGGAAGGCAAACAGAAAAGATTCACCTCGTGGCTGCTGCATGTCGATCCTGATTTTGCCGGAGTTTATAAAATTCAGATGAAAGAAGGAAGATTCTATTCTGAACAATATCCTTCCGATGAGACAAGCGCGTATGTAATCAACGAGACAGCGGCAAAAGAAATAGGGATTCAAGGAGCTATTGGAAAAGAAATAACAGTGTGGGGAAGGAAAGGAAAGATTATCGGCATAACAAAAGATTTTAATTTTAGTTCACTTCATGATTTAATTGAACCGGTAATATTTAGAATTCCGGATTCTAACCTAAGAAATATTTTTTACCGTGAATTGTCTGTTCGGGTTAATCCAAATGATGTAAGTAACAGCATAAGATATATACAGGATACCTGGAAAAGTTTCTTCCCTGGTGAACCATTTAACTTTTATTTTGTTGACGAGAGTCAGAACGCAAATTATTTAGCCGAACAAAGGATGAGCAGCATTTTCAAATACTTTTCAATCCTTGCAATTTTTATAGCATGCATTGGGCTTTACGGGTTAACGGCATTTATGATAGAACGGAAGATTAAAGATATAGGAATACATAAAGTGCTGGGTGCCAATGTAGCGAAGATTGTATTTATGCTTTCAAAAAAATATTTGCTCTGGATAACCATATCCAATGTAATTGCATTCCCGGCAGCGTTTTATTTTATGAATAAGTGGCTGCAATCATTTGCATATAGAATTAGCTTAAGCTGGTGGGTATTCTTTTTAGCCGGCGGAATAGCCTTGATGATTGCAATAACAACGGTAAGCATCCAGGCAATAAAAGCTGCAACGGCAAACCCAATAAAAAGTTTGAGGTATGAATAAATATCACAAAGAGCAAAGCGAAGAAGGAGAAAATTATGTTAAAAAATTATTTGAAAACCGCTTTTAGAAATCTTATAAGATTTAAAATATATTCTGCAATAAATATTGCCGGTCTTACTGTTGGAACTGCATGCTGCATTGCAATTATGCTGGTTGTAAAGGATGAGCTAAGCTATGACCGCTATAACAATAATGCTGATCGGATTTACAGACCCACGGTATTTGCCCATATAAACGGACATGACCTTAATGGGGCATTTAGCCCTGCGCCCATGGGACCGGTTGTTTATCACGATTTGCCTGAAGTAGAGAATTACGTTAGATGGCATTCGGAAGGAAACCAATTAGTCAGGTATAAAGACAATATCTTTAATGAAGATAAATTTTTCTGGGCGGATTCAACTTTGTTTGATGTATTTACTCTTCCTTTTGTTGAAGGCGATAAGAAAAGCGCTCTTACAAAACCGAATACCGTTGTCCTTACTGAGTCAATGGCAAAAAAATATTTTGGAAATGAAAACCCGGTAGGCAGGATTCTGAACTTAAATAAGCAAACTGATTATGTCGTTACCGGAGTAATTAAAGATGTCCCTCATAATTCACACATTCATCCTGATTTTATCGGCTCGCTGACTTCCATCGAGGACAGCAGAAATACAAATTGGTTAAGCAATAACTATATCACTTATTTTCTTTTGAGAAAAGGAACCAGTCCGGCAGAATTCCAACGCAAGCTAAATGAAGAGTATGTAAAATACGCCGGTCCTCAGTGGGAATCCGCGACAGGCGTATCAATGCGTCAAATGATGTCTGCCGGAAACAGGTATGGATACGTGCTTCAGAATCTAAGCTCAATACATCTGCATTCTCATCTCAACTATGAAATAGAGCAGAACAGCAGCATGAGCTACGTGTATATTTTCTCGGCTATCGCTATCGCCATCCTGCTTATCGCATGTATAAACTTTATCAACCTTTCAACGGCAAGATCTGAGAAACGCGCGAAAGAGGTTGGAGTGAGAAAAACTCTCGGTTCAA
>JBJKRP010000144.1:0-9618 GCA_046704565.1 Ignavibacteriaceae bacterium | reverse complement strand
CGGAAAGGGAGAGATTCGAACTCTCGGTACCCGTTAAAGTACACACGCTTTCCAGGCGTGCCAGTTAAACCACTCCTGCACCTTTCCAGTCTTTAAATAATTCGTCAAGGAACTTTCTTCCCTGACCTGATTTTAAGAACTTTTCTCTTTTTAGCACTTCGTGTTTTGTCGCGATCTCTTCACTATAAAGAAATTGCCAGGGAATACCTCCCTTAGTAAACTTATTACAGCCCCTGTTATGTTGATTAATTCTTTCAGGAATATCATCAGATGAACCGACATATCGTTTGTGCAATTTGTTACTCCATAGGACATAGACATCTGATTACCTAACTACCAGTTTCCGCCGGAGGCGGATCAGCTTCTGGCTGAAAACCACTCCTGCACCTTTCCAATTTAGAGATGCAAATATAGATATATAATTTTTTTTAACAAAAGCAGCGTAGTATTTTCTTTTAGTCTCCGATTAATATTAATTTGTGCCGTTAAAAAAATTAACTTTGTCAACCGGAGAGATGCTAGAGTGGTTGAATAGGCTGGTCTCGAAAACCAGTGTAGGGTTTATCTCTACCCAGGGTTCGAATCCCTGTCTCTCCGCTAAGAAACATTAAATTTTTGTCTGCGGTTAAATAATCCGGCATTTTTATTACTTGCCGTAATCTCCTTTAAGAATGAGTTAAATCGTAACCGGATGCCGCTTGTAGATGACGACTTGACTATTTGAACAATTATTTTCATCTTCCCGCTGTTAATTTTAAGAGTGAATTCTATTTAGAATACTTATTTCCCGGGGATATTTAAGTAATTGATTTGAGGTAATAAATATGAAAAAATTTCTTGTAGGTTTAGCCGTTTTCTTTAGTCTTCTATTTTTATTCGGAGGATTATTCTTAGTCGGCGCTTTTTCAAGCAATAAAGAAAATAAAAATTCAAAGGTTTACACAACCGTAGCTGTTGAGCCCGCTAATCCTACCTTATCAATGAAGCAGATTGACAGCGTAACTGCAAGGTACAATTATACTTTTACATCGGCTAACGCGGCAGGAATCTCGGTCTATTCCGTCGGTAAATAATCACCCGCCATCCGGTATTTACTAAGGGGAGATTTAAAAGGGTAAATTCCATCTTCCGGTTTTTCGGCTCACTTTCCTTAACTTTATGTATCCATTTCTTTTTGATTTGTGCAATCTGTAGAAGAACATATTAAAAGTACATTCAAGCTTGCATACCCCGTTATGGTCGGTCAGCTTGGCTGGGTAATGATGGGAGTTGTAGACAGCATGATGGTGGGCGGTTTAGGACCGGCTCCGCTTGCCGCTGCCTCTGTTTCAAACAGCATTTTCTTATTGGTTTTGATTATAGGAATTGGAGTCTCTTATGCAGTTACTCCATTGACCGCAATAGCTGTTGGAGCCGGGAAAAATGGTGACATCGGAATTCTATTCAAGCAATCAATTGTCATAAATATTTTGCTCGGGATAATCCTGCTTATTATAACTTATTTCTTAGCGGGAGTAATAAAATATTTGAATCAACCGGAAGAGGTTGTGAGACAATCGATTTCTTACACCAGGATTCTCGGGTATTCAATTATACCTATAATGATTTTTCAAACATACAAGCAATTCATCGAAGGTTTATCCTTTACCCGACCGGCAATGGTAATTACGATAATTGCCAACTTGATAAATGCCGCCGTAAATTGGATTTTAATTTACGGGCATTACGGTTTTCCAAAGCTTGAACTGAACGGTTCGGGCTGGGCTACCTTTTCTTCAAGGCTGTTCATGGCTGTCGTAATTTTCTGGTATGTTAAGAACTCAAAAAAGTTTAAGCAGTTTGACGTTTCCCTCATCATAAAAAAATTAAATTTCATCTTTATAAGGAAGATCCTTGCTTTAGGAGTTCCGAGCGCTTTGCAATATTTTTTTGAGATCGGCGCCTTTTCCTTTGCAGTAATTATGATCGGCTGGCTTGGAACGGACCAACTGGCGGCGCATCAAATCGCAATCAGCCTTGCATCGGTAACTTATATGGCGACGCTTGGCATTTCTTCTGCAGGTGCCATTAGAGTTGGCAATGGGGTAGGGAAACAGGACGTTCATGAAGTAAGAAGAGCAGGATTTGTTGCCGTTATTCTCGGTGCATCAATTATGGCAGCTTGCGGAATTGTCTTTGTGGTGTTCAGGAAATTTCTTCCTTCGCTTTATATTCATGATAGCCAGGTGGTTTCAATTGCGTCCACGCTTCTGGTTATAGCGGCAATGTTTGAAATTTTTGACGGGACTCAAGCGGTAGGGATTGGCATCCTTCGCGGATTAACCGATGTAAAAGGTCCTACTTTAATTGCATTTATTTCTTATTGGATTATCGCTTTGCCGGTCGGATACTTCTTCGGATTTATCTTGAAGATGCAGGTTGTAGGAGTGTGGATAGGCTTTCTTGTCGGACTGATGTCTTCTGCTGTTCTTCTTACTCTAAGATTTAATAAGAAAAGCAAACGGCTTATTTCGATTTAATCTGTTATGATTTTTGTTATTAATTCTTCCGGCACTTCTTCGAAATAAAAGTTGGAGATAACAACGTTTTTCCTTTTTACTTTCCAGACCTCATCAGCTTTTTGCTTCTTTTGAACGAAATAATCTTTACCGCTGAATTTATCTTTTGTAGAGAAAACATAAAAAGGCTTGTTAAAATACCTGCAAAGAATCGCTGCCGCTGTGCTGCCGGTTTTGTTAACGACATTTCCGTTGTTCAGAACGGCATCCGCACCAACGATTACCGCATCAACTTTAGGAATGTAAAGTGAAATCATAAAGTCATAAATGAGTTCCACTTTAATCTTTTCTCTTAACAAGGCTTCTGCAAAAATTCTTCCTTCCAGCTTAGGTCTCGATTCGCAGAGAATTATTTTTAGTCTTTTATTGTCTTTTCTCCATCGCTTAAAAATTTCCAGCAGCGTCTTACTGTTTGAAAGGGATAGGACGGCATTTGCATGCTTCAATAAAGGCTGAGCATTCTTATAGAGAAATTCATATTTGGTTTGAAGATGTATATCAAAATCGGATGTGAATTTTTTAAGCTCTAAGTAATCACCGGAATCAAGAATATCTTCGATTGAATTCAGATAATCGTTAACAGCCTCAAAGTGTGAAAGATTATCTTTTGCATGTTTAGCAGCGGGTTTTAGATGCTTCAAATTTGCAGAAGAGTCTTTGAAGTAATTATTCAGCTTCAGCAATATTTCCGAAGAGCCTGAGGTCTTATCATTCAGAATATTTTGAAGTGAGTTTTTATTTTTCAATTAACTTCCTACATTATAAATGACAATCGAATGACTACCTAATAACAATCAGTAAGATTTACAATAAGGTCATTCCTATTTGTCCATAAGCTTTTTAATATTCCTGATTGCCTGTTTTATCCGCTGCTCATTTTCTACCATTGAAATACGTAGATATCCTTCACCATGGTCTCCAAAAGCTGCTCCTGGAGAAGTGACCACTTCTGCCTTATCTATTAATAATTTGGAGAATTGAATTGAGCCTATATCTTTAAACTTGTCCGGGATAGGAGCCCATACGAACATACTTGCTTTCGGCTTCTTAACGTTCCAGCCTATGCTGTTCAAGCCATCGACTAAAACATCGCGCCTTTTAGTATAAACATCGGCAATCTCCTTTGTTACTGAAGAAGGCGAATCGAGAGCGGCAATTGCAGCAACTTGTATTGGCGTAAATATGCCGTAATCATAAAAGCTTTTTAACTTGGCAAGAGCTTTACAAATTTCCGCATTGCCTACACAAAAGCCGACACGCCATCCCGCCATGTTGTAGCTTTTCGACATCGTAAAGAATTCAACTGCAATATCCTTTGCACCCGGCACCTGAAGTATGGAAGGAACCTTTGTCCCGTCAAATACAATATCGCTGTAAGCCATGTCGTGTACGACGATCATTTCCGACTTCTTAGCGAACGAGACTATCTCTTTTAAATAATCAAGATCGACGACTGCCGTAGTTGGGTTGGCAGGAAAGTTTAATATAAGCATTTTGGGGCGTGGCCACATGTCGCGTGTAATTAAAGATATATCCGGTATAAAATCATTCTCCGGGCTTAATGGAATTGAGACCACGTTGGCTCCTGCTGCAGTTACGCCATAAATGTGGATTGGATAGGTCGGGTTTGGAACCATAACAACATCGCCGCCGTCAAGCAAAGCAAGACAAAGATGCGCCAATCCTTCTTTGCTTCCGATTGTTGCAATTGCCTCGTTTTCGGGATTGATGTCCACTCCGAAATCCCGTTTATACTTTCGTGAAATGGCTTTCAATATTGCCGGTATCCCTTTCGATCTTGAATACCGGTGGGTCTTCGGATCGTCTACTGCCTGTTTTAATTTATCGATAATAAATTTTGGAGTAGCCTGGTCGGGATTACCCATGCCGAGGTCAATCATATCAATCCCCTGCTGGCGCTTCTGTAATTTTATCGCATTAAGTTCCGCGAAAAGATAGGGTGGGAGCCTGTCTAATCTCTTTGCAAATTTCATCTGGTTCTTTCAAGTGTTTGGAAATTATGAAGACAAAATTACTAAAAAATTATTTCATTGTTTAACTGTTGAATTGTTAAATGGCTGTAATGCTAAATTATTTAATAGCGAAAAGCTTTTCCTGTTAAGAATTAAACCGGCTATCTAAACGTGTTTCCGCCGGAATAAAAAATTACATGATAAAATTAATTTTAGCTATGTTCGTCTTTATAAATATGAGAACTTTAAAATAAAAATTCCAAAAATAATTAAAGGCAAAGAAAATGGCAGAGCATGTATGTCCGGTTTGGGTTGGATATTTTCTTGCAAGCCCGGTAAGGAAGTTGTATCACAACCCGGTTAAGATATTAAGCCCTTATATAAGGGAGGGAATGAATGTAATGGACGTCGGCAGCGCTATGGGTTTCTTCAGCATTCCGGCGGCAAAAATGGTTGGTAAAAGCGGCAGGGTAATATGTGTTGACCTGCAAAAAGAAATGCTTGCGAAACTGGCGAAGAAGGCACGGAAAGCAAATGTACTTGAAAGGATTGAACTTCATCAATGTCCGGCAAATTCTCTGGAAATAAATTCATTAAAAAATCAAATTGATTTTGCCTGGGCATTTGCAGTGCTGCACGAAATGCCGGATGTGTTAAATGTTTTTAAAGAAATGAACGAGGTATTGAAGCCGGGGGCAAAAATGTTAATTGCTGAGCCAAACGGACATGTAACCGAAGAAGGGTTTGAAGTGACCTTGAATGCCGCTCGAAAAAATAATTTCAAAATAACGGGCGAGCCGGCGATCAAAGGCAGCTTGACGACACTGCTGGAAAAGGCGTGAATTACTTTGTGCCTTTCACTTTTAGAATGGTTGTCTGGTTAGTTTATTGTCCTTTCTGCCGAAACGACAAACTGCAGGTCACTTAAAAAAAAAGTTCGCTGATACTATTGACTAATACGACTTAGCAAAGACCGCAATCTTATCTGCAGGCTTACCGGTGTAAAAGCATGTCCCTTTTCCTCCCGGCTGATTAAATGGAATACACCGTACAGACGCTTTCGTTTCTTCTTTTATCTTTGCTTCGTCCCCGGCGCTGCCAGCCCACCAGACAGATGCAAAGCCTTTCTCTACTGCCCGTTTGAAATCGTCGTAGTTAGTTACATTCAACGTATTATCATCGCGGAACTTTGTGGCTCTAACAAGAAGATTATTTTGAATTTCATTCAATAATAATTTTACTCTTTCCTTTAAACTATCCCTTGAAATAATAGCTTTGCCGTCTTTACCGGGAACATCTCTTCTTGCAACGGCGGCACAGTTGTTCTTAATATCCCTCGGTCCTATCTCAATTCTAACCGGTACGCCGCGCATTTCCCAATCATTAAATTTATATCCGGCGGTGAGATTATCCCTGGAATCAATTTTAATTCTGATCCCTGCATCGCTCAATTCTTTCTTTATCGATTCGGCTTCGTTTAGAACTGAGGGCTTTTCATCTTCTGTTTTGAAAATCGGAACGATGATAACCTGAAGTGGTGCAAGCTTTGGAGGCAGAACAAGTCCTTTATCGTCGCCGTGAGTCATAATAATGGCGCCGATAAATCTTGTACTCAATCCCCAGGATGTAGTATGACAGAACTGCTGAATGTTATCGACATCCAGGTATTTAATGTCGAATGCTTTGGAGAAATTTTGTCCAAGGTAATGCGAAGTACCGGACTGAAGAGCCTTTCCATCGCCCATCATCGCTTCGATTGTTAAGGTGCGTTCGGCGCCTGCAAATTTTTCAGATTCGGTTTTCTCACCTGGTATTACCGGTATAGCAGCGTCATTGATTGCAAAGTCTGCATAGATATCGAGCATAAGCTTTGTTCTTTCCCATGCTTCGGCTTCGGTTGCATGAGCGGTATGACCTTCCTGCCAGTAAAATTCAAGGGTACGAAGAAATAACTTTGTATGAAGCTCCCAGCGTACCACACTGTTCCAAAGGTTAATTAGAACAGGAAGATCGCGATGGCTCTGAATCCACTTTGCGTACGCGTGTCCTATAATGGTCTCCGACGTTGGTCTAACGGCGACCGGCTCGCTAAGCTCTTTGCCTCCGCCGTGTGTAACCACTGCAAGCTCAGGAGCGAAGCCTTCTATATGATGCGCTTCTTTTTCCAGAAAGCTCATCGGTATAAACATTGGAAAGGCAGCATTCTCGATTCCCGTCGCTTTGAATCTTTTATCGAGAGCACTCTGGATGTTTTCCCACAGAGTCCAGCCGTAGGGCTTAACTATCATTGTCCCTCGAACAGGACCGTAGTCTGCGAGGTCCGCTCTCAGAACGAGCGTATTGTACCATTCGTTAAAGTCTTTGCTGCGCGGTATTATCTGATCTTCTTTACTCATTATAGTTGGTCTTCTATTAATTTATTTTTGATCGAAAAAAGATTGAAATTGAAAGCACAAAGATACAACCGGTGTGCAGAAAATTAAAATAGATATTTTACTTTTAAACTATATTGTATAATATCTTTTAATTAATTGGAGACAGCGATGAGAGTCTTGAAACATCTATTTGATAAAAATAAACTGTGGGCTGAACGCATGAAGCAAGCCGACCCGGATTTTTTCCTTAATCTATCCAGGCAGCAGAAGCCGGAATACCTATGGATTGGCTGCTCGGACAGCCGTGTTCCTGCAAACCAGATTATAGACCTTCTCCCCGGCGAAATATTTGTCCACCGGAATATTGCCAACGTTGTTGTGCACACAGATCTTAATTGTCTTTCCGTAATTCAGTTTGCCGTTGAGGTTTTAAAAGTAAAGCATATTATAGTCTGCGGACATTACGGCTGCGGCGGCGTAAAGGCTGCTTTAGAAAACAAAGACCACGGACTTATCGACAACTGGCTCAGAAATATTCAGGATGTTTACCGCTACCACCAAAACAAAATCGATTCTATACAAAATCAAAAAGAAAAGATGGATCGAATGTGCGAGTTAAACGTAATTGAACAAACTTCAAATGTCTGTAATACAACAATTGTTCAGAACGCATGGACTGAAGGGCAGAACCTCTCTATACACGGCTGGATTTATAATATTGAGGATGGGATTCTTAAAGACTTAAATGTCTGCATTACTAATGCTGAAGAAATGAGGCAGACGTTTAAGATGAAGTAATCAATATTTGTCTAATTGTTAAATGGCAGTCCATGTTCATCGAAAACAAATTAGCAATTAAACAATGCAGCAATTAGAAGCTACTCGATTCCGCTAAGAACAATTTTGCCGATAGTAGTGCCGGACTCAATTTTAGCGTGTGCCTTGCGTAGATTTGCCGCATTAAGATTACCGAAATTTTCTTTCAACGTAGTTTTGATAATGCCTTTTTCAACCAGTTCCGAAGTCTTGTTAAGCAGGTTGTGCTGGGAAATCATGTCCTGTGTTTGGAAGGAGGATTTTGTAAACATAAACTCCCATGAAAAATTTCCGCTCTTGCTTCTTAATAAGCTGCTATCTAATTGTTCGCCGGGTTTAGTCCCAACAATCGTACAAAACCTTCCAAATGGTTTTAAAACTTCTGCCGCTTTGGGAAAATGTCTGCCTGTATCATTCAGACAAAAAATAAAATCAACATTATTGATTCCAATCTTGTTTAACTCATCGGGAAAATTATTGTAATGGTTAATTACATAATCGGCACCAAGGCTAAGGCACCAATCTTTAGTCTCGGATCTTGAAGCAGTAGCAATAATTTTAAGCCCGGTTAATTTTTTTGCAAGCTGGATTGCTATTGAACCTACACCGCCTGCACCGCCGATAATTAAAATAGATTTTCCATTTGTCTTTTCAGCGTCGTCAATAGGAATTAACATTTGTTCAAACATTCCTTCCCATGCTGTTATCGTAGTTAAAGGCAAAGCTGCGGCTTCTTCAAAAGACAGGTTTTCCGGTTTACGTCCGGTAATCCTTTCATCTACTAATTGAAATTCGGAATAGCTTCCCTGCCGTATAATACTTCCGGAGTAATAAACTTTATCGTTCTTATTAAATAATGTAACTTCACTTCCGGTCTCTTCAACTATGCCGGCTGCGTCCCATCCTAAAATTTTTGGTGCCTGCTCTTCTTTATCTTTAGGAGCTCTTGTCTTTACATCAACCGGATTTACCGATATTGCTTTTACCCTGACTAATAAATCGTGTCCTTGCGGCTTTGGTTTTGGAATATCAACATCAACCAGGCATTCCGGATTATCAACAGGTAAATATTTATATAAGCCAACTGCTCTCATTTTACCGTCTCCTAATTCAACTGGAACATTTTATCATTTGGTCTAAGTGCATCGTACAATCTTCTCAGTTCATCGTAGGCAAACCTGCTTCCTCTTTGAGCGGCAAGACGAAAATACTTTACCGCCTCCGGCTCGCTTGTTTCCAATCCGATACCGTTCTCATAGCAATAGGCAAGAGTTGCCTGCGCAAGCACGGAACCTTCATCAATCTCTTTTGAAATATCTTCTACGGCTTTTTGATAATCTGCTTTCTTTACAAAGCCGTAAATCTTAGCCACATCAATTCTGACTTTTGCTTCGCTGCTTCCGAGTTTTTCGGCAAACTGCCAAACCTGTAATGCCTTGCTTCGGTCTTGCTTCAAATATTTACCTGTGTAGAGATCAAGTCCAAGCTCATTCAGCGAAGGCAGGTAATTCATTGCAGCCGACTTTTCAAGAAGCTTAACTGCATCAGCCTCTGTTATTTGCTGGTCGAGTCCGGAAGTTACCAGCCCGTACCACACAAACATTGCCCTTGGATCATTGCTGTCTATTTTGTTTTTGAGGTTGGCAAAATAACCCGGAGCCTTTACCATCTTCCATAAAAAGAAAGGAGAGCGTGGAGAGTCGAGTCTCATTGCTCTAATGTAATAGACCGATGCCTGGATTAAATCTTTCGGGAAATACACCCCTTGCTCGTACATCCTTCCAAGGAGTGTTAAGGCTTCGGGGCTTCCGGCTTCGGCAAATTTCTTAAGAAGACTTACAGCCGATGAATCGAAGTCAAAAGTTGTATCTTTCCTTTGCACTAAATGAAGAGCCG